>NZ_SJUW01000039.1:0-417 GCF_004337105.1 Exiguobacterium sp. SH3S1 | reverse complement strand
TTACAGGACGCACTGTGGAGTGGTTGATATAAATCTTAATTTTTTCAATGATATTCTTTATAGCGTGCGATTAAGAAACATTAGTAAACTGGAGAATATGGAGTTCTGCGCTACAAAACAACGGGTGTATTTTAGTGATAAAAACAAGAAGGCTAGTTATAAAATAATTAATTATGGAGACTATTATGATGTTGATTATTATGATAACAATTTGAAAAATGAAGTTTTTGACTGGATTGGTAAATGGTCATAATGAACAACACCAGAAAGAGAAAAATATAAAATACATACAGAAAGACATGAGAGCAAGGGACGGGGCAGGGCAAGATCATGAAAATTGTGATGTAAATCACGATTTTCATCTTTGCTTTAACGCCTACAGGTGATCAAAATTTAACCTTTGGAATAACTAAAAAG
>NZ_SJUW01000038.1:0-422 GCF_004337105.1 Exiguobacterium sp. SH3S1 | reverse complement strand
GCCTCTTTCAGGACCGCATACTGATTTTCCGCTTTCCATAAATCGCGACGCTGCTGGCTGATTTTCTCATTCGCACCGCTGTGTTTTTCCAGCGTCCTGAGCTCGGTTTCAAGCGCCAGCAGGGCAGCATGCGCCTGGTCTTCCTGACGCTCACCGGCTGACACTTTGACTCCTGACGACTTCGGCTTTTTCAGCGTCGATTCATAATCCTTTTTCGCCGCCGCCATCAGCGTGTTGTAATCCGCCCGCAGGATTTTCCCGTCTTTCAGGGCCTTATTCAGTTCTTCCTGACGGGCGGTATATTTCTCCAGCGGCGTCAGCAGACGCTCATACGCCTTCTGCGCCTCTCCGGTATACTTCAGCTGTGATGCGTCCCGTTCGGCCCGGTCCCTGGCGGCCAGTTCACCGGCTTTTTCCATATC
>NZ_SJUW01000037.1:0-424 GCF_004337105.1 Exiguobacterium sp. SH3S1 | reverse complement strand
CATCAAGATTGTTATCAACATGTTCAAGAATGGCTTGATATAATAAAAAAATTATGGCGAACCGAAACCGCTTTTGCTTGAAATAGGAAATTTTTTAAATTTAAAAAGTATATAGCGTTCCATTGCCATTACAAAAGAATATTCCTATTTTTAATAGGGCAGGTGCTACCTTTGGTAAAGATTTTGCTATTCGAAAGGTAAATTATTTATTTATGTTAACACTAGATTTAAATCAATTTGACAAGATATTATATCAATACAAAAGCAAGAAAAATTACAAAAGAGAAAAAAACCGTTTAATTTTATATCTTGATTCTTATGTTGTTTGTCGGCCAACGTATAAAGAAGCAGAAGAGTATCTTCATTATTATTAACAGCAAAATACAGATTGGGAAGCGGTAGATCATATTATTAAATTATTAGC
>NZ_SJUW01000036.1:0-427 GCF_004337105.1 Exiguobacterium sp. SH3S1 | reverse complement strand
CGAGAAGTGCGTGTCGGTCGTCACGATGTAGACCTCGGCGCCAACCTTCTGGAACTCGGCGTAGTTGTCGGCGGCATCCTCGATTTCCGTGGGGCAGTTGAACGTGAAGGCGGCCGGCATGAAGATCAGGACGGACCACTTGCCCTTCAGGTTCTCTTCGGTCACGGTAATGAACTCACCCTTGCCATTGCGGTTCACGAACGCTTCGGTCTTGAAAGGCTGGACTTGGGTATTGATCAGGGACATTGCTGTTTCCTCGGTTGGTGGTTGCTGATACGGAATGAACGAAGTTTAGGCCCGCGAGAACGATATAGCCAATTAATTGATTCCATCAAATCAATTGCTCATGACTATGACGCATGGGCGAGGCGCATGCCGGTGCGGGGCAATCCCCGTTCCTGCGGCCGAGCCGATGAGAACACAACTC
>NZ_SJUW01000035.1:0-429 GCF_004337105.1 Exiguobacterium sp. SH3S1 | reverse complement strand
CTATGCCATGCCCCTTTCGTTTTTTTAGCAAAGTGCACTTTCCAATAACGTCCGTACTGCGCCCTCAAGTAACGCCGCCAATGTTTTTTGTCACGGATATGGCCAAGACCGGGAAGAAGGCCAGGGTTAATTAAATCATAACTGTGACGCAGTAGTCGGATAACAGCCCCTCGCCAGATTTCTTCGACATCCTTTTTTTTAGAAAACAGCTTTCGCCATACACTATGTTTACTATCCAAACCCCCTCGAGTGACGGAAACATGAACATGCGGATGTTGATTGAGTTGCCGGCCATAAGTATGCAAGGCACAGAAAATACCAATTTCGATACCCTGTTTGCGAGCCAACTGCAGCATAGCTCGAGTGGCTGCCCGAAACAGAGCATTAAGTAGCGGCCAGTTATTGTTAAAAAAAGGCCAAAGGAGATGT
>NZ_SJUW01000034.1:0-460 GCF_004337105.1 Exiguobacterium sp. SH3S1 | reverse complement strand
GTGCCAAGGCATCCACCGTACGCCCTTTCTACCTTGATCTAGCGTTTCTAAGACACACGGTCCGAACGGACCATGCATATTTTTCTTGGTTTGATGTCTTGATGAATCTTCAGTTTTCAAGGAACAAAGTGGAGCCTAGCGGGATCGAACCGCTGACCTCCTGCGTGCAAGGCAGGCGCTCTCCCAGCTGAGCTAAGGCCCCATATAAGGGAATTCTCAAAAAAATGGTGGGCCTAAGTGGACTCGAACCACCGACCTCACGCTTATCAGGCGTGCGCTCTAACCAGCTGAGCTATAGGCCCTCATAATTTGATTTGTCGAGAGATTTGGTCTCTCAAAACTGAACGATGGGCAATGCCACATGGGCATTTTCCTTAGAAAGGAGGTGATCCAGCCGCACCTTCCGATACGGCTACCTTGTTACGACTTCACCCCAATCATCTGTCCCACCTTCGGCGGC
>NZ_SJUW01000033.1:0-499 GCF_004337105.1 Exiguobacterium sp. SH3S1 | reverse complement strand
GTCATCATAATGTTCGGGTGAGAGAGCGAGCATAACACGTTTCAGATAAACAGGCGCTGTGGCACGTGAAGTGACGGGCAGCCTGCCTGATTTAACCGGTTTACGCTTTCTGGGAGATTTATTGCGAGCCATCGAGATGAATCCCTGAAAAAAATTAACCTACTGCAGAGTATAAAACAGTACTCAACTCATTAACATCCCCGAAGCAGCACCGCTGCGCCGCTCACGCGTAGCGTGCTACGTTCATGGTTAGGAAATTGAATCGCTTTTAAAGTGAGTAGCAAAAGCCATCCCTTATTGCAAAAAGGAGATGGGGATCGATTTATTGTGTTTAGTGCCAGTTAACATTTCCTCAGAGAGTGTAATTTCTAACCTGATTTCCTTATTTTAGACACATTAATCCTGCGTTTAGCTGCGTAACCATCGCTTTTTCTCCAGGTTATGCAGTCTTTCTGACAACAATTCCGTTGCTTTTTTACCCATTTGCGCCCCGGTGAAA
>NZ_SJUW01000032.1:0-557 GCF_004337105.1 Exiguobacterium sp. SH3S1 | reverse complement strand
CATAATTAAGCGAGAATTCTCCCACCTCTAAGCGTCTGGGGCGAGGCCCAGCGTAGGTGGGAGATGAATCGCCCGTACATAAACCTCTTGGCCACCCCTGTGACAGATATGACGAACATAAGTTCGTGATTCCGTCAGATTTCCCTTCCCCCGTCGCGGGTATCGGATGAGGAAGGCGTTCATCACGATCATCGGCCGAGAGGAGGGGGAGACATGCTGAAGGGCTACAAATACAGGCTCCACCCGACGGCGGAACAGGCCGATTTCCTGGTCAGGACGATCGGCTGTGCCCGCCTCGTACAAGCCCCTGTTCCCGTTCCTCGCCGAGGCGGACAGCCTCGCGCTCGCGAATGCGAAGCTTCACCTCGACGCGGCGTTCGCGAAGTTCTTCGCCGGGACGGCCGGCTTCCCGGTGTTCAAGTCGAGACGGAAGGCGCGCGCCTCCTACACGACGAACAACCAGCACGGCACGATCCGCATCGAGGGGGACCGGGTCCGGCTCCCGAAGGTCGGGTTCATCCGCTTCACACAGCACCGAATCTTCGACGGCGAGATCC
>NZ_SJUW01000031.1:0-569 GCF_004337105.1 Exiguobacterium sp. SH3S1 | reverse complement strand
ATCGCGACGATGTCGCTGCTGGGTCTCGCCTTGCCCGCTGTTCCCCCGGGAGTCGGCGTGCCCTCGGGGCGACGCTGTACGTCCTTGCCGTTTCGGACTAAACTGGCTATAACTACACATCCTGGAGGCGATCCCGATGATGCCAGACCTGCCGAACATGCCGCCGAGCCCGTATGCGGCGCTTTACGATCTGTTGATCCCTGCCGATGACGAGCTACGGCTCATCCACGATCTCGTATCGTTCGATTTCGTCACCGACCTGCTCGCGGACACGTATTGTCACGACAACGGGCGGATGGCCGTCCATCCTGTCCGGATGTTCAAATATCTGTTCCTCAAGGCGCACTCGAACCTATCGGATGTCGATCTCGTCAGACGGGCGAGGACCGACCTCACCTATAAGTATTTCCTGGATCTCGCGCCGGAGGACGGCGTCATCAACCCGTCCTCGCTCACGAAATTCCGCCGCCAACGCATGGACGACGACAAACTGCTCGACAAACTGCTCGCACACACGGTCGAGGTCGCGAAAGAGATGGGGCTGCTGAAGGGACGGACGCTGATCGTCG
>NZ_SJUW01000030.1:0-1119 GCF_004337105.1 Exiguobacterium sp. SH3S1 | reverse complement strand
GATGAGATTTCCCTTTGAGCAATCAAGAAAGACCCCTCAGAGACGATGAGGTAGATAGGTCATGGGTGGAAGCACGGCGACGTGTGGAGCTGAATGATACTAATCGGTCGAGGCTTTGATCTAGAAATGGTTTGTATTGATGAATCTTCAGTTTTGAGAGAGTAATCTTTCAAAAAAAAGTTTGACATTATGTAAAGATAATGTTAATCTCATATATGTCTGGTGGCGATAGCGAAGCGGCCACACCCGTTCCCATGCCGAACACGGAAGTTAAGCGCTTCAGCGCCGAAAGTAGTTGGGGGTCTCCCCCTGTGAGGATAGGACGTTGCCAGGCATACATATCGGAGGATTAGCTCAGCTGGGAGAGCACCTGCCTTACAAGCAGGGGGTCGGCGGTTCGATCCCGTCATCCTCCACCATTTACACCTGCCGGTGTAGCTCAGTTGGTAGAGCATCTGACTTGTAATCAGAGGGTCGAGGGTTCAAATCCTTTCGCCGGCACCATTTTTTAAAAAAGTCTACCGCACTAATTATACCTTGCCGGGGTGGCGGAATTGGTAGACGCACAGGACTTAAAATCCTGCGAGGGTTTCCTCGTGCCGGTTCAAGTCCGGCCCTCGGTACCATCTATATATCCCATTGGGAATCATTCGTCTCGCACCCTTAGCTCAGCTGGATAGAGCGTTAGACTACGAATCTAAAGGCCGGGAGTTCGAATCTCTCAGGGTGCACCATTTATAACGGGAAGTAGCTCAGCTTGGTAGAGCACTTGGTTTGGGACCAAGGGGTCGCAGGTTCGAATCCTGTCTTCCCGACCATCATAACTTTTGGGGCCTTAGCTCAGCTGGGAGAGCGCCTGCCTTGCACGCAGGAGGTCAGCGGTTCGATCCCGCTAGGCTCCACCAATTCTTTAACTGACGAACTTTGAAAACTGAACGATGAGGCAAAAAAGTTTTACAAGTTTTGATTGAAGCGCAAGCTTCGTCATTTTCAAGAGCTATATCAAATTCTTTGGAGAGTTTGATCCTGGCTCAGGACGAACGCTGGCGGCGTGCCTAATACATGCAAGTCGAGCGCAGGAAATCGACGGAACCCTTCGGGGGGAAGTCGACGGAATGA
>NZ_SJUW01000002.1:0-317849 GCF_004337105.1 Exiguobacterium sp. SH3S1 | reverse complement strand
TGGCGCGAAACAAAACGTCAGACCTGAAAGGCATGACGTTACAGAGCGTGATGGCGATCATCGCGGTAAACCTGAAGCGGATCATCACCCTCTCAAAAGAAAAAACAGGATAAGGGCAAGGAAAAAGAGCGATTGTCCCGACTTGAGTCGGTCCAATCGCCCTTTTTTCTGTTCACGCTCGGATAGAGCGGAGGTTTTTCAGTGCCCTCGTCCGCGGACGTGGATGTTTTATCATGCTTTCGTCAAACTGCCTTTGACCTGCTCATAAAACTCGTCCATCATGCCGGTACGGCTGCCGAGCTGACAGATGAGTTCGAGCGTTTCTTTATAGAACTTTTTGACGAGTCCTTTGTTTTTGACTTCCATCGACGCGAGCGTCTTGTCGAGGTTTTGGAGAATCTCCTCGATCTGGTTGTCCGAGTCCGGTTTGACGACCGTCATGTTGTCCGGGATCTTGACGACTTTTTCTTGTTCCTGGTGACGGAACGAGGCGCCGAAGCCGAGGTTCTCGATGAACAAGTGCGGCATCGCCTTCTGACCGAAGAATTGTTGGTGCCACTCGCTCGCTTTCATCGTGTCCATGTCTTGCTTGAACGTGGACGCCGTCGAGACGTATTTTTTAAACAGGTCCGTCATGAACTTTTCGATGACCGGGATTTGCAGGGCGAAGACGTTTTTCAAGAGCGCGTCGAGCTGTGCGCGCGACAATTGGGATTCGTTTGACATGTCAGTTCCTCTTTTCTGTAATACGATATCTTTATCGTATGGGATTGGCGGACGGGCGTCAACGCATCCTAAAAAGTTTTTTCAGAATATTTAATGATTTGGTGATGTTTTGTGCGATAATCGTCTCATGGCAGTCATCAAAGAGGAGTGAGTTCAACATGAATAAAACAGTAAAATGGGCCGTCGCGCTTGGCGTGACCGGTGCCCTCGTCGCAACGGTCGGTGTCGTCTCGTCACGCGGACGGACCGATGATACGTCACAGACGATCCGTGACCGCGACCTCGGCTACGAGATCATTCTCCCGTCGAAGATCGCCGAGGCGATCGAGCGCGGTGACGTCTATATCGAAAAAGCACAAGACGTCGTCGATATCGGCGATAAAAATAGCTACGGCACGTTCGACCTCTACTATAACGTCGAGGACGGGGACGACCAACTGTTGTTCCACCTTGACTTGATTGACCGTGAACTCTCGGAAGAGGCGTTCGCGACCGAAATCGGTTACGGCAACTATCTCGGCGCGAGCGACAAGACGTTCTTCTGGGTCGAACCGACCGAGGCCGTCCCAGGCGCCGAGGCGCATACGGACGAGATCGCGGAGTTACTTGAGACGCTCCCAGAGCTCGAGTTCCGCACGTTATGAGTCAGCCCGCTTCGGCGGGCTTTTTCGATTATGCTACAATACAGTTGAGGTGATTCGTATGAATTGGACAGTAGAAGAAGCAAGACAGGCAGAACATGTAACAGCGCTCGAAGGAGCGGTCAACGCGCATGACGCGATCGACGTGAAAATCGGTCACGTCGCGGTCGGACAGAACGACTACGCCGTCTATGACGGTGAACAGTTGATCGGTTATTTGATGTTGTTCCCGTATCTCCCGAACGAGTATGAGGTCAATGCGCTCGTCCATCCGGACTACCGCAAGCAAGGCGTCTTCACGGCGCTCCTCGATGCAGCGAAACGCGACGCGAAAGAGAACGGTTGCGAGGCGTTCACGTTCGTCATCGACCGCAAGTCGAAGTCGGGTAAGGCGGTCGTCGACCACCTTGGCGCGGCGTATCAGTTCTCGGAGTACAACCTCGTCTTGAAGAAAGCCGAGCTGTTTTTGAAACCGAACGAAGTGTCGCTCCGTGAGGCAACCGACGCCGACCGTCCCGTCATCATCGAGACGCTCAGTGAGGCGTTCGGTGACCCGATTGATGTGACGGAGAACATCTATAGCCAAATCGACACGCCGGACCGGGTGACGTACATCGGTGAAGTTGAAGGCCGTCCCGTCGGTGTCATCCGCGCGCTATTGTCAGGTGACGATGCCGCGAGCATCCACGCGTTCGGCGTGCGGGCGAGCGAACAAGGCCAAGGCTACGGCACGAAGATGTTGAAGCAGATGGTCCAACAACTGTTCCGCATGGGACGCACGAAGCTCGAACTCGACGTCGAGACCGAAAACAAGGCCGCGCTCGAGATTTACAAGCGGGCCGGATTCGCGGAGAACGGCGGCTATGAGTTTTACTTACTAGAACTGTGAGGTGGAGACGATGGTTCGTAATTTGAAATGGTTAGGTGCCGCGTTCGAGGCATTGCTCGGCATCCCGGTGCTCGGTGGACTGTTCATCATCAGTATGGGGTATTCACCGCTCGGATTCATGCTCGTGTTTCACATCGTCGTGTTGATCCTGTCGGTATCACGGCTGAACAAAGTCTCGTTCGGCCCGATCGTCGGGATTACGGCGTCGGTGCTCGGCTTCATCCCGTTCGTTGGCATGATGTTGCACTGGGTGGCGGCGATTGCTCTTGCGATCGATGCGCTCACGACGACCCGTGAACGGACACATGTGATAAAAGAAGACGACCGCTTTTAACGGACGCTCTCGAATTCGAGGGCGTTTTTTTCATTGACCAAAACTTCAAGTGAAAACGCTATACAAAAGCTTCCAAGTGGACGATATAGTAGGTGATGAATTACACAGAGGAGGAACACATAGTGAAAGTATTTAAAAACTTTACGACTCAACTGCTCGCCTGGATCTTGGTCACATCGTTCATTACAGGCGGGGCGGTCGGGTTCATCACGCTTCAATTGACGGAGCTCGAACTAGCTAAGGGTCAGGTCATGCTCGTCGGGACGGCTGTGGCCTTGCTCATTTCAGTACTAGGTGGGGTCGTCATTTACTTGATCGCCCGTCGCCCGCTTAAAGCGATCGAGTTAGCGTCAGACAAGGCGGTCGAGGTCGGCAACGGCGACTTGACGGTCGTGTTCGCAAGTGAGACGACGAGCGACCGTTCGGAGATGGGGCGTCTGCTTCTGTCGATGGACAACATGGTCGAACACTTACGGGAACAAGGGACGAACATGCGCTATACGGCGGACCAATTGACGGGTTCCGCGCAAGAGATCGCGGCAGCGGTCCAAGAAGGCAACACGGCCGGCGAAAGCATCCGCTCGGCGATGAACGCCTTGAACAAGATGCTCGAAGATAACGTCAACGCGACGTACAGCTCGATGGACCTGCTCGGTGCCGTCGCCCGGACGATGGAGAACATCCGTAAAGAGATGGGTTCGGCGCTCGAATCGGCGAGCGAGATGCAACAAGAAGCCGAGAGCGGGAAAGGTTTGGCCTCGTCGTCGGTCGATGCGATGCATGCGATCGCTGGGAAAGTCGAACAGTCGTCGACACTCAATAGTCAATTGACGGAGAAGACAGGTGAGATCTCGCGCATCACGGACGTCATCAGCGACATCTCGGCGCAGACGAACTTGCTCGCGCTTAACGCGTCGATCGAGGCGGCGCGGGCCGGTGAGCACGGACGCGGTTTCGCGGTCGTCGCGGCAGAAGTCAAAAAGCTCGCCGAACAGACGGCGAACTCGACGCAAGAGATCACAGATTTGATCGTCGACGTCAAACGTTTGGTCGGCGACACGTCGTCATCGATGGCGAACGTAAAAGCGGAAGTTGAGACGGGCGTCGGACTTGTCGAGAAAGCGGGCGGCGCGTTCGCGACGATCCACAGCTCGGCGAACGAAGTGTACAGCCACGTCCATTCGGTCGATGCGCTCTTAGACGAGTCACGTGGACAGATCGATTCGGTCGTCACGAACTCGGCCGGCATCGTCGGCATGGTCGAAGAGGCGTCACGCTACGCGACGGAAGTCACGTCAGCGGCGAGCCAACAAGCGGCAAGCCTCGGTGAAGTGAACGGCGCGATGACGGAGCTCGTCCGTGTCGCGGAGAGTTTACAGAACGAGACGGAGCAAATGAAGACGGAAGTGTAATTCTTAAAGCGTATGCGAAATGCATGCGCTTTTTTGCTACACTACAGGTGGAGGGATGTCTCGTGAAAATTGATGTGGAAGCAGTCCTGTCACTCCCGGCGTATGCTGGGGCGACCGTCATCGCCGGTTGGAACGGGATCAACCGAAGCGCTGTTGATTTTACGGGGACAGGTCAGCCCGTTCACGAGTAACGTTACGAAACGGACAGAAGAAAACATGAAAGATGTCTTCACGAGCACGAGCCATACGCTCATCGGGGCCGGCATCGTCCATCCGCTGCGCGATTGTTTCACGAAATTATTGAAAGACTACTCAGAGGAGGTCAGTCATGTCTAACGTACTTATTGCATTAGGCGGGAACGCGCTCGATCGTCGATTTGATTGAAGCGGGGTATGGGGGGGCATCGTCGCGCACGCGAACTCGACGTCGACATCTTATTCATACTGACGGCCGTCGATCAAGTCGCCGTCGATTTTGGGAAGCCGACGCAGCGGGGCTTGGACCGAATATCGGTCGATGAAGCATGCCGTCATATCGAGGACGGACAATTTCCTGAAGGCAACATGCTCCCGAAAGTGGAAGCGGCACTCGCTTTCGTGACATCTCGTTTCGGACGCGAAGCGATCATCACGTCGCTCGAGCGAGCCGGTGAGGCGATTCATGGGAAGACGGGTACAAAGTTTGTGGATGAAGCTAGAACAGCTGTGAAATGAGGAGGAGCGGCCCAGTGATGGGTCGTTTTTCTATTTGATTTAAAGATTCTACTCGAAACGTGTAACTTTTTTTGAAAAAGACTAAACAGAATCGAGATGACTCCGATATAGAGTATGGAAACGCAAAAACGTTCCAACTAATACAAGGTGAGGGGCCGGCCTAAACTTTGTATGCTCGGACAAATGGATTTGGAAGAGCGGAAAAAACTTTAAGCCTATGGAGGGAAATTACAATGATTATTAACCACAACTTAAACGCTATGAACGCACATCGTAACATGTCGTTCAATACTACTCAAACCGGTAAAGCAATGGAGAAATTATCTTCAGGTCTTCGTATCAACCGTGCTGGCGATGACGCTGCTGGTCTTGCAATCTCTGAAAAAATGCGTGGACAAATTCGTGGTTTGGATCAAGCGTCGCGTAACGCTCAAGACGGAATTTCATTGATTCAAACTGCTGAAGGCGCGTTGAACGAAACGCATTCAATCCTTCAACGTATGCGTGAACTTTCAGTGCAATCTGCAAGTGATACTAACGTAGCGGCAGATCGTTCAGAAATTCAAAAAGAAATCAATCAATTGACTTCTGAAATTAATCGTATTGGTAATACAACTGAGTTTAACACTCAAAAAGTAATCAATGGAGATTTGAAAGGTAATGGCGGTACTGGAACTAATGCATCTGCAACTTTTGATTTTGGCGTTATTGCTGACGATTTAACTGGTGTTAGTACGACATTAAAAATCGGCAATGATAATTATACAATCAACTTTACTGACGCTGCAGATTTTGATGTTGCTGGTATTGTTGGAGATGCAGCCACTAAAACAATCACTGTTAATACAGGTACTACAGCACCAACAGCTGGTCAATTAGCTGACGGTTTAGTCGCAGCATTTGAAAGCATGCGTGGTGCGGACCCTACTTTAAAATTAACTGAATTCACATTTGCTAACGACACAGGGAAACTTGAAATTACAGCAAATGCAACAGGAGATTTTTCTGGAACTAATGGTAAGGACAGTATTGAATTTGTAAGTGGTCGTTCTGTCACAGTATCTGATGTAGTAGAAGGTGCGAATGGAACTGGTGGTCGTGCACAAGTACAAATCGGCGCAAATAGCGGACAAGCATTTGTCATTGAAATTAATGATATTCGTGCAGAATCGTTAGGCTTGTCAAATAGCGGAGCTGGTACTACGGCAAATGGGGTAATCAGTATTGAAGGATCAACTCCAACTGTAGGATCTATTGGAGCAGCATTTACTTCAGGGAATGTGGTGACCGATGGAACTACTGGTACTTCATCACAGAAAGCTTTAGATATCTCTACACACGACAATGCAACCAAAGCAGTTGCAGTTATTGATTTAGCAATTAAAAACGTTTCAGCAGAACGTTCAAAGCTAGGTGCGGCACAAAACCGTCTAGAGCATACAATCAATAACCTTGGAACGTCATCTGAAAACCTCCAAGCTGCGGAATCGCGTATCCGTGACGTAGATATGGCTAGTGAGATGATGAACTTCACGAAGAACAACATCCTCAACCAAGCTGCGCAAGCAATGTTGGCTCAATCGAAATCTCAACCAGAAGCAGTCCTACAACTTCTTCGGTAAGATTTTACGGGCGTCTTATCTGGTAACGGATAAGAGTACAACTGGGTGAATTGCTGGGACTCCTTAGAGCCCTCCTTACGACAACGTGACTGGAAACGGTGAGCGTGAACGTTTTGAAAAAAGGAAGGGATTGGACAATCAGCAGCCAAGCATCTGTCAGGAAACTGTGATGAAGGTTCAACGACTAGGATGAACGACCTACCGACTTACCGTCCATGGTTATGAGATCCGTACCTCGTAAACGGCGAGGGAAGTGCCCAGCCCCTATTTTACAATAATATTTGATATTATATCAGTGTTGTAAAAGGGTGAAGATATAGTCTGGACCATATTGAAAGATATGGATATCTGCAAGCAAATCAACAGCCTCAAGCTGTACTTCAATTGCTCCGTTAATATAGCAATTGACTATTTAAAAGTTATACTAGAAACCGTGGAGCCTATGCTTCACGGTTTTTCACGTCTTGCCATTTATAAACGACCGACCAATATGTTCGGTCTAAGCGTCGAGCAATCTCACGGTCTGTGACTTTTTGATGTTTCCATTCAATCAACGAAGCGATTTCTTCACTTGAATATGGACGGGCTGGGATTGATACCCGGACGGTGTAATCGGGATGTGAGATTTTGTATTGAGCGATTTCTGAAGCAAGACGCGTCTCCCAATTTAATTTATACGCAAAGTCTGGCAACTCAGTCAGATAAGGTTTCAACACAGCAAGAATGTTAAATGTATCTGTGACTTTGGTCGTCTTTAGGTAATAAACTGTCCCACTTGGCGTACCTGACGTCCGTACATTGATGTTAAAGCGTTCAAATAAGAAACCTGCCAATCGCTCTAACTGTTCTTTAGAGAACGCTTGTAAGTACAAGGCAATGTGTGGTGTGAATTGTATTTCCTTTTTGTTGTGGTTGAACCGTTTACTCAATAGTAGGGAACCGTCATCCAGATAGAGTGTGAGTAGAAATGAAGGGTGACGAATGTCTTTGAGCAATTCGAACGGGATTTGCTTTTTATTTTCCGGATAGAAAAATGGGAACAGTCTCGTCATGAGTGGCATCGAACGAGATACTAGGTTGTTTCCTCGTAAATACAATAAATCTGGAAGTTTTCGTTGCTTCCACTCCCGATAACTTAGTTGACCCATACTAAAATGTTCGCGGTAGCTGTTATTCACGCGTCGATCGTACACGTAGCATTTCGTGATTTCTCCATCCCCTAAAATACTAGCGACTAATATGGCGACTTGCTCCTCTGACAGTCCTTCCCAGTCCATCGATGCTCTCTCCTTTACGAAATAGTAGCCTTAATTTATTTATTCCCGTTTTGAACAGCGGACCGGTTTCAATAATGGACTAGCTCGAATCAACTTTTTGATTGACAAGTCGATACATACACTGAGAGAAGGTGTACAGATGATTAACGAATTACAGAAGCAACTACATGCAATTCAGATTGAACAAGAACGATTGACGGAAGTTGAGGACGTCTTACGGACGATGCGTTCAATCGCGATTGAGGCGACACAATGTGAGGATAAGAGGCGACTACAATTGAATGAGCAATTTCAGGAACTACAAGCACACCTGGTCTATTTAGAACGTGAAAAGCAGGAGCCATTTCAGCAAAATACTGCAAACTGATGGCGAATGAACCGATAAAGTCTATGAGAACAATTATAAGAGGAGCAGAAGCTTATGAACCCGACCATCTCTGAAGTCCGGCTTCACCTACCATCTTCTGTATTGCCGTATGAACAAACGAAAAACGTGTTCGTCGAAGCGAACCATGCTCGCCTTGCCGACGAAGGCATCGTTATTTTACCGACGCCTCAACACGTCACCAAGTTAGAGGTGGCTGTCGAGAAGGCGAATCAAGTTTTAGAACAACAACGTACTGGCTTAAAGTTTATGAAACATGAAAAATTGAACGATTATTATATTCAAATCGTGGATACGAACAACGAAGTCATCCGCGAGATTCCAAGCAAGAAGTCACTCGACTTCTTTGCGGCGTTCATGGAGTTTAATCAACTATTCGATGAACGTGTCTAAAGGAGGCTAACTATGACATCACCAATCCGATTTGGCGGACTCGCCAGTGGAATTGATACCGATACAATTATTAAGCAATTGATGCAAGTCGAACGGGCACCGGTCGATAAGCTCGAACAGAAAAAGCAAACGACTGAGTGGAAACGCGATGCTTATCGCGAAATCAACCGCTCGCTTATGACACTTCGTAACAGTGCCGTCGACCTTTCGTTTAGTCGTAATTTTCAGGCTAAAACCTCATCGTCATCTGACACGTCTCGTGTCGAAGTAACTTCTTCACCATCAAGTGGGAACGCTGCACTTGAGATTCGAAGTGTAGAAAACTTAGCAACTTCTGCGAGTCATATTGTTCAATTAAGAGATAAGAATAATAACTTAGTTACGCGAGAAACTTTAGCAAAAGATTTAAACCTAGATATAAACACTAAAGTTCAAGCGTTTACTGGTAGCCCTACTGAAGTCACGTTGAACACAAAATTGAATGATGGCGGAAAACTATTCCTTGATGATGCTGAAGTAGCTATGACAGATTATACTTACGATTCCGTAACGGGAAAAGTAACGTTCAATACACCTATTGCTGAAGGTGCTGAACTAAAGTACGAATCTGGCTATAAAATTGAGTATGTGAATAAGGACGGCGGTACACCAGCAAAACTGACAGTCGGACATAATGCGAAATTCAGTGATGTTATCACACAATTGAGTTCAAAAGACACGAATTTCTCTGCATTCTTTAACGAAGCTTCTGGGGAATTGGCATTAACTCATCGAAACACAGGAAGCGAGTCGACGATTGCTTTTACTGGTGCTGCATCAACATTTTTTAACGCAAGTGTTGCAAGCAACATTAAAGGTGAAGATGCAATTTTTAATGTGAATGGGATTCAGTTAACAAGGAGCTCGAATACGGTGACAATCGACAATATGACGATTACACTTAAGTCTGAGTTTAAAGCTGTCGATAACCCGTCGCCAGTTACTTTATCTGCAGCCACCGATACACAAAAAATCTTCGACAACATTAAAGGGTTCGTCGACAAGTATAACGAGACGATTGATCTGATGAACAAGAAAGTCAAAGAAGATCGTTTCCGTTCATTTGCTCCGCTCACACAAGCCCAACGCGATGAACTATCTGATGATGAGATCAAGAAATGGGAAGAAAAAGCGATGAGTGGAATGCTGCGCGGCGATACGATTGTTCGCAGTGCCATGGACACGATGCGCAGTAAGTGGTCGAGTACATCGTCTTCGACGAATGACGATACGATGAAGCAGCTGTTCCAAATCGGTCTCTCGACCGGTGCTGACTTCACGAACGGCGGGAAAATCGAGCTGAACGAAGAGAAGCTCAAGGCCGCCATCGAGAAAGATCCGGAGCAAGTGTATCAGCTGTTTACGAATGCGGATAGTGGATTGCTTCCGCAAATTCGCGACGCCGCGACCAACTCACGGTCGTCCATCACACGGATTGCCGGTGCAGACGGTTCCGGTGCCCCGACGTACTCGATGGGCCGGGAGATGGCACAAATTGATACACGGATTCAACGCTTAAACGATTTACTCGTCAATAAAGAAAACGCCTACTACCGTCGCTTCACGGCGATGGAAACGGCGATGAACCAAGCGAATTCGCAAGCAGCATCGTTGCAACAGTTCTTAGGCGGAGGCATGTAAGAGGAGGAATTTAAATGGTAGCCAACCCATACGCAGCATATCAAAACAACGCGGTCACGACCGCGAACCCACAGGAACTCACGCTCATGCTGTATGACGGGGCGCTCAAGTTCACGCGTCTCGCCAAACTCGCGCTCGAGCAAGGCAATCCTGACTTGAAGAACACGAATATCCAAAAGACGCAAGCGATCTTCCAAGAGCTTCGTCTAACTTTAAATAAAGATATCGCTATCTCGGCGAACTTGGACTCGCTCTATGAATACTTGTGGCGCCGTCTCGTCGACGCGAACGTGAAGAACGATACGAGGATTCTCGACGAAGTGCTCGACTTCACGACCGAACTCCGCGATACGTGGAAGGAAGCGATGAAACTCGCGAAACAAGGATGAGACCGATCGATGAGATCATTCTCAAGACGCAACGGCTGAAAGACTTGCTGGCGCAAGTGCCAGAAGAGCCGACGTACGACACGTGGATGGACCAGATCCATGAGTTGCTCGACGACCGCGAACAACTGCTGTCGGCGCATGGTCCTGACTTAGAAGCGGCCGATCAGACAGTCATCCGTCAGCTCGTCGACGACAGTCAAAAGATCGCCCGCTTGATCGAAGCCGAGCATCAACGACTCGGGATGACGCTCGGGACGACGCGGCAAGAACGGAAGACGGTCAAGTCGTACGTCGACCCGTACGAAGACGTCGACTCGAACTTTTCTGGACTATTTGACCAACAGACATAAACGAGCTTGGGGATGCCCCAGGCTCGTTTTGTGTTCACTCTGCTTTGACTGGCTTTCGGTATCTTAACAATTTTGAGATGAAGAATGTGGTGGTAAATAAGATGACCCCTGTCAAATTGAACTGTATGTAGACGTACAGTACATCTTGGAACGAGTTCAATGGATAGAAGCCGCTCAACAAGGCAGTCGGTAGTACGGTCAGGTAAATGTTTCAACGAATGACGAGGATGCAAACACGTCTGTTTTCGTATAAAATCGAATAAATACCACTTTAACCGATAAATATCGGGTAAATACCACTATACCCGTTGCTTCTGTTCTGGAAAGGGGAGGGAAACGAGATGAGTGAGAAAAAGGTAAAGCCTAAGTCGTCGAAAGATCGTCGTTACTTCGTCTACGGTCCAGAAGGGGCGTACGATGAATATGTGGAACGGGACCCGAAACTCGAGGCGTACGTCGAAGATGACGCACCGATTGAGGACAATCCTGACCCGTATGAAGAGGAAGACTTAAAAGCTCGAGGATAGATGTCAAGACCAAACAAGGCTCAATTGCGAGCCTTGTTTTTTATTGTGATGGGGTATGGACCTGTTACTTTTTATTGCCAAGGTAAGGCGAATGAATCCGTTATGCTCGTTGTATCAACCACAACTCGTCAACTTAAAAGGAGAGATTTTGAATGAACATGAAACGATACGGATTCCTATTTGCCTTACCACTAGCGTTACTCGTCGGCTGCGGGGAGGCGGACGAATTGAAAACGACAGCAACCGATACGGAAGAAGTCGTGGTAGCAGAAGAAGCGAAAGAGTCCGCTGCACAAGAAGAAGTGGAAACGAAAGAGGAGACGGAAGTCCAAGACAGTGAGCTCGGGACGAACACGATCTACATGAAGAACAAAGCGCTCGACATTCAAGAGACGATCGCTTCACTGACGTTTACCATCGATAAAGTGCAGACGTCACGGCTCCAAGTCGCAGAAGCGTATCGTGATTCGTTCGACGGCCAAGAAGAAGTGACGGTCGTCGCCGTCAACGCCATCGTTGAAAACACGGTCGACGATACAGTCAGTTTCCATCCGAACCAAGCGACGCTCGTCACGAACACAGGGGAGCAAGTGACGGCCGACATGTGGTTCTCGGATGACGTCGGTGGCGAGTTCCTCGGTAAAGTGAAGAAGGAAGGGAACGTGCTCTTCTTCGTCAAGGCGCTGCCGGAAGAGTTGACCGAATTGAAACTTGTCGTCGATGGACCGTTCGATGCGGACTATGCGCAACTTGCAGAGGACCGCTATGAATACACGATTGATGTGACGAAATGAGCATGGCGTGCCGAGCATTGACTCGGTACGCTTTTCGCATTCATAAAATGATTGCGTTCACGGGAATGGCCGTGAGTAAGATGTGGACCGCTTTTATAAAGAAGTGTATCGGCTGTCTGCTTCCCTATGCGAAGGAAGATTGTCTTCCTGATGATGACGGTCACTATGTTGGGTTTTTCACACTATTGAAAACCCGCTACAAACGTCGATAGCGACTGCTTGCAGCGAGCTGATTCCTCCTTTTGGGCTGGCTGTTCACGAAAGCCGAGCGACGTGAAGCGTAGCCTCATCTCCGGACGTCCGGTTTCATATAAAAGAACAACCACCAAAACGCACTGATGAACATGGCCCGCTGCAACAGCCCCATATAGTCCGGTGCTAGCCACATGCAAAGTGGGATGATGACGGCGATGGCAGCCAACAGAAAGCCGAAGACGCGTTGCCGACCGTGACTCATGAACCCGTGCCCCGCCGCGAGGAGCGTGAACGTAAAACCGGTCGCATTCGCGAAGACGGAATGCACCTGGTCATGAAACAGATCGACCGGGACGCCGTCCATCAACGGCGCGTGATGAAAGATGCCGGTCAACAACAGGCTAGTCCCAAACAACGCCCCGAACACTTGGTGATAGCGGACGCGCGTGGTGAACGTGACGAGCACCGCCGCGACCCCGAGAGCGATGAAGGTGATGTTCATGACCCAAGCATGCGGAGAGGCTTGGGCACCGAGGTGGCTCGTCGTATGGCTGACGAGCGAGTAGCCGTCAAAACTGAACAACGGGAGCACGGTCGATACGACGAGAAAAGCGAGGAAGACGAGTCGCGCCGCCATGTCAGCGCTGATGCGGCAACGGAATCGTCAACACGTTCCAGTTCGCCCCGGCGAATATCTTCGCCAAATAGACGATCTGGCCGACGTGATAGCTATAGTGCGACACTTGCTTCTCGATCGCCCAGATGACGCTCTTCTCTTCGCCGCGGATGAAGACGGTCTTACCGATGTCGTCCGGTGTCAGGCTCGCCAAGACGTCATCAAGCAGTTGCCAACGCTCGTCCCACGTCGCCATCAGCTCGGTGCGAGACAACTGTTGATCCTCAAACTCGGCGTCGCGGTTCCGGTCCGGTTTCTCGCCGTCGGTCGTCAAGAAGTCGGTCCAACGTGATAACATATTGTTCGAGATATGTTGCACGATGACGGCGAGCGAGAGCGTGTCCGGGGCGAGCACGCGATGCAAGTCGTCGTCGCTCACTTGATTGAGCGCGCTTTCTGCGAGCTGTTTCTGTTCTTGAAAGATGCTTCGTACTTCGGTTAGATAACGTTGTTCAAACATGTGACGTCCTCCTTTTCATTCCTATAAACAATACCCCGAAAAATCTTCGGTGAAAACAATAGTAAAATAACGAAATGCGATTTATAATGGAGTAGAACCGTGCAAGACGCCACCGCGTGATCGGTTCTTGGGTGCCCTGTTTAGGTTTTGTCGCGAGTCATATCGCGCATATCTCCTTTCGGTTTGGGGGTTCATCCGTTAAGAGGGTCGATCGCGTTTGTCCGTGAGTGGATGAGCGCGGTTTTTTTGTATGCGAAAAGGGAAAGCCGCGGCTTTCCCTTTTAGGCGTGCTCAGCCCGAAAATCTTCCCAATGATCCTTCGCTTGCGTCCGGATTCGTTCTGAGACTTCCTTACTACCGAGCAAAATCCCGTACCAACGCCGCGCATCCTCGTACAAGCCGAGGGCGGCCGACAAGTCGGCGATCCGCAACATGAGCTGATCGTACGGCAGGCCGGTCCGAATCTGGTCGGTATACACTTCCTGCACCTCGTTATACTTATCGAGCGTCCGCTGCATCCATTCCTTCTCGGCCGCCCCGTTCCCGATCAAGCGGTTCATCCAGACGAGACGCATCCCGAGCATGGCGACGACGGACGGCTTCTGTCCGCTCAGCTGCGCCGTCATGACGGCGAACTTGTACAGTTGGATGACGTGCTCGGGCGTGCGGTCGCCTTCGAGCGTCTCCGGGTTGATTCGGGACAAATAGTTCGTCTCGAGCGCCTCGCGGTTGTTTTTGCGGACTTTATCGAACGAGTCGTGGAAGACGAGGTGGCAATGGCTGCAGACGGCTGGCTCATACAAGTACGGGTTCTCGCCGTCATACGTCGTATAGCCGTCCTTCGCGACTTCTTGCGGCCGGATGTGGCGCGATAAGATGCGTGGTGTCACGCTTTCCTTTAAACAGTACGGACATTTCACTTTTTTCGAAAACAAATGTTCAGCCATACGTCACCTCATACGTACACGTTGACGAGCAATCCGCGGATCTCACCGACTTGGTCGAGGAGCGACAGACGTGACGCTTCCCCCGAGATGACCTGGTCCGTCAGTGCGAGCAGTTTCTGGTCGACCTGCTCGACGATCTTATAGATCTTGGCCCGGCCCCGGCGGTTGAACCCGCGTTTGTCTTCGAGGCTGAGCGCCGCGTCAACGGCGTCTTTCATAAAGTCTTTGATCAATCGTTTATATTCGGTGAGCGATTCGACCGTCTGGCTCTCGGCGAGGAGCTCACCTTGATCGTGAATGGCCGCGATTTGGCGCTGGAAGCGCTCGTACTCGCGGTCTTCGCGTTTTTGTCCGATCACGTTCTGGAACGAGACGCCGGGTTCCGCGTCAGGACGCTTGGCTTTGCCCGCGCCGTGAAGCGATTGGGTCTCCATAATTCGACGAATGTCCATCAGGCCTCGTCCTTTCTGTAAGTTAGTTCAACAATTGTAACACGCCTTGCGGCAACGCGTTCGACTGGGCGATCATCGCCATGCCGGACTGGTTCAAGATGTTGAGGCGGGCGAAGTCCATCATCTCGCGGGCCATGTCGGCGTCGCGGATGCGTGACTCGGACGCGGTCAAGTTCTCTGAACCGATCGTGACGACACCGACGTTCGCTTCCAACCGGTTTTGGATGGCCCCGAGCTTCGAGCGTTCGAGCGAGACGTCGTTGATCGCTTTATCGAACTTGGCGATGGCGTCGCTCGCACCGGCTTGCGTCATGACGTCGATCCCGTCGATCCCGAGCGCTTCCGCGCGCATATCGGCGACGTTCAAGACGACGCCTTCACCGCTGCCGGCCCCGAGTTGGAAGAAGAGTGTCTCGTACCCCTCGATATAGTCACCGTTCATGATCTTCTTCGAGTTGAACTCGGTCGTCTCGGCGATCCGGGATACTTCTTCTGTCAGCGCGTTGATCTCTTCTTGGATCGCTTTCGTGTCGTCCGGGCTCAACGTCCCGTTCGCAGCTTGGACCGACAGTTCGCGCATGCGCTGTAGGAGCGAGTGTGTCTCGTTCATGCCGCCTTCGAGCGTCTGCGTGAGCGAGATGCCGTCGAGCGTGTTGCGTTCGGCCATCGACAACGAGTCGAGGCGCATCCGCATCTTCTCAGAGATGGCGAGGCCGGCCGCATCGTCCGACGCCTTGTTGATACGGACGCCGCTCGAGAGGCGGTCCATCGTCTTCTTCATCGTCGTCTGGTTGAGCGACAGCGACGTATAGGCTTTCAACGCTTGAATGTTATTGGTAATTTTCATAACGGTTTCCTCCTACGTGTGCGGGTTGGAGCCGGGCCTTTTCGATGGCCTCGTCCCACGTCATCTCTAAGTCGGTCGCGAGCGAGTGGAGCTCTTCGATTTTACCTAAGTCTTGTTCGATCAGCGCCTCGAGGCTGCCTTTCGCCATATACAAATACACTTCCTCGAGCTGGGCCGAGATGATGCCGCCGCCGTCATGAAGTCCTTGGTACAGTTTAGCGAGCAGTTCGCGCGCTTGGCGCAGATGACGGTTGCGCTCGGCGATCGTCGCGGTCAGCGCGGTCTCGTAATGGTAGGTGAGCGCGTGGAGCATCGCTTGCGTCAACTCCTCCGGGCTCATTTCATATAATCGGTTCGAATTCATGATTGTTCTCCTTTGATCGAGTCAAGTTCTTCTATTAAAAGCAGCACTTCGGCCATGACGTCATATAGTTCCGGCGGGATGGCATCCCCGAGGTCAAGGTCGAGCAGGTGGCCGAGGAGCGAATGGTCGTGCTCGATGGCCACACCGCGCGAGCGTGCCTCTTCCAAAATCTTGTCGGCGACGGCACCTGTGCCGCGGGCGACGATGATCGGGGCCCGGTCGGTCGTCTCGTCATAACGGACGACGGCGGCCGTCTTGCGTTTCGTCAAATCCATGCGTTGATACATAAGGGCCTCCTAGATTCTAAAGTCATAGCCGGTCGTCGGCGTGCGCTCTGGCTCGACTTCGGCTTTCTCGGCTTTCGTCAGCGGACGGAACTGGGTCGTCACGCTCCGGTAGCCGATCGCTTCGAGCGTCGTCTCGATCTTGCCGAGCAGCGGTCGCGCGATCCGTTCGACCGTCGGGTCATCATGCTCGAGCGTGAGCCGGAGGTTGCGGTCGAGCGCTTCGACTTTCACGCCGATCTCGCCTAAGCGAGGCGTCTCGAGCCGGATGTAGAGGACACTGTTCTCCCAATCGACGACGTCGCCTGCTTCCCGGTTTTGGATGTGGACGTGGATGCCGGTGTCGATCTCCTGGACTTTCGCCGGCAGGGCGAGCAGGAGCTGATGGAGCTGCCCGCCGTCGAGCCGGTTGATCGTCTGTTGGACTTGGAAGAACGAGGCGAGGCGCGCAGCTTCCGGTGATGCCGCTTCCGAACGAACCGACAAGGCCGATGCCTGAACGGCTTGTGACGTTTGTGCTTGCGCCTGTTGCGACGCGGTCTGGACGCGCTGCGCCGTCTCTTGGACGTGGCGGCCCGACAGGTTGGCGTCAAGGCGGAGCGGTGTCACGTGGACCTCACCAGCACGAGTGGCGCCATGCGAGATGTATTCGACGCGGACCTGGTTCGGCACGTAGCGGAACTCGTTCAACGCGGTGCGCACGTCTTTAATGAGGGCGGCACTCTCGGCAGGCTTCGTCGACAACAGTGACAAGGCGACGTCGAGCTTCGCCGTCATCGCGACGAGCGCTTTCTCTTGCCGAGCGTCGGTATGTAACAAGGCGTCCGTCTTTTGGATGAGCTGCGTCAGACGCGTCCCGACCGTCTCTAAGGCAGGGCGGGCCAAATGCGGCTTCGATTCGACGAGGGCCGCGACTTGTCCGAGCTGTTTCGTCACGGTCGCCTGTTCTGCGCGGAACGTGTTCGTCACGGCAGCGAGATGCGTCGTCACTTCCTTGACCACGACTTGACGTCCGCCTACGGGTGGCAAGGCTTCCCTCGGTTCGGGGCGGGCGGATGGCGTGGCCGGGAGTTCTTTGATCAGCCGGTCGACCGTCTCCGGTGTCGGTGTGACCCGTTCTGTGGCCGGACGCGACAAGTTGACGAGTTCGACGTAACGCTCTTTTTGCGGGTACGGTGCGTCCGGTGCCGGTACCTTCAGTTGACGTTTCGCTTCATCTAATGAAGCGACCGCGATGTCACGGGCGACGTCCGGTTTGACGACGGGGGCGTCCATCGTGCGCAAGAACAAGACGGCATCGCGCATGTCACCTTTGAAGACGGTCTCGAGCAAGCGGACCGTGTCCTCGTTCATAGGCAGGCGTCCCGATTGGATCAAGCGGCTGACGGCGCTCCGTACCTCGGGCGGGAGCGATGCGAGCAGCGCTTGGATTTTCGTATCGACTTTCGTCTCGGGTTTCGTCCCTGGCGCCGGTGCGTCCGCCGTCTCCGTTTCCGGTTTGACGACGACGGTCCCGAGCAACACCCCGTCCTCTTCGACGAGCGTCAGTTGGAACGGGTTCGTCTTCGGTAGCCCGTCCTTGAACGTGACCTCGACTTGTTCGCCGCCGACCTTGACGATGGCCGTGTCAGGACCGGTCTGCTTGACGATTTCAGCTTTATAGACGCGGTTCATCTGGACACCCGCGTTCGCGGCTACGGTTGTAGCGAGTTGCGCTTGGATTTGCATAGTTGTCACCTCGACCAATATATCGACCTCTTTTTCAAAAAGTGAAGCAAAATCCCCATAAAAAAACCTCCCGTCAAACGACGGAAGGCAGGTCAAGATTCGAGCGCAGGGCTCATGTTCAGTTGTTGGAACCGGGCGACCAATTCGCCGGTCGCTTTGATCTGGTTTTTTAAGACGTACGCGGTCGCGTTCGTCTGGATGCGGTGACCGTCTTTCGTGACGATCACGCCGTTCGGGGCACCCTCGACAGTCACGATGTCCCGAATGTGGGACCAGGCGTACCATTCGCAATCTTCACGTTTCGGTGATTTCGTCGGGAAGAAGACGAGTCCCGTCGTCGGTTCGATGACGACCGGCACTTTGCCTTTGACCCCGGCGACGCGTTTGGCGACGAAGATCCGTTCCTCGATCGAGCTGTTGTACTGGCGGCAAGAGAGCTGCAGCAACTGGTACGGCCGGAGCGGGGTCGAGATCTCGCTGCCGTCCTCGAGAATGATCCGCGATTGCTTCATCATGTCAAAGCAAGGCAGGATCGCCACGGTTCGCTTCGTGATGCGATATTTTTCCTCGGAATAGTAGGGGCGCATACGCTGCACCATCCTCCTCGTATTAGATTTTCAGGATCGGCCGATATTCAAAAAAGCACAAACCTAAATCATCCCTTCCATGATATATCACAAAAAATGTAAATTCAATAAGCCAATATGAAAAGTAGGGAAATATAATTCCAATGTAAGCCAAAAGACGATTCATTTACAAAATAGCAGAAAATGGTTGTATAGTGACCGAGAAGGTGGTAATATAACTACTAGAGGGAAAGCCTCTGTATTCTTCAATGGTGAAAGGAATGGATTTGCACATGGTAGGTAAAGTAAAATGGTTTAACTCAGAAAAAGGTTTTGGTTTCATCGAGGTAGAAGGCGGCAAAGACGTTTTCGTACACTTCTCAGCAATCCAAACTGACGGCTACAAAGCTCTTGACGAAGGTCAAGAAGTTGAGTTTGAAATCGTAGATGGCGAACGCGGCCCACAAGCGGCTAACGTTGTAAAATTATAATTTCAAACCGTGAACCGGCTTCCTCGTGAAGTCGGTTTTTTGTTTTGTCTACATAGTATTTTTCTCTTAAGAAAACGAGTTTAAAAACGGCGATAACGGGTAACTTCTTTTTATACAACCGATTCGATTGCAGGCGTGAGCATCGGAACAAAATTGTCATTATTTTCTGATGATAACGTTTTCAAATAAACTGAATTCGGGGTATACTATATATGAGCCACCCGCTTCCGCTTTCTTTTTAAGATCTTTTTAAGAAATGAGGCAGGAGATTCGGTCCAAAATGACGAATCATTGGTTCAAGCGGTTATTTTAAGGAGGAGTTCAGATGATTTATAACATTCGCGGCGAAAACATTGAAGTCACACCAGCCATCAAAGACTATGTCGAGAAAAAGCTGGAGAAGTTGACTCGGTATTTCACAACTCCTACGGATGCACAGACGGCTTACGTCAACTTGAAAGTGTACAACGAAAAGCAAAAAGTAGAAGTGACGATCCCGATGACGAACTTATTGCTTCGCGCTGAGGAAACCAACCTCGATATGTACGCGGCAATCGACCTCGTCGTCGACAAATTGGAACGTCAAATCCGTAAACACAAAACAAAGCTCAACCGTAAAGGACGCGCCAAAGAAGGCGGGATCGGCGAGTATTTCAAATCACTCGAAGGTTCTGAAGACATTCCTGCGTACGATGAGGACGAGGCAGAACTCGAACTCGTGCGGACGAAGCGGTTCACGCTCAAGCCGATGGACACGGAAGAAGCGATCCTTCAAATGGACATGCTCGGTCACAGTTTCTTCGTCTTCTCAGACGCGGAGACCGGGAACACGAACGTCGTCTATCGTCGGAAAGACGGTAAATACGGCTTGATCGAACCTGAATAATCTAACTTTGAATTCACACGGCCCTCCGACTTGGAGGGCCGTTTCGTTTTGCCTTTCCTTGAAAGCGTGGGTCACTTCGGTTAAACTGTACATTAGGGAAAAAACATGCATTTTTGACTGAGTGCAGAGGAGATAAAACGTATGGCGAACTTTTTGAAAGATTTATTTGCTCCACAGAAACGAGTATTGAAAAAAGCAGAAAAAGCGGCCGACTTAGTCGAGTCATTCGCTGAGCCGACGAAGGCGTTGTCTGACGAAGCACTTCAGGCGAAGTCTGTCGAATTCCGTGAGCGTCTGGATAAAGGGGAAACGCTTGACGATATCCTTCCGGAAGCGTTCGCGGTCTGTCGCGAGGCGTCAGAACGCGTGCTCGGCATGCGTCACTACCGCGTCCAGCTCATCGGGGGCTATGTGCTCCATAACGGCGACATCGCCGAGATGAAGACCGGTGAAGGGAAGACGCTCGTCGCGACGCTCCCGGTTTACTTGAACGCCCTGACTGGCCGTGGCGTACACGTCGTGACGGTCAACGAATATTTGGCGAAACGTGATAAAGAACTCATGGAACCGCTCTACTTCGCGCTCGGCCTCTCGGTCGGACTGAACGTCTCGAACATGGACCGCGTCGAGAAGCAGGCGGCGTACAACTGTGACATCACGTACTCGACGAACAACGAACTCGGGTTCGACTACTTGCGTGACAACATGGTCCTTTATAAGGAAGACCGTGTTCAGCGTGAGCTCTACTACACGATCGTCGATGAAGTCGACTCGATCCTCGTCGATGAGGCGCGGACCCCGCTCATCATCTCAGGGTCGGCCCAAAAATCGACCGAATTGTACACACGTGCCGACGCGTTCGTCCGGACGCTCAAGCTCGAAGACGACTACACGGTCGACGTGAAGACGAAATCGGTGTTACTCACGGACAAAGGGGTCGACCTCGCCGAGAAGTTCTTCGGCATCGACAACTTGTTCGCGATCGAGCACGTCTCGGTCAACCACCACGTCGGGCTCGCATTGCGTGCGAACGCCGTCATGCATCATGACGTCGACTATATGATCCGCGACGGCCAAGTCATGATCATCGACCAGTTCACAGGTCGGGTCATGGACGGACGCCGCTACTCGGAAGGTCTGCACCAGGCGATCGAGGCGAAAGAAGGCGTCGAGATTCAACGGGAATCGATGACGCTCGCGACGATCACGTACCAAAACTACTTCCGGATGTATGAGAAGCTGGCCGGGATGACCGGTACGGCGAAGACGGAGGAAGAAGAGTTCCGTAACATCTACAACATGCAAGTCGTCACGATCCCGACGAACAAGCCGATCGTCCGTGAAGACGGTTCTGACCTCATCTTCAAGTCGATGGAAGGTAAGTTCAAAGCCGTCGTCGAAGAGATTGCTTCGGCGCACGCGACCGGACAACCGGTCCTCGTCGGTACGGTCGCCGTCGAGACGTCTGAGTATTTGAGCAAGCTGCTCACGAAGAAGAAGATCAAGCACGAAGTCTTGAACGCGAAAAACCACGCCCGTGAAGCCGAAATCGTCGAGAATGCCGGACAAAAAGGTTCGGTCACAATCGCGACGAACATGGCTGGACGCGGAACCGACATCAAGCTCGGCGAAGGTGTCATCGGGCTCGGCGGTCTTTACATCGTCGGTACCGAGCGCCACGAGTCGCGCCGGATCGACAACCAGCTCCGCGGTCGGGCCGGTCGTCAAGGCGACCCGGGTAAATCGCAGTTCTACTTGTCACTCGAAGATGAGCTCATGCGCCGCTTCGGGACCGACAGCCTCCAGAGCATGATGGAGCGCCTCGGCATGGACGACACGCAACCGATCGAGAGCCGCATGGTCTCGAAAGCGGTCGAGTCGGCCCAAAAACGTGTCGAAGGTAACAACTATGATGCCCGTAAACAGCTGCTCGGTTACGACAACGTCATGGCCGACCAACGGAAAGTCATGTATAAAGACCGGGCCAGCATCCTCGAGAACGAATCGGTCACCGATATCGTCCGCTCGATGATCCGTGAGACGGTCGAGATGGGCGTCGCGCAATACACGCCGCTCGAACTCGTGCCGGAAGAATGGAACATCGACGAGCTGGCGCACTGGGCCAACCAGACGCTCGCCCTCGAGAACGCGGTCGCCGGGAAAGACTTCTACGGCAAAGAACGCGAGGAGATCACTGAGCTGTTGCTTGAGCGGACGAACGCCCAATATGAGGCGAAACGTCAACTCGCACCGCCGGAACGGTTCAACGAGTTCGAGAAGATCATCGTGCTCCGTGCCGTCGATTCGCACTGGATGGCGCACATCGACCATATGGACCAGCTTCGTCAAGGTATCCACTTGCGTGCTTACGGACAGAACGACCCGCTCCGTGAGTATCAGGCGGAAGGCGTCAGCATGTTTGACGCGATGAACGCGGCCATCTCGGAAGAAGTGACCGGCTTCGTGCTCCGTGCCGAGGTCGGCGACAACCTCCGACGCGAGAAAGTCGTCGAGGAGGAAGTGGCGGTGTCTGGCAAGGACGACGCACCGGTGAAGAAAAAACCGGTCCGCCGTTCAGAAGACCAACGCCTCGGGCGCAACGACCCGTGCTGGTGTGGTTCAGGCAAGAAGTTTAAAAACTGTCACGGCAAACAACAAGCTTAATTTTAAAGAGGCGAGCCTGCTCGCCTCTTTCCTACGGAAAGGTGAATCTCACTATGGAAATTTCAGATATTCGGAACGAACTCGAGGCGATGGCAAAACGCCTCGAAAATTACAGACAATCGCTTAACTTATCAGAGAAACAGGCGCGCATCGCCGAGCTCGAGAACGAGATGACGTACCCGGACTTCTGGGACAGCCAAGAGAAGGCACAAAAAGTCATCGACGAGTCGAACGCGCTCAAAGCGATGGTCGACAAGTATCAAGAGCTCGCGGACGGTCACGAGGACGGCGAAGTTACGCTCGAACTCATCAAGGAAGAACCGGACGCCGAGATGCAAGGTGATCTTTCAGAGATGGTCATGGCGCTCAAGGCCGACTTCGACGCGTTCGAACTCGAGATCCTCTTGAACGGACCGTATGACACGAACAACGCCATCCTCGAGCTGCACCCGGGTGCGGGCGGTACCGAGTCGCAAGACTGGGCCTCGATGCTCCTCCGCATGTATCAGCGTTTCGCGGACAAACAAGGTTGGAAAGTCGAGACGGTCGACTACCTCGCGGGCGAGGAGGCCGGCGTCAAGTCGGTCACGCTCCGCATCGTCGGGCATAACGCCTACGGCTACTTGAAAGCGGAGAAAGGGATCCACCGCTTGGTCCGGATCTCGCCATTCGACTCGTCAGGCCGCCGCCACACGTCGTTCGTCTCGTGCGACGTCATGCCGGAATTCGATGACGATATCGAAATCGATATCAGAACCGAAGACCTCCGCATCGACACGTACCGCGCCTCGGGCGCCGGCGGTCAGCACATCAACACGACCGACTCGGCCGTCCGGATCACGCACGTGCCGACGGGTGTCGTCGTCGCATGTCAGGCCGAGCGTTCGCAGATCAAGAACCGTGAAGCGGCGATGAAGATGCTCAAGGCGAAACTGTACCAGCGCGAACTCGATGAGCAGCAACGCAAGCTCGACGAGATCCGCGGTGAGAAGACAGACATCGGCTGGGGTAGCCAGATCCGTTCATACGTCTTCCACCCGTATGCGATGGTCAAAGACCACCGCACGAGTTATGAAGTCGGGAACACGAGCGGCGTCATGGATGGAGACATCATGGGCTTCATCGACGCTTACCTCCGTAAGACAAATATGTGATGCATGTGGCTCAAAGACGTCCGTCTTTGGGCCACGTTGTATGTAGAGGAGAATTTCTTTAATGAAGCAAATCGTCAAAGACTATATTTACTTATTGACCGGTTCCGTGTTCGTCGCCTCGGCGTTCAGTCTGTTCCTGTTCCCGAACAACATCGCCTCGGGCGGCGTCAGTGGGATCTCGATCATCACGTACGAGCTGTTCGGCATCTCGCCGGGGGCGTTCCAGCTCGTCTCGAACGTGTTGCTCCTCCTCGTCGGCTGGATGATCCTCGGGCTCGGCTTCGGCGTCAAATCGCTCGTCGGCTCGATCTTCTTACCAGGTGTGATCTTGTTTTATGAAGCGATCGGTGCGGGCGCGGCGGTCGACGATACGCTGCTCGCGGCCGTGTTCGGCGGCGTCGGTGTCGGGATCGGCCTCGGACTCATCTTCCGCGGCCGGGCCTCGACCGGCGGGATGGACTTACTCGCCCAGATCCTACATAAGTTCACCCACATCCCGCTCTATCTCTGTATCGCCATCCTCGACGGGACCGTCGTGGTCGTCGCGGCCGTCACGTTCTCGTTCACGACGGGACTGTACGCGCTGATCGCCTTGTACATCACGATCAAGATGATCGACTTCGTCCAGCTCGGCTTCACGCAAGACAAGATGGCGTATGTCATCTCGGACAAGCGTGACGTCATCACGCGCGCCGTCTTCGACGAGCTCGACCGGGGCGCGACCGAGATCCAGGCGATCGGCGCCTATTCGCGTCTCGACCGGCCGATGCTCCTCGTCGTCGTCCGTCAGAACGAGGTGAGCCGGTTGAGAGACCTGATCCGCCGCATCGACCCCGACGCGTTCCTCATCTTCAGCGAGGCGCACGAGGTGATGGGCCAAGGTTTCACCTCAGATAAACGGTATAGCAACGTCCCGTGAGATGTGGAATCTTTGTGTACTTTTCGTGAGATTAGGTTAAAGGCCTTGTCAAAACGGTTATAATGGATAATGTAGGCAATTTCTACAACTTAGGAGGGGAACCCTATATGAAGAAGTGGATGATGGCCATCGGCCTCGGCGCCATGCTCACGCTCGGTGCGTGCGGCGGCGATGAAGAAGAAACGACAAGCAATGGGGATACGGGCTCGAACACGGCTTCGGTCGACGCGGAAGCGGTATACGCCCAAAACTGTGCAGCCTGTCACGGCGCGAACTTGGAAGGCATGAGCGGTCCGGCATTGACGGACGTCGGTGCACGCCTCTCAGCTGAAGATATCGAGAACATTATTCGAAACGGACAAGGCACGATGCCTGCGAACGTGATCGAGGACGACGAAGAGATCACAGCGGTCGCGGCTTGGCTCGCCGACAAGAAATAAGGATCAAGACCACGGGATAACCGTGGTTTTTTGCATTCCGTGGTTTGGATTGGTCGCCGTTCATCGGTGCGTTCGTCCTGTTGCTGTCGGCGCCATGACGACGAACGTTGGCATGTGGTATTTTGCGATGTTGTTCGACGCGTTGAAAAAACGTCCGACCGATAAACGGAACGATTGAACATAGGCACTCGCCCCGGCGAGTGCCTATTTGAATGTGCGTTTCACCAAATGTGACTGCAACGTGAAACGGACGTTCAATCCAACAATTTCCCACCGAACTCAATCGAACTGAAACAATCCTGTAATGGTTATTTAAAATTCTGGTTGTTATAATTGTAGGCGCTCCTACTACTGAATCTGATGAATCTTGACCCGTTAAGAAACTTGGACGGTGCCTTGACAGAATCACTAGTTATCGTGTAGAACTGAGGCTAGGCGAAAATATTCACTTACTAAACAACTATACACTCGTCATAGATGCATGAAAAATTTATAAAAAGGGTAGGGAATACGTTATGATCTCGATGCAAAAAGTTAGTAAAGTATATCCAAACGGTGTCGTCGCAGTCGACGACCTCGATTTGAAGATCGAAGACGGCGAATTTTTATACGTCGTCGGACCATCCGGCGCCGGGAAATCGACGTTCATGAAAATGATTTATCGGGAGGAGAAGCCGTCGAACGGTCAACTGTTGATCGATGGGATCGACGTCGGGAAATTAAAAAACCGTCACGTCCCGAAACTACGCCGCCAGCTCGGCGTCATCTTCCAAGATTATAAGCTGCTCCCTTCATTGACGGTGTATGAGAACGTCGCGTTCGCCCTCGAAGTCGTTCAGGCCGACACAGGTACGATGCGTAAGCAAGTCATGGACGTCTTAAACTTAGTCGGACTTAAACATAAGGCACGTAACTATCCGGACGAACTGTCGGGTGGCGAACAGCAACGTGTCTCGATCGCCCGCGCCATCGTCAACAAGCCGAAGCTCATCATCGCCGACGAGCCGACCGGCAACTTAGACCCGGATACGGCATGGGGCATCATGGAAGTATTCCAAGAGATCCATCGCCGCGGGGCGACGATCGTCATGGCGACACATAACCGTGACATCGTCGATAAGATCCGTCATCGCGTCATCGCGATCGAAAATGGCAAAGTCGTCCGCGATGAAGAGAAAGGAGCATATGGCTATGATATTTAAAAGTGGGCTACGCCATTTACGCGAAGGGTTCAAAGGGACGCTTCGCAACGGTTGGATGTCGTTTGCGGCCATCAGTGCCGTCACCATCACCTTGTTACTCGTCGGCGTCTTCGCCCTCGTCATGTTCAATGTCAACGAGATCTCAGAGAACGTCGAGAACGACGTCGAGATCCAAGTGTTCGTCACACGGACAGCGGAGGAAGCGAACGTCGAGAAGCTAGGCGAGAACTTAGAACAGATCCCGGGCGTCGCCTCGGTGACGTTCAGCTCGAAAGAGGAGGAACTCGAAAACTTCCGCAACCAGCTCGGGGAAGACGCCAACGCGTACGGAACGGTCGAGAAAGACAACCCGCTCCATGACCGCTACATCGTCAAAGCATCAGACCCGCTTAACACGGAGACGGTCGCCGACGCGGTCCAGTCACTCGAAAACGTCGATAAGGTCACGTACGGTCAGGACTATATCGATAAGATGTTCGCCTTCTTCAACGGGATCCGCATCGGTGGACTCGTGTTGATCGTCGGACTCACGCTCATGGCGATGTTCCTCATCTCGAACACGATCAAGATGACGATCTTCTCACGCCGTCGCGAAATCGAGATCATGCGTCTCGTCGGAGCGAAAAACAGCTTTATCCGCTGGCCATTCTTCATCGAGGGACTTCTGCTCGGTGTGCTCGGCGCGCTCATCCCGATCGCGGTCATTTATTTCGGCTATGACGTCGCATATGGTGCTTTACAACCATCGCTAGATCAACTGAATAGTGATATATTTAAATTGATCGATCCATCGGTACTCACGACGCAAGTCTCGCTCGTCTTGCTTGCGCTCGGTGCGTTCATCGGGATCTGGGGATCGACGACATCGCTCGGTCGATTCTTAAAAGTCTAGTTTAAATATGAGGAGGAATTGGCGGATGAAACGTTCGCTTGCGCTTGGATTAAGTTTGACGCTACTCGCCGCGCCGGTCATGGCGACGGAGAAAGAGACGTTGAAAGAACGACAAGATCGTCTATCCAATCAATTGGAGCAGTCTAAAAAAGCGCAAGTCGAGACGGACGCCGAGCTCGAAGTCACCGAGGCACAGCGCGACGCGGTCTCAACCGAGGTTCGTGCCGTCAATGAACGTCTCGAGGGCTTAAGTGAACAGATCGCCGTCCAGCAAGTCGAAGCGGACGCGGCGCGCTCAGAGCTCGAGGCGACCCGCCAACAACTCGCTGCCCAAGGGCAGTATCTTGAAGGCCAGAAGGCGCTCCTTAGTGAGCGTCTTCGTGTGCTTCAAATACACGAGGACCGGTCTTATCTCCAAGTCGTGTTCGAATCCCGCTCGTTCGGGGATTTCGTGACGCGGCTCATGACCGCACAGACGATCGCGGAGCAAGACCGGGACCTCATACATAGCTATATGCATGAAGTCGAGCGCCTCGAGACGCTCGAGGCGACGCAACGGACACAGCTGTCGTTCGTCAAACAAAAAGAGCGCGAGCTCGTCGTCACGAAACAAGCGCTCGATCAAGCGGCCGCAGAGAAACATGTGCTTCTCTCGGAACTAAACGAGCAGGTCGAACTGCTCGAGCTCGAACGGATGACCCGTGGCGAAGAACAGGCGCTCATGAACGAACAGCGCCGCATCATCGCCAGTCAGCTCGACGCGATCGCGACGGCTGAACGGGAACAAGCGGAAGCCGAGGCTCGCGCGAAACAAGAGGCCGAGGCAAAAGCCGCCGCAGAAGCGCGAGCACGGGCCGAAGCAGCGGCACGAGCCGAAGCCACCGAACGAGCCGAAGCGAATCAAGAAACCGTGACACCACAGGCACCGCCAGCAGCGGAACCGAAAACCGTCACGGCTCCGGTCAGTACGTTCTTGCGCCCGGTGTCGGGTTACGTGTCGAGCCGATTCGGACCGCGGGAGAACCCGCTGACCGGGGCGCCGGAATCGCACCGCGGCATCGATATCGTCAACGCGACCGGCACACCGATCGTCTCGGCCGCCCCAGGTATCGTCATCAAGGCGGCTGAAGCGACCGGTTACGGCAACGTCGTCTTCGTCTCGCACGTCGTGAGCGGGCAAGTCTGGACGACCGTCTACGGTCATTTAGATTCGATCACGGTAGCGGCCGGTCAGTCGATCGGGGCGGGCCAGACGGTCGGTACGCTCGGCAACACGGGCTGGTCGACGGGACCGCATCTCCACTTCGAGCTCCACCGTGGGGAGTGGGCACCCGGGCAACCAAATGCGGTCGACCCGGGCCCTTATATCGGCTACTGACAGACGGACGCGTCCCAAATATGTGGAACGCGTCCGTTTTTCTGAAGTTTTTGCTATACTGGATGAAAGACCGACAAAAAGAAATGAGGGACTTACCCGTGAAAAACACAACCGCAGGACTACTCGCCGGCGCGACGTTCGTGGCAGGGGCTGGTGCAGGCCTGGCGACGATGGCGTTCACCGATACGAGGTTACCGATCCAACCGAAAGCAGAAGGTTGGGACAAGGTCGAACAAGTCCGCAGCTTGATCGAGACGCACTCGCTAAAGGACATCTCGGAAGAAGACTTGTTGACCGGTGCCCTTGACGGTATGACGGCAGCGCTCGATGACCCGTACTCGGACTTCCTCGACGCGGAAGAAACGTCACAGTTCACCGACTCGATCGAGTCGAGCTTTGAAGGAATCGGCGCGACTTTGGAGAAGAAAGGAGAAGACATCTTGATTGTCGCTCCAATCAAAGGCGCACCAGCCGAGGCGGCAGGTCTTCGCCCAGGGGATATCATCACCGCGGTCGACGGCGAATCGATCGAAGGGATGGCCGTCGAAGAGGCGGTCCAGCTCATCCGTGGCGAAAAAGGAACTGTTGTCACGCTGACGATCCGTCGCGGCGGGCAAGAGGCCGACTACGAGATCACACGGGATACGATCCCGATCGAGACGGTTTACTCGGAAGTGAAAGAGCAGGACGGCAAAAAGATTGGCTATCTCGAAGTGACCCAGTTCTCAGAGCCGACGGCCGATGAGTTTTTAGAGCAGCTCGAGACGCTCGAAGCAGAGAATATCGATAGCTTGATCATCGACGTCCGCGGTAACCCGGGTGGTCTCTTGCCGGCCGTCATCGCGATGACCGAAGGGTTCGTCCCGACGGACAAGCCGGTCGTTCAGATCGAGAACGCCGACGGCGAACGTCAATCCCAAAACGGACGCGCCCGTGAGGCGAAGCCGTACAATTTGTTCGTCTTGACGAACGAAGGCTCGGCCTCGGCGTCCGAGATTTTGGCCGGTGCGCTCAAAGAAGGCGCCGGTGCGACGATTATCGGCAATGCGACGTTCGGGAAAGGCGTCGTCCAGACGGCGTTCGACTTGGAAGACGGCAGCAACTTGAAGCTGACGACGAGCAAATGGCTCACACCGGACGGCAACTGGATCAACGAGACGGGTATCGAGCCTGACGTTGAGGTCGATCAACCGGATTACTTCGGGGTCAACCGCATCCTCGCGGAAGAGGATGCGCTCGAAGTCGGGGACTACGGCGAGACGGTGTCGAACCTGCATACGGTGTTGACCGGGATCGGTTACGCGCCGGGCGGTCAGCCGGGTTACTTTGGTGACACGATGGCACAGGCGGTCTCGGACTTCCAAGCCGACAACAACTTGGCGGAGGACGGGGTCGTCAATGAAGCGACAGCGTCCGCGCTCGAGTCACGGTTGCTTGAAGTCATCCAAGACGAGGCGAACGATGCCCAGTTGAACCGGGCACTTGAAGAAGCCGCAAAATAAGGATTAGGGAAAGGATTGGACAAGTGTGGACGTTCTACGAATGAGTTTTACCGCTTTGTTGACCTTGTTAGGTAGTCCGCTGCTCTGGGCGACGTTCGTCTCCCTCGCTTACATATCTATGACGCGCATTAAACGAGAGCGAAGCATGTTCCGGTCGCGCCGACGCTCGCCAAAGTCAGATTGGCGCCACTTTGTGTGGCCGAGTCTGTTGCTCGCGGTCCTCGGAACGGTAGCGACCGTCTTGCTCGAGACGACGGTCAACTTCGAGTGGGTCATCACGTTCACCGTCCTCTACGCCCTGATCGTCTTGACGATGCATCCGCGCTTCATGAGTCCGGCGTTTCCGTTCCTGATCATGCTCGTGGTCATCAGTCTGCGTGACGTTGTCTCGCTCGCGGGGCTCACGGATTGGGTCGACCGGCTCGCCGACGTCGAGTGGCCGGTGTATGCGCTCGTGTTCGGCATCGTCACGCTCGCCGAAGCGATCCTCCTTCGTTGGAACGGAACCAAAGAGACGTCACCGACGCTCATCTTGTCGAAGCGCGGCCAGTTCATCGGTGGACACGTCGTCAAGCGGATTTGGTTCTTTCCGCTCATCGTCTTTTTACCGCCGTCGTTCGGGCTCGACTTCTCGGTGCCGGTCATCTTGCCGATCCCGATCGGGGTCAGCCTGCTATCGACCGGGGCACTGCCGGGAACGCTGCTCGGCCGCTTGAGCCTGTATCGCGGTTTGCTCGCAGTGGTCGCGCTCGGCCTGTTTGCCGGGTCGTACGTCCTCGACGTCCCGTACGTCGCTTATGTGTTGATCGGTCTGTTCGTCTTGTACGAGTTCGCCTTGCAGCTCATCAAACGCGAGAATCGCGGCACGACACCGGTCTTCCTGAACGGGAACCGCGGGGCGGTCATCATCGATACGCTTCCGGGTTCGCCGGGGGAGACGATGCAGCTCGTTCCAGGTGAGTCGATCTACAAAGTGAACGGTACGGTCATCACCGGAGGGAGCAGCTTTTATGAGGCGCTTCAACTCCATAAGCCGTACATCAAGCTCGAAGTGCTCAACTTGAACGGGGATATCCGCTTCGTGCAACGGGCGATGTATGAGGCCGACCCGCACGAGCTCGGGATCTTGTTCGTCGGGGAACCGATGAGCCCGCGCTTGCGCTTACGGAAATTATAAAAGGGAGCATCCGTCGCGGATGCTCCCTTGCTTGTGTTTAGACTTCAAGTTTTGATGGTTTGAAGCCCATTGTCGCTTCGACGGCGTGTTGCCAGCCTTTGTAGAGCTCTTCACGATGCGTTTCATCCATGTTCGGTTCGAACTGATGGTCGAGTTTCCATTGCTGCTTGATCTCGTTCTGGTCTTTCCAGAACCCGACGGCGAGTCCGGCGAGGTAGGCGGCGCCGAGCGCCGTCGTCTCACTCACTTCCGGACGTTCGACCGGTACGTTCAAGATGTCCGCTTGGAACTGCATGAGGAAGTCGTTGTTGACCGCACCACCGTCGACGCGGAGCGTCTTCAATGCGATGCCGGAATCTTGCTCCATCGCCGTCAAGACGTCGCGTGTCTGATAGGCGAGCGATTCGAGCGTCGCCCGGACGAAGTGTTCTTTTTCCGTACCGCGGGTGAGCCCGAAGATGGCGCCGCGGACGTCCGAGTCCCAATACGGGGCACCGAGTCCGACGAAGGCCGGGACGACGTAGACCCCGTCGGTCGTGTCGACACGGTTCGCATACTGTTCCGTATCTTTCGCCGACTTGAGCATACGCATCCCGTCACGGAGCCACTGGATGGCCGATCCGGCGACAAAGATCGATCCTTCGAGCGCGTACTCGACTTTTCCGTTATAGCCCCAGGCGATCGTCGTCAACAGACCGTGGTCCGACTTGACGGCTTCTTCTCCCGTGTTCATAAGCATGAAGCAACCCGTTCCGTATGTGTTCTTCCCTTCGCCTGACTCGAAGCAGGCTTGGCCGAACAAGGCGGCCTGCTGGTCACCGGCCGCGCCGGCGATCGGGACTTCGAACCCGAAGAAGTGGTACGGGATCGTGTGGGCGTATACTTCACTCGATGGCTTGACTTCAGGCAGCATCGACTTCGGTACGGTGAGGATGTCGAGCAACTCATCGTCCCACTTCTGCTCGTAGATGTTGTACATGAGCGTCCGTGACGCGTTCGAGTAGTCGGTGACGTGCGCGAGACCGCCCGAGAGCTTCCAGATGAGCCACGTGTCGATCGTTCCGAACAACAAGTCTCCCGCTTCCGCTTTCTCACGGGCGCCTTCGACGTTGTCGAGGATCCATTTTACTTTCGTCCCCGAGAAGTAAGCATCGATCAAGAGGCCGGTTTTGTCACGGAACAAGTCCGCATGGCCCGCTGCTTTCAATTCGTCACAGATGCCGGCAGTCTGACGCGATTGCCAGACGACGGCGTTGTAGACAGGTCTGCCGGTCGACTTCTCCCAAACGACCGTCGTCTCCCGTTGGTTCGTGATGCCGATGGCCGCGATCTCTTTCGGGTCGATGTCGGCCGAACCGAACGCCTCGGCCATGACGGCGAGGACCGAACCCCAAATCTCGTTGGCGTTATGCTCGACCCAGCCTGGTTTCGGGAAGTACTGCTTGAACTCGCGTTGAGCGGTCGTGACGATCTTGCCGTCGTGGTCGAAGATGATGACCCGTGAACTGGTCGTACCTTGGTCGATTGCTAAAATATACCGTTTTTCTTTGTCCATATGAATGTGCCTCCTTAGAAGTTAGGGTGATTATGGGACGAGGATACCATAGAGCAACGCGGCGATGACGGCGCCGATGATCGGTCCGACGACCGGGACCCATGCGTAGGGCCAGTCTGACGTCCCTTTGTTTTTAATCGGGAGTATCGCATGCGCGATCCGCGGTCCGAGGTCACGGGCCGGGTTGATCGCATAACCGGTCGTTCCACCGAGTGAGAGACCGATCGAGACGACGAGGAGTGCGACGATGAGCGGGTTCAACCCGTCGGCGAACGTGTTGGCGCCGAACGAGAGTATGGCGAAGACGAGGACGAACGTCCCGATGATCTCTGAGATCAAGTTAAACGGGATGTTCCGGATCGCTGGTATGGTCGAGAACGTCGCAAGTTTCGCACCTTGGTCTTCGGTCACGTCGTAGTGCGGTTTGTAGTGCGCGTAGACGAGACAAGCCCCAATGAACGCCCCGATGAACTGGGCCAGGATGTACAGTGGCACATCAGCCCATGGGAAGGCCCCGCTCGTGGCGAGTCCGATCGTGACGGCCGGGTTGATGTGCGCGCCTCCGTAAATACCTGCAGCGTACACCCCAATCATAACGCCAAAGCCCCAACCGAACGTGATGACGATCCAGCCGCCGTTCTCGGCTTTCGAGTGGCGGAGGACGACGCCGGCGACGACACCGTTACCGAGCAAGACGAGTAGCATCGTACCGATGATTTCGCTGACAAATGCTGACATGTGATACTCCCTTCCTTTCGTATTAGAGTTGACTTACCACTTTTTTATATCCCCTAAATGAAAGCGCTTCGAAACCAAGATATTGAAAAAACCACTTCTCAACGAGAAAAGTGGTTCGGACTGGTAAATCGTTTGGAAAAATCGATGCTGATGCCGACGAGAAATACAGCAAGGGTACTCAAGCTCGCATAAGACAACGGTGTCCACCATGTCGCCCCGAGGTCGAGCACGATCGAGGTGATGACAGCCAAGTAGAGCCAAGCGAGCCGTCTTGAAATCTCGTGGTCCCGATAATGATTCGTGAGCGCTGCGCCGAATGGGGCACCGATGAAAGCACCCGTCACCAAGGCGATCGGGGCCACGTAATCGAGCGACAGCGACGGCAGGTAACCGCTGAGCCCGCCGAGCGAGATGAACAGGACGGCGGCGAGACTCGTCCCGACGGCACGGTGCGTCGAAAACCCGAGCCAACTCACGAGCAGCGGGACGATGATAAAACCGCCGCCGATGCCGAGGAGCGCCGACAAGAGTCCGGCGATCGCACCGATGAAGAAACTTGCGGCAAATCCGGATTTTTTCCGTTTCGACGGCTTCGATGTTTTCTTTAGAAGCGTAACGGCAAAATAAGAAAGGATAAGCAAATAGAACACATTCAGCAACCAATCATACGTCCCGGAGATCGAGAGCACAAGCCGGCTCGACAGCTGCGCAGTGACGGCGCCGGTCAGACCGACCGTGAGACCGGTCGACCACGACACGTTGCCGAGCGACGAGTGCTTCTTCGCGCCGGCCAGGCTCGTCCCGACGACGAACAAAAGTGACGTCGCGACCGCCTCGGCCGCCGAGTATCCGTTGAACAAGAGCACCGGGACGATGATGACACCGCCCCCGATGCCGAAGAAACCGGACAAGGCGCCGACGACCGCGCCGAGCGGAATGAAGAGAAGTGACCACATGACGACCCACCCATTTCTGTTTAGATTCCTCCTCACTATAGCGAATCGGGGAGCGGTTTGGGAAGCGTCTCAGAAGCGAATATTTGTTCGTGTATGTGCTATAATCAAGTCAATATGCAAGGAACAGAAAGCGAGGAATATACATGGATAAGATCAATGTTCCGTTCGAATTACATTCGGAATATAGTCCGGCCGGCGACCAGCCGGAGGCGATCCGCCAGCTCATCGAAGGCGTCAATCGCGGCGACCGTTACCAGACGCTGCTCGGTGCGACCGGTACCGGGAAGACGTTCACCGTATCGAACGTCATCCAGGAAGTGAAGAAGCCGACGCTCGTCTTAGCTCACAACAAGACGCTCGCCGGCCAGCTCTATTCCGAGTTCAAAGAGTTTTTCCCGAACAACGCCGTCGAATATTTCGTCAGCTACTATGACTACTATCAACCGGAGGCGTACGTGCCGTCGACCGACACGTTCATCGAGAAAGACGCCTCGATCAACGACGAGATCGACAAGCTCCGTCACTCGGCGACGTCGTCCTTGTTCGAGCGGGACGACGTCATCATCGTCGCATCCGTGTCATGTATATACGGTCTCGGTAACCCGGAAGAATATAACAGTCTCGTCTTAAGTCTCCGCGTCGGCAAAGAGATGGGGCGCGACCAGATGCTCCGCAAACTGATCGACATCCAATATGAACGGAACGACATCGATTTCCAGCGCGGGCGCTTCCGTGTCCGCGGCGACGTCGTCGAGATCTTCCCGGCGTCACGCGACGAGCAGTGCTTGCGCGTCGAATTCTTCGGTGACGAGATCGACCGCATCCGCGAGATGAACCCGCTCACCGGCGAGATCATCGCCGACCGTGAACACGTCTCGATCTTCCCTGCATCCCACTTCGTCACCCGCGACGAGAAGCTGCAAAAGGCGATCGTCAACATCGAGGCCGAGCTCGAGCAACAACTCGAGAAGTTCCGCGAAGAAGGCAAACTGCTTGAAGCACAGCGTCTCGAGCAGCGGACGAACTACGACCTCGAGATGATGCGCGAGATGGGTTACTGTTCAGGCATCGAGAACTATTCGCGCCATCTGAACTTGACGGAGGAAGGGGCGACGCCGTACACGCTCATCGATTACTTCCCGAAAGACTTCTTGCTCATCGCCGACGAGTCGCACGTGACATTGCCGCAAGTCCGCGGGATGTACAACGGCGACCAGGCACGTAAACAAGTGCTCGTCGACCACGGTTTCCGTCTGCCTTCAGCCAAGGACAACCGTCCGCTCAAGTTCGATGAGTTCGAGAAGAAGTTGAGTCAGGCGATCTTCATCTCGGCGACACCGGGCCCGTATGAGCTCGAGCATACACCAAACATGATCGAGCAGATCATCCGGCCGACGGGTCTACTCGACCCGACGATCGAGATCCACCCAATCAAAGGACAGATCGACTACTTGATGGACCAGATCCGCGACCGCATCAAACAGGACGAACGCGTCCTCGTGACGACGCTCACGAAGAAGATGGCCGAAGACTTGTCGGACTATCTCCGTGAAGCGGGCATCAAGGTCAACTATATGCACTCCGAGATCAAGACGCTCGAACGGATCGAGATCATCCGTGACCTGCGGCTCGGTAAATACGACGTCCTCGTCGGGATCAACTTGCTGCGGGAAGGTCTCGATATCCCGGAAGTGAGTCTCGTCACGATCCTCGACGCCGATAAGGAAGGGTTCCTCCGTTCTGACCGGTCACTCATCCAGACGATCGGACGGGCAGCCCGTAACTCGAACGGGCACGTCATCCTGTTCGCCGACAAGATGACCGATTCAATGAAACGGGCGATCGGGGAGACCGACCGCCGTCGCACGATCCAGCAAGAATACAATGAAGAGCACGGCGTCACGCCGCAGACGATCCGTAAAGAAGTGCGCGGCGTCATTCGCGCGACGGTCGCTGCCGAAGAAGACGTGCTCGAGTCGCTCAGCTCGATGAATCAAGACGAGCGCGAGGCGGCGATCGGCAAACTAGAAGAAGAAATGAAACAAGCGGCCCGCGACCTTCAGTTCGAGCGGGCGGCCGAATTGCGTGACTTAATCTTGGAGTTGAAGGTAGGGAATTAAATGGCTGAAAAGAAAAATGCGATCGTCATCAAAGGGGCGCGCGTCAACAACTTGAAAAACATTGATATCGATATCCCTCGTGACCAGCTCGTCGTCTTGACGGGTCTGTCGGGATCAGGGAAGTCATCGCTCGCATTCGATACGATCTACGCCGAAGGGCAGCGCCGTTACGTCGAAAGCCTGTCGGCATACGCCCGTCAGTTCCTCGGACAGATGGACAAGCCGGACGTCGATACGATCGAAGGGTTGAGCCCGGCCATCTCGATCGACCAGAAGACGACGAGCCGTAACCCGCGCTCGACCGTCGGGACGGTGACGGAGATCTATGACTACTTACGGCTCTTGTTCGCCCGCATCGGGAAACCCGTCTGTCCGCGCCACGGCATCGAGATCTCAAGCCAGACGATTTCACAGATGGTCGACCAAGTGATGGAGCTCCCGGAGAAGACGCGCCTGCAAATCTTGGCGCCGATCGTGTCGGGACGGAAAGGCACGCACGTCAAAGTGTTCGACTCGCTCAAAAAAGAAGGGTTCGTCCGGGTCCGTGTCAACGGGGAGACGGTCGAACTGACCGATGACATCGAGCTCGACAAGAACAAGAAACATTCGATCGAGGTCGTCGTCGACCGGCTCGTCGTCCGCGCTGACGTCGAAGGCCGCCTCGCCGATTCACTCGAGACGGCACTCCGCCTCGCCGACGGCCGCGCCATCATCGACAAGATGGACGGGACCGAGCTCCTGTTTAGCGAACATCACGCCTGCCCGATCTGTGGCTTCTCGATCGGTGAGCTCGAGCCGCGCATGTTCTCGTTCAACTCGCCGTTCGGGGCCTGCCCGACGTGTGACGGTCTCGGTACGAAACTCGACGTCGACCCGGAGCTCGTCATCCCGGACCCGTCGAAGACGCTGAAAGAAGGCGCGGTCGTCGCATGGCAGCCGACGAGCTCGCAATATTATCCGCAGCTGCTCGCCTCGATGTGTCAGCATTTCGACATCGACATGGACGTGCCGTTCGAACGGCTGTCAAAACGTGACCAAGACCTCGTCTTGCACGGGACGGAAGAAGAATCGTTCTTGTTCCGCTATGAGAACGATTTCGGTCAAGTCCGAACGAACACGATCTTTTTTGAAGGAGTGCTCCGCAACATCGAGCGCCGCTATAAAGAGACGACGTCGGATTACATCCGGGAACAGATGGAGACGTATATGGCGACGCACGCCTGCCCGACGTGTGACGGCTATCGGTTGAAAGAAGAGACGCTCGCCGTCAAGATCACCGACCGCCACATCGGGGAAGTGACGACACTCTCGGTCGAGCATGCGCTCGCCTTGTTCGAGTCGCTCATGGACGAACTGAGCGAAAAAGATATCGCCATCGCCCGGCTCATCTTGCAAGAGATCAGAGAGCGGCTCAGCTTCCTGAACAACGTCGGTCTCGACTACTTGACGTTGTCGCGGGCGGCCGGGACGTTATCAGGCGGGGAGGCGCAGCGGATCCGTCTTGCCACGCAAATCGGATCGCGGCTGACCGGCGTCTTGTATGTCTTGGACGAGCCGTCGATCGGCCTGCACCAGCGTGATAACGACCGCTTGATTGCGACGCTCAAACAGATGCGCGACATCGGCAATACGCTCATCGTCGTCGAGCATGACGAGGACACGATGATGGCAGCCGACTACTTGATCGACATCGGACCTGGCGCCGGAGAGCACGGTGGAGAAGTCATCGCCGCCGGCACACCGAAGCAGATTATGAAGAACCGAAAGTCGCTCACCGGGCAATACTTGTCGGGAAAACGGTTCATCCCGCTGCCGGCTGAGCGCAAAGTACCGGACGAGCGTTTCATCAGGATCGTCAAAGCAGCAGAGAACAACTTGAAAGAGGTCGACGTATCGATTCCGCTCGGTATGTTCATCGCCGTCACCGGTGTCTCCGGCTCCGGGAAGTCGACGCTCATCAACGAGATCCTGTACAAGTCGCTCGCGCACCATATTAACCGCGCCAAAGCGAAGCCAGGGAAGCATAAGACGATCGAAGGGCTGGACCAGATCGATAAAGTCATCGATATCGACCAGTCGCCGATTGGACGGACGCCGCGGTCGAACCCGGCGACGTATACGGGTGTGTTCGATGACATTCGTGACGTGTTCGCGTCGACGAACGAGGCGAAGATGCGCGGTTACAAGAAAGGCCGCTTCAGTTTCAACGTCAAAGGCGGGCGCTGTGAGGCGTGCCGCGGGGACGGGATCATCAAGATCGAGATGCACTTCCTTCCAGACGTTTACGTCCCGTGTGAGATCTGTCACGGCAAACGCTACAATCGGGAGACGCTCGAAGTGAAGTATAAAGGCAAGACGATCGCCGATGTGCTCGACATGACGATCGAGGAAGGACTCGACTTCTTTGACAAGATTCCGAAAATCAAGCGGAAGATCCAGACGATCTATGACGTCGGCCTCGGCTACATGAAGCTCGGACAACCGGCGACCGAACTGTCGGGCGGGGAAGCGCAACGCGTCAAGCTCGCGTCTGAGCTTCACAAACGTTCGACCGGCAAGACGATCTACATCTTGGACGAGCCGACGACCGGTCTTCACGTCGACGATATCGCTCGGTTGTTGGTCGTATTGCAGCGCCTCGTCGAGAACGGGGACACGGTGCTCGTCATCGAGCATAACTTAGACGTCATCAAATCGGCCGACTACTTGATCGACCTCGGACCTGAAGGCGGGGACGGCGGCGGCGCGATCGTCGCGACCGGGACGCCGGAAGAAGTCGCCGAAGTCACGGCGTCGTACACCGGCAAGTATTTGAAACCGGTGCTCGAACGCGATGCGGCCCGGGCCAAACCGAAAGCAGGAAAAAAGAAATAAGTATAGAAATGTTTAGAAACGGGAACATGATTGACGTGTAACCAAATCGAAGGGGGAAACGAACGTGAAACAAGAAATGCGTGAACTGATTCTCCAGCAAGTGAAAGATGGCAAACTGACGATCGAGGAAGGGATGACCCAACTCGAGCGGCTCGAGAAGTTGGAGCCGGAGCGTATGCAAGCGCTTGAAGAACATCAAGAGACGGAGAAGGTCGATGCCTACTCGGTCGAGTCGCTCACGACGAAACTGACGTCAGCGGTCGATGGACTCGTGACGAAACTTCGCGACAGCGACTTCTCGTTCAGCTCGAACTTCGGGCCGGAAGTGACGTACTCGAAATCGTTCCCGTTCACCGGGAAAGACATCCTACTCGACTTGTTCAACGCCTCGGCGACAATCGTCTCGTCGGACCATGACGAGTGTGAACTGATCGTCACCGGTCGTCCGCTCCGGCAGCAAGACGCGGACAAGGCGCTTGAACAGCTCCAGTCGGCGGTCAAACATTCGGTCATCGGCGACCGTCTCGTCATCTCACTTCGTGACAAGCTCGTCCGGGCCCACGTCGAACTGTACGTCCCGCATCATCATTTCGACCATTTGAACGTCCAAACGTTGAACGGTGAAGTCCGTGCCGACGGGATCGACGTCGAGAGCTTCCGTGTCCAGACGGCGAACGGGCGCGTCGTGCTTCACGAGGTGCACGCTTCAGAGATTCTCGTCAACACGGGCAATGGTACGGTCGAGGTCGAAGCGACCGAGTCTGAGCTCGTCCACGTCCGGACCGGTAACGGTTCTGTCATCGTGAACGGGAAGTATGACAAGGCCTCGCTCAAGACCGGGAACGGCAACATCCGCGCCGAACTCGCGACGGCGCGTCCGGCCAAGTTCGAAATCGCTTCGCTCGCCGGGAACATCCGACTCGTCTTGCCTCACGGCGTCGAAGTCGAAGGTGATCTCGAGACGAACTTCGGTGGGCTCCACTGCGACTTAGACGACCTCGAGATCGTCCGCGATCGTAAAGATGTCGCCCAGCGTCGTCTCGAGTTCTTATCAGGCCGTGGTCAGACGCCGCGCATCGAAGTCGAGGCCGGTACGCGTACTGGTACGATCGACCTCGAGCACGGTTCACTCCACACGCCGTCGACGTTCCTCGAAGAAGACAAGCACGAACCGACGGAACCGAATGATCCGGTCGATCCGGTCAATCCGGCCGACTTGAACAACCCGTTCCATCAGCAATGACGATCAACCCCGAAGGCGAGCGCCTTCGGGGTTCTTTTTGTACAGCGTGAATCATAAGAAGCCCGAAGGCGATCGCCTTCGGGCCCATTCATCATAAATTCATTTCGTTCTCGAACTGTTCCCATTCCATCATCGGGGCGTCATATAACGTGAACGAACCGATGACAAGCAGGATGACGAGGATCGGACCGGCGATCAATAAGAAGATCCCGAGGTTCCGCATTTTTTTCGAGCGGTTCCAGTAGAAGATGATGGCGACGATCATCGAAAGTAACGAGCCGGACAAGAAGACACCGACGATGTTCAGGATGAACAACAGGAGCACCGTCTCGTTCTTCGTCGTCGCATATTCGCGCCACATGTCGATGAGCGACTTGATCAAATAGACGAGCGCCGCGATCCCGACGATAAAAATAAAGACGATGGCAATCCAAAAGAGTGCGTCCATTTTGTTTCACCTCCTTATAAACTTCTATACCCGTTCTAAGCAATTGCCACAAATTAGTTTCATTCCTTTTGAATTGACAAGTTTTGGCTCACTTTTCATTAACGCTTCTCATGAGGAGCTATGATACAATAATGAGCGTGAAAGGGGCAGATACTTATGCAAAATATCGTACGCACGGCTCAACTCGTTGAGCGCTTCAAGCTTCAAGTCATTTCCGGGGAAGAAGGGCTTCACCGTCCTGTCGCCACACCGGACCTCAGTCGACCAGGACTTGTCCTCGCCGGCTACTATACACACTATGCGAAGAACCGTCTCCAAGTGCTCGGCAAGACGGAGCTCACGTTTTACGCGAGCCTGTCTGAAGAAAGCCGGCGCGAGCGTGCCAAAATTCTTTGCACGGAGTCGACACCGGGCATTCTCATCACGCGCGGATTCGACATCCCGATCGAGATCGAGGAAGAGGCCGAGGCGGCAAACGTTCCGCTCATGCGCACGAACGCGGTGACGACGTCGATCGAGTCACAGATCACGAACTTCCTCGAGATGGAACTCGCACCGATGACGGCGATGCACGGCGTCCTCGTCGACATTTACGGTGTCGGCGTCCTCATCAAAGGACAGAGCGGCGTCGGTAAATCCGAGACCGCGCTCGAGCTCGTCAAGCGGGGCCACCGTCTCGTCGCCGACGACTCGGTCGAGATCCGGCAGACGGGCGACCAGCTGCTCGTCGGGTCGGCACCAAAACTGATCCGCCACTTGCTCGAGATTCGCGGGATCGGCATCATCGACGTGATGACGCTGTTCGGAGCGGGCGCCGTCCGTTCGCATAAAAAGATCAGCTTGATCATCAACCTCGAGAACTGGGACGCCGGCAAAGTGTATGACCGCGTCGGGCTCGACCATAACACGATGAAGATCATCGACAGTGAAGTGCCGCTACTCACGATCCCGGTCCGTCCGGGACGTAACTTGGCCGTCATCGTCGAAGTCGCGGCGATGAACTATCGCCTGCAAAACATGGGCATCAACACGGCGGAAGAGTTCGCCGAACGACTCGCCAACGCGATCCACGATAACGAAGGGGACATGGAATGATGGTGGAGCCGACGTTTGACCGCGTAGCGTTCGAGATCGGGTCGCTCCCGATCTATTGGTACGGCATGATCATCGCCTTCGGAGCGATGCTCGGTCTCGTCCTCGCCTTGTTCGAGGCGAAGCGACTCAATTATGATTCGGAGCGGGTCGTCGACGTCATCATCTGGGCGATCCCGATCAGTATCGTCTTCGCCCGGATTTACTATGTCGTGTTCCAATGGGATTACTACAGCCAAAACCTCGGGCAGATCATCGATATCCGCCAAGGCGGGATCGCGATTCACGGGGCCATCTTCGGCGCCTTGCTCGTCGTCATCATCTACTCGATGCGTAAATCGATGTCGTTCTGGAAAGTGACCGACATCCTCGCGCCATCGCTCTTGCTCGGTCAAGCGATCGGACGGTGGGGCAACTTCATGAACCAAGAGGCGCACGGGTCTGAGACGACGAGCCGGTTTTTGAAAGAGACATTGTTGTTACCGGACTGGATCGTCAACCAGATGTATATTGACGGGGCGTACTACTTGCCGACGTTCTTGTTCGAGAGCGTCTGGAACATCATCGGCGTCATCTTGCTCGTCGTTTGGCGCATGGTCGGCAATCCGCCGCGCGGCTACATCTTCTTGTCGTACCTCGTCTGGTACTCGATCGGTCGCTTCTACATCGAGGGACTCCGTACGGACAGCCTCATGGCCGGTGATCTGCGGACGGCACAGCTCGTCTCGATCGCGATGATCGTGTTCGGGATCGTGATGATGGTGTTGCGCCGGAAAGCGAAGCGGTACGATGACCCTTCTGAGAAAGGACTGTTTGATTGATGGATACGATTTTATTTGATTTAGACGGCACGTTGCTCGATACGAACCCGCTCATCCTTGCGAGTTTTCGGCATACGCTCGGGTATTACTTCCCGAACGAGACGTATCGGGACGAAGATATCTTCCCGTTCATCGGGCCGACGCTCGAGAAGTCGTTCAAAGCGCTCAATGAACCGGAATGGAAAGAGATGCAGGCATTCTATCGCAGCTTCAACATCGCCATGCACGACGCGCTCGTCGCCGAATATCCTGGCGTGATCGAAGGACTGCATCGTCTGCACACAAAAGGCTATAAGATGGGCATCGTCACATCGAAAGGCCGGCCGGTCGTCGAACACGGACTTCGCCTGTTCAACATCGACCACTTGTTTGGCGTCGTTGTCACGGCTGACGACGTCGAAAACGAGAAACCGCACGCCGAGCCGGTCGAACAGGCGCTGCGCGCGCTCGGTTCGGCACCGGAACGGGCCGTCATGGTCGGGGACAACGATACGGACATCTTCAGCGGCAAAAACGCCGGCACGAAGACGGTCGCCGTCGGTTGGGCCTTGAAGGGCCGGGCGTTCTTAGAGACGCTCGAGCCTGACGTCATCATCGAGTCGATGGAGCACTTCGAGACGTGGCTCGACGAGGTCACGGTCCATGCGTAAGACGGAACGGTATCATCTGGACGGGCCCAATCCGCTCTGGCAGATGTATCGGACGATCCGCTTCTTGCGAGTCTTCAAAAATACGACGGTCGTCCTCGTCGGGCGTTACTTCCCGTCCGTCAAGGCGAAGCGTTGGCTGTACCGGAACTTCCTCGGGATGAAGATTGGGGAGTATAGCGCCCTCGCCCTCATGGTGACGCCGGACGTCATGTTCCCGGAGCGGATCACGATCGGACGCAACACGGTCATCGGCTTCAACACGACGATCCTTTGTCACGAATATCTCGTCGACGAGTATCGGATCGGTGACGTCCGGATCGGTGACGACGTTTTGATCGGGGCGAACGTGACAATCTTGCCGGGCATCACGATCGGGGACAAGGCGGTCGTCGGAGCCGGAGCCGTCGTGCATCGCGACGTTTTGCCCGGTGAACGTGTCGTCGGCGCCAAACTGCACACTGTCGACACGAAATAGACACAATTTAGCGCGAAATCATTTCATGTTGCTCGATCGGTCTTCGTGTGAAAAATACTTGAGCGGTATCACTTTATTTGAAGGTGATGCCGTTTTTTTGTGTCGTGACGGGAGCTAGGTCATAATGTATATTTTTGTCGAAAAACAATTGTCAGACCTAGTAAAATATATTCATTATAGAAGGAATATAGTCCCGATTTTTTTAAACTTTTTCGGTTGCCCTCATGGATTGAGTGCGGTATTCTTAATCCTGCAACTAAAAAAAGATACTAGAGACGATGTGGAGGATTTAGAATATGGAAGCGAACTATGAAGCACTAATGACGCTACCCGAACCAGAATCTCCGCTTGCTGCGGAGCTCCACTACTATAGAGGTCGTCGAGCGTTACGAGAAGGTCGCCTAGATGAAGCGACTTTTTTCATGGCTGAAGCAACTGCTGCGGCAGTCCATCGCGTCGATTACCACAAACAGTACGCTGAACTGTTATTCGAAGTAGGGGAGGTCTACCACGCCAACGATGTGTGGAAACGGGTATTAGAACTCGACCAGACGGCGACAGAGGCACTTTATCACCTCGCGAGCAACTGCGCCTATATCTCACAGTACGAAGAAGCGGCCACGTATGCGAGCCGCTATCTTGAACAGGAAGCGCACGGTCGTTACGCGGAATCGGTCCAATCCCTTCTCGAACTGATCGAGCTTGAACAAGAGCTCGAGGACGAAGAAGAGGACGAGTTGATCACGTGGCACACCGAGGCGCAGCAACACATCGACAAAGGTCGGCTCTTCGCCGCCAAGTCGACGCTTGAGCGCTTGATCGATCAATATCCGACGTTTTGGCCGGCGTTCAACAATTTGGCCATCGTCCACTTTTACCTCGGCAACGACGAATCGGCGTTCGAGACGCTCGAGTACGTCCTCGACCAAAATCCGGGCAACTTGCATGCGATCTTGAACACGATTCTTCTATTACATGAGGCCGGACAGTCGGAAGCGGCGCTGCAACTGTCGGTCCCGCTCACACGCGTCCGTCCGATCCAATTTGAATTGCGCTACAAGCTCGCTACGACGCTAGCTCTCGTCGGCCAGTACGACCATGCCTACGAAGAACTGCGTCTATTGAAAGAACGCGGCTTCCGTGGCGACTCACTGTTCGGGCATTGGCTCAGCGTATCCGCCTACAAGACAGGACGTTCTGAAGAAGCGGCTACCTATTTGAACAGTGACGAGTTGAAACAGTTTGAAGAGAAAAATCCGTTCGACATCCGCGACAACCTCGAGTTCCGCTCGGCGCTCGTCCAAGGTCTGCGCCAAGAGGAAGACACGGCCCGCATCGAGATCATTCGGATCATCTCAAAGCTCGCCGATGACGAAGCGTTCGAGGCGCTCGCCTTGACGAACGGATTGACCGACAACGAGACGGTGATCTCGTTCGCCGAAAAGTGTCGCGCTGAAATTTGCGGTTCTCCGTTCATGGGCGACGCCCAGATCGAACGAGGATACGCTGCGCTCGTCCTCGCCGAAACAGAAGTGACGGAAGCAGAACAGATGAGTCTCGACGGCGATTTCTATGAGCGCTTCGCGCGACTGCTGCTAGCGGGAGAAACGTTCGAAGACGTCGCGGCATCGGCCGCGGCGCTCGTCTGGATGTTTTACGCGAAACGCGAATCACTCCTGCTCGAGGAGTGCGCCGATACGTTCGGCGTCTCGGTTGACACGCTCACCGGGACGATCCGGACGTTCAAGCGGACACTCGAGCAAGCATAAAGATAGACGATACCTCCCTAGGTTTCTTATACTGAAGTCAATCAATTTCATGCAGAGGTGGAATCACTATGACAGAAGAAAAAATCTATGACGTCATTATCATCGGGGCCGGCCCAGCCGGAATGACGGCGGCACTTTACGCGTCGCGTGCCAATTTGTCGACACTTATGATCGAACGAGGCATCCCAGGTGGGCAGATGGCGAACACGGAAGATATCGAAAACTATCCAGGTTACGACAGCATTCTCGGTCCTGACCTATCTCAAAAAATGTTTGACCACTCGAAAGCGTTCGGTGCGGAATACGCGTATGGCGATGTCCAAAGCATCTCGGACGAAACCGAATATAAAGTCGTCCACGCCCATAACCGTGACTACAAGGCACGCGCCATCATCCTTGCTTCAGGGGCGCAGTATAAAAAAATCGGCGTACCGGGCGAAGAAGAGCTCGGCGGTCGCGGTGTATCCTACTGTGCAGTCTGTGACGGTGCGTTCTTCAAAGGGAAAAACTTGTTCGTCATCGGCGGCGGCGATTCTGCTGTCGAAGAAGGCGTGTTCTTGACGCGCTTCGCGGACAAAGTGACGATCGTCCACCGTCGCGATGAGCTACGGGCGCAGAAGATCCTGCAAAAACGTGCGTTCGACAACCCGAAAGTCGACTTCATCTGGAACCATACGTTGAAAGAGATCGTAGAAGCAGACGGGAAAGTCGGCGGCGCCCGTCTCGTCAGCACGATCGACGGCACGGAGTCAGAGCATGAGATTGATGGCGTATTCATTTACATCGGGATGAACCCGATCACTGGATTCGTCAAAGACCTCGGCATCTTGAACGAGCAAGGCTATATCGTCACGAACGAAGCGATGGAGACGACGATCCCTGGGATTTTCGCCGCTGGAGACGTTCGCGACAAGACGCTCCGTCAAGTCGTCACAGCGACGAACGACGGGTCGATCGCCGCTCAAAACGCGCAACATTTCATCGAGGGTCTCCTCGAGAAATTACAAGAACAAAACGCGTGACCAAGGCAGAAGGGATTGCGGGCAACCGCAATCCCTTCTCTTTTTTTCGGGCGTTCGTTATACTGAGGGTGGAAGAGAGCCGAACACACGGCTCGGTTGTCAAATTTAAGGGGGCGTCAGCGACATGGAAGACTTTAAAGGATTAGAAGAATTGATCATCATCAGCGGGATGAGTGGGGCTGGTAAATCGGTCGCGATGAATAGCTTTGAGGACCTCGGCTATTTTTGCGTCGATAACTTGCCGCCGGTACTGTTGCCGCAGCTGATCGATGTCATCAGTTCGGTCCGTCCGAAGATCGCGGTCGCGATCGACACGCGCACGCCGGACTTCATCGATAGCTTGTTCATCGTCATCGATGATCTCGAACAAAAGAACGTGCACCCGCATCTGCTCTATCTCGACACACGGGACGAAGTGCTCGTCCGTCGTTATAAAGAGACGCGCCGGTCGCATCCGCTCGCCCCGGAAGACGCACCGCTCGTCGGCATCAAGATGGAGCGTTCGCTGCTCGAAGGGTTCCGTGACCGGGCCCACACGCTCTACGATACGAGCGACTTGAAGCCACAAATGCTCAAAGACCGGATCTTGCTCCAGTTCAACGAGGAGCGGATCCCGTTCACCGTCAACTTCATGTCGTTCGGCTTTAAGCACGGCGTACCGCTCGACATCGATTTATTGTTCGACGTCCGCTTCATCACGAACCCGTTCTACATCCCGGAGCTAAGGCCGCTCACCGGTCAGACGGAAGCAGTCCAGACCTACGTCATGTCGCATCCTGAGGCGCGGGCGTTCTATAAAAAAGTGATCGATATGCTCGAGTTCCTGTTGCCGCAATACAAGCGGGAAGGGAAAGCGCAAGTCGTCGTCGCTTTCGGTTGTACGGGCGGGAAACACCGCTCGATCACGTTCGCTGAAAAAGTATCGGCCCATTTCGCCGAGCGCTACAACGTCAAGACCGTCCATCGTGACCTCGTCCACGCGACGAAGGAGAAGTAAGATGAGACGCGAGAGAAAAGTTGTCGCCATCGGTGGCGGGACGGGTCTATCGACGCTCGTCCGTGGTCTCAAGCATTATCCGCTCGCGATCACGGCGATCGTCACGGTCGGGGATGACGGTGGCAGCTCGGGACGGCTCCGCGACGAGTTCCATATGCTACCGCCCGGGGATATCCGTAACGTCATCTTGGCGTTATCGGAAGTCGAGCCGCTCATGGACCGTATCTTACAGTATCGGTTCGACAGCGGCTACGGGCTCGAGGGTCATTCGCTCGGCAACTTGATGTTGACGGCGGCGACACATATTTGTGAAGGGTCGTTCGTCAAGGCGATCGACGTGTTGTCGCAGCTGTTGAACGCCCAAGGGAAGGTCTTGCCGGTCACGGAGACGCTCATGACGCTCGCCGCTGAATTTGAGGACGGGACGATCGTCAAAGGCGAATCAAAGATCCCGCTCGTCGGAAAAGCGATCAAGCGTCTGTTCTTGCTTGAAGAAGGCATCAAAGCAGCACCGGGCGTCGTCGAGGCGATTGAACAGGCGGATGTGATCGTCCTTGGTCCGGGAAGCCTGTATACGAGCATCATTCCGAACTTGTTGATCCCGGAAGTGCGCGATGCCATCGTCCGGGCCGGCGTCCCGATCGTCTATATTTGTAACGTCATGACGCAGCCGGGTGAGACGCAAGGTTACGACGCGATGCGGCATTTGAAGTCGGTCGAGGCGTACCTCGGGAAGTCGACGGTCGATACGATCGTCGTCAACAATGAACCGATTGAAGATATTTATTTAGAGCGCTACCTCGAAGACGGATCGGAAGAAGTCCGGTTCGATCGGAAGAAGCTCCGCAACTATGGCACGAACGTGCTCGCCGGGGACATCGTCGACTATAACCGGGACTATATCCGTCACGATTCGGACGCGATTGCCGGACTCGTCATGCAACGCGTGCTGCGGATCAAGAAACCACGCTCGTACCAGGAGCTTGAACTGAAATAGCAGGAATGGAAAGGAGGGGACCGAGATGAGCTTTGCCTCAGAAGTGAAAAAAGAACTGACGCAACTCGACGTCACCGATGCCGAGGCGAAAGCGGAATTGTCCGCGCTCGTCCGCATGAACGGTGTCATCTCGCTCGCTTTAGGACGGGGGATGACGCTTGACGTCTCGACCGAGAACGCCGCGATCGCGCGCCGCATCTACTCCCTCATGAAACGTCTGTACGACCATCACTTGGATCTGTTCGTCCGGAAGAAAATGCGGTTGAAGAAGAACAATGTCTACATCGTCCGTGTCTCGCAACGCGCCGAGACGATGCTCCGTGACCTCGAGATCCTCGGGGAGAACTATGAGATGATCCGGACACTCAACTCGGATATGACGCGCAACCAGAACCTGGCCCGCGCTTACTTGCGTGGTGCGTTCCTCGCCGGGGGATCGATCAACCATCCGAAGACGTCGTCTTACCATCTAGAGGTGTACAGTCTGTATGAGAACCATAACCAGGCGCTCCGTGACCTCGCCAACCGTTTCGGCTTGAACGCGAAGACGCTCGAGCGGAAAAAAGGGCATATCCTCTACATCAAAGAGAGCGAGAAGATCTCCGACTTCCTTAAACTGATCGGGGCGACGCGCGGCATGCTCGATTTCGAGGACGCCCGCATCATCAAAGACATGCGCAACTCGGTCAACCGGCTCGTCAACTGTGAGACGGCAAACTTGAACAAGACGGTCGGGGCGGCGCTCCGGCAAGTCGAGAATATCAAGTATCTCGAACGGACGGTCGGGCTTGAAATTTTACCGGTCAAGCTCCGCGAGATCGCCGAGCTTCGGGTCACCCATCAAGACGTGTCGCTCCAAGAACTCGGGGAAATGCTCGAGACGGGACCGATCTCGAAGTCGGGCATCAACCACCGGCTTCGCAAAATCGACCAGATTGCGGAGAAAGTTCGCAGCGGCGAAGAAATCGGGTCATCCTGACACCGGTTGCGCCAAAAGCATTCTTCCTATATAATTAGCAATTGTGTATAGGAATTTGAAATGTAAACTAAAGGAGCTTCAACATTATGTCGAATGCAAAGAAAAGACTCTCGCTCACGATTGACGCTGAGCTAGACCGGGTCATCACGGACCGGGCCAAAGAAATCGGGATTCCGAAAAGTGCGCTCGTGACATTCGCGACAAGCCTCTTCCTCAACCAGTTGCGTGCTGAAGAGATGTTGTCAGGCGATACGAACGCGATTTACCAAGTCATCCGTAAAGACTATGAACTGCTCACGAGCGTTGATAATTTAAGTAAATGAGAAAAGGGCTGACCGCGGTCAGCCTTTTTTGGTTGCATCCGTCACGGAAATTTGGAATAGTGGAGTTACTGAATTGGAATGGAGGTCGATCCTATGGGACAAGCGAGCCAACTCTTGCTCATTTTATTATTACAATTACTATTTGTACCGGTGCTCACGCTTCGGACGATCATGCTCGTCAAAGGGAAAACGGTGATTGCGGCCATGTTCGGGACGCTCGAGACGCTCATCTACATCTTCGCGCTCGGTATCGTCTTTCAAGATTTGACGACGCTCGGGATGATCGTGTATGCGGTCGGGTTCGGGCTCGGTATTCTTCTCGGCGGTTTCGTCGAGCGGAAACTTGCGATCGGCTACAACATGATCCAAGTCCACACGCAAGAGTTTCCGGCTGAGCTCATTCAAAAGATGCGCGACAGCGGTTACGGTGTGACGCACTATCAAGGTCAAGGCCGTGATGGAACGCGTTATCGTCTTGATGTCTTGGCGGCTCGGACGCGGATGAAAGAATTGCGCCAAATGGTCGAGGAGTATGAACCGAAGGCGTTTCTCGTCGCGTTCGACCCGGTCGATTTTAAAGGTGGATATATGTTGAAAGGGCTCCGACGCCCGAAATGAACGGAAGACTCACGAAAGTGGGTCTTTTTTTTGTGGAGTGGGGAATAGACAGGGAAAGGAGATGAGCGTGTTGAAGCGAAAAGGGCGATGGGTGTGGGTGATCGGGTTACTGGTAGTCGGGGGAGGATTGCTCGCGATATCCCTTTGGAAAGCAGAATCGTCGCTGCGCCCGCCACTGCCGACGGTCCGGGTCGGTTCAGTGACCGCCGAAGTGAGACAGTCGACGTTCTGTTGGTCCGATCAGGGACAAGGGGTATGTGAAGACCATGGGTTACCGGGAGCGGACGACCTGCAGCTCGTCCCGGTCAAACCGGGTGCTGAGATCGACGTGACGTTCCACGCCGAGCCGTCGAACTTTTCATTCAATCAGATTGTCGACGGGGAACTCGTCCCGTCCGAGCAAGTCGTTCCCGATGAACCGGGCGTCTATTTGTTCGAGACGGGCGGGGACTGGGCACAAGGCGACAGCCGTTACGTGTTCGGCGTCAAGGTCGAAGAGTAAATAAAAAACCCATTCTCCGCTGAGAATGGGTTTACGTGTTAACGTGTCATGACTTTATCGATGAGACCGTAGTTGCTCGCCTCATCAGCTGACATGAAGTAGTCGCGCTCTGTGTCGCGCTCGATGACTTCAAGCGGCTGTCCTGTGTTGTCGGACATGATTTGGTTCAACTTCTCACGCATCTTGATGATCCGTTCAGCGTGGATTTTAATGTCCGACGCTTGACCTTGTGTTCCGCCGAGCGGTTGGTGAATCATGATCTCCGCGTTTGGAAGCGCGAAGCGTTTACCTTTTTCACCGGCTTGGAGCAAGAAGGCACCCATCGATGCGGCCATTCCGATACAGATTGTCGATACGTTCGGCTTGATGAAGTTCATCGTGTCGTAGATCGCCATTCCGGAAGTGATCGAGCCACCCGGGCTGTTGATGTAGAGTGAGATGTCCTTATCTGGGTCCTCAGCTGCAAGGAAAAGAAGCTGGGCGACGATCGAGTTGGCGACGTTGTCGTCGATCGCGCTTCCGAGAAGGATGATCCGGTCTTTAAGCAAGCGTGAGTAAATGTCGTACGCGCGTTCCCCGCGACCTGTTTGTTCGATAACTGTTGGAATTAACATTGAATTTGCCTCCTTGTATGTATCGTGTAAACCTATCATAACCGCTATAGTCAATGTTGGTCAAACGGTTAAGCTTTCTAGCCTATATTCCACGATTAAACAGCAATAAAACTTTTAAGTATGACTTAGCTATCTTTCCTCAGTAACCTAGACTTCACTTCAGTTTTGAGAGACTCGAGGTATTGCGTAAAAGCGGATTGCCCAGAGTAAGACAAAAATAAAAATTCTTTGGCGCGAGTCATTCCGATGTAAAGCAATGCCACTTCTCGTTCGACATCACTTTCATATTTGAAAGGCATATTGTCAACATTTACAATGAACACGGCTTGAAAATCTAACCCTTTACTACTATCGATCGTGCTAATTTTTACTAGTTGATCATCTTTTGAGAAGTTTCGTTTAGATTCACTGTTTTCAGTTATCCAGTAATACCCGATTTGTTGTTTATTTAAAGCCCTGCTCAGCACATCCACATAATACATGGTCGATAGTTTCTGAACTCGATATAAGATTATCATTTCCGAGTAAGGGATTTGTTTTTCAACGTGTAACTTTTTAATTTGACGGGCAACAATATCTGCTTCTATGAAAAAATTATCGCATTTAACGATGGCAGGCTCTACTCCACGTCGTCTTGTGCTCTGAGGTGCGATTATTTCACCGTCTAATTCTTTAGAAACTACTTTATTTTTTAATTTTGATTGCGATTGGTAAAAATCCCAAGCGAACTTTACGATTTGGGCCGTATTGCGGTAATTGATACTTAATATTTTAGATCGTCCTCGGAAATCCAGACCTGTGTCTTGTGCATAGCTTCGTTTACGTTTGTAAATGGATTGCGCGCGATCTTCGACAAGGAGGAGTGATTTTGTTTCTGGATTAAGAAGCTCACTCGCGAGCTCTAGCCATTCGGGTTCGAAATCCTGACCTTCATCAATCAAAATTGCGTCGTACATTGGCAAAATCGTTTCATTTTTTCGAAGTTTTTCAATCACGTGTGGTAACGACTGCTCTGAAAACTTTAAATCATGTTTGAGCCATGCGTGGAAGTTACGTATTTGAACATGGTGATCTCTTCTTTTTTCAGGATCGAAGTCGAATAGATCGTCCGGTTCGAGCATCATTTGATTGACCATCTGTTCAATGAAACGTGCAAGTGAAATATTGTAACAAAGGATTAAGATGTTCCAGTCGGGATGTTGTCTCGATAGTAACTTAGCACGACTCGCCAGAATCAACGTCTTCCCACTTCCGGCAACACCACGAATTAGCCTATTTTGATCCCCCAACTGTTTCGCCAAGTTTTCTTGATGTAAATCCATGGCACGAATATTGTGAAGGGAAAGTAGCAACTGGTCTTGATATTGTGCGGGTTTTTTGAACTCGGCACTAATTCTTACTTCGGGGAACAAGTGATATCGAATAGCGTCAATATCATCATGGGTGAGAGGGGTCCGCAGTCGATAGGGGACGGTAAACATATTTAATATTTTTTCGATCAGCACAGTCTCTGAAAAATCATCGTCATCAGGATTTATTTCGTCACGTGTAAAAGAGAATGAAGGGTCAATGACATTATAAAGTCCATGACGTATACATTCATCTTGATTTAGCCTGGTGAACACTACCCCAGAACCGTAAGGGAATTTTAAAGATGATGTGTATTTCCCTTCTGCTTGTATCAAATTTTGATCACGTTTAAGAACATCAACGATATGAAACATATTTTCTCGTGCTTGAACGAAAGGACTTTTTATTTTTTGCTGTTTGCCGTCTGTAGGTGTGATGATCCATTCATCGTTTGTTAATTGAAATAATGTATTACGAGTGTAGTCTTTCACTTCTAGCACTAATAGCCCTAAGTCCGGTCCAATGATTACGAAGTCAGGTCGTCGGCCAAGAATGCTAGGCTCGAAATAGACAATATAGTCATCAGGAAGATAGTGCTTTAACGTACGAAACACTAAGCGCTCTCCTGACGTTGCAGAAGTACGAATTGTTTCAGGAACAGATAAAGCCATCATGTACACCTCAATCACATTTATTTCTTTAAATATACTACATATAGTAATTAATGATATACGATGGATTTTTATTGGTAATAAAACAAAAAAAGACGAAGGCAAATTGCCTTCGTCTTAATAAGTAGATACACCCGGAGAGATTTGAACTCCCGACACCTGGCACCGGAAACCAGTGCTCTATCCCCTGAGCTACGGGTGCATGTTCTCTGACACGATTTATTATACAATTGTTTTTTTGAAAAAGCAATCCTGTTGTTATGTCTTTTTTTGCAAGCGCGTTTGGCGACCATTCGTTACAATTAGAAGTGAGAGGGGTGTGACCGATGCAACGGCAAGAACAGCAACAACTGCAGAAGCTTCAGCTGACACAAGACATGGTCCGGCGTCTGCCGGTTCTTGAGGCGGACCGGGTCGCGCTCGAGTGGCAGCTCGTCCGGTTGGCTAAACGAAACACGCACGTCACAACGGGCGGTACGGTCGAATGGATTGCGGAGGCGGCGGGCGGTTTTGAAGCACGGCTATTTGAACAGATTGACGAAGGAAGCGGGACCGAGGCCCAAAAGCAGCTTCAAAAACAACTCGTCATGGCGCTCGACCATCGCGGTCTACTTCCGGAGACCGATGCCGTCCTCGCGAAGCGATTCGGTGTCGAGATGGCGGACGTCGATCTGGCCCGGCGCGCACTGTTATTTTTAGAGCCGACCGGGATCGGTGCGGCTTCAGAACATGACTGCCAATACCGTCACGCGATCGAGCATGACGATCCACACGTGCTCGACGTGTTCGAGGCGCTTGACGCAAAGGTCGAGCATGTAGCGGACAGGCTCGGGATGACGACCGACGAATACGAGCGAATCAGCCGAATCGTCGCCACGCTCCCGAGGACACCGATATTATATGAAGAAACCGAGCATATTCTACCCGAACTCGAGGTCGTCGTTCAAGACGGGGAACTCATCACGACGTGGTTCAGTCCGATGATTGACTTGGACGTCGGTTCGGACCGGGAGGCGAAGTGGTGGCAAGAGACGCTCGCGATGCGCGCAGAGACGCTCCGCTCTGTGTGGGCCGTCATCGAGCGACGCCAGGCGGACTGGCTCCGCGGCCAACTCGTCCTGCATCCGCTCACACGAAAAGAAGTCGCCATCGAGATCGGCAAGCATGAGTCGACGGTCGGCCGCGCGATTCAAGGCAAGTACGCCAAGACCGCGGGCGGCGTGATGGAGTGGCGTCACTTCTTCGTCCGCGCCACGTACCACGGCCAAGCCCCGTTCATGATTAAACGGGCGCTCGCCGAGCTGATCCAACAAGAGACGGCGCCTTTGAGCGACCAGGCGCTCACCGATGAGCTGGCCCGGATCGGCTACACCGTGACGCGGCGGACGGTCGCGAATTATCGTGAGGCGCTAGGTTTTGGCAACTCGCGGGAGCGGGAACGACAGTTATGGAAAGGGGAGACGTGACATGGTACTGACGTTATATCGCCGGGAGAACTGCTCGCTTTGTGAGGAGGCGCTCGTCATGCTCGAATGGCTACAGGAAGATTATCCGTTCGAGCTCGAGCAAATCGACATCACGGGCGACGCGTTGCTTGAAGAAAAATATTTATTTGAGATTCCCGTCGTTCTACATGAAGGAACCCTTATTAGTCAAGGGCGATACGATGACGAGAAAGTTGAAGAATTTGTTAAGTATACGCTTACATCGAAAAAAAACGTTTGAAGGGGTTGCCAGACGGTAAGGTGATTGGTAAGATGAACTCGTAGCGGTGGGACGTAAAAATAAAAGTGGGACAATTTTTGTCCACACTTTAAGTCGAGGGGGAATGAGCATGATCCAGCAACTGATTCAAGTTCAGAAGCAAATCGTCCCTGACCTGCTCGACACGCTCCGACATCGTTATGACATCTTACATTATGTCCGGCTCATGCAGCCAATCGGCCGCCGGACGTTGGCCACTAGCCTCGGGCTGACGGAACGAATCTTAAGACGAGAAGTCGACTTTTTGAAAGACCAAGGTCTTCTCACAGTCGCGACCCAAGGGATCTCACTTACAGAATCGGGCCGAAACGTTCTCAGAGACTTGCACGAGGTCATGGGAGAAATCCTAGGGATTTCACAAATCGCACGAGTTCTCGAGCAAAAACTAGGCGTTCGCCAAGTCGTCATCGTACCGGGAGATTCGGACGAGACGTTCTGGGTCCAGCGAGATATCGGTCGGGCCGCCGTCACGCAACTAAAAGCGCGACTGGCACCTGACGACAATATCATCGCGGTCACAGGCGGGACGACGATGGCATCGGTTGCGGCAATGATGTCGCCCGATAAAAAAGAACGACCGATGCATTTCGTGCCGGCACGCGGCGGACTCGGCGAAACGCTCGAGTTACAGGCGAACACCGTCTGTTCTCGAATGGCGGACCGGGCCCATGCCGACTATCATTTACTCCACATTCCGGATGAGGTTTCACAAAAGACGTTTGAACGGATGGTGGAGGAACCAAGCATAAAAAATGTGCTGGAAATGATTAGAGCGGCTCGAATAGTGGTACATGGAATTGGTGAGGCCGAAACGATGGCAAAACGTCGTCACGCCACACCGGAGCATTTGCGGATGATCGAACGGCACGAAGCCGTCGCCGAAGCGTTCGGATATTATTTCAACGCAGAAGGCGAAATCGTTCATCGGGTCAAGACGGTCGGCATTCAATTAGAGGAGCTCGACGACATGGACACCGTCATCGCCGTCGCCGGAGGAAAGTCAAAGGCACAAGCGATTGCCGCATATGCGAAACATAGGCCGAACATCATCCTCGTCACAGACGAAGGTGCGGCCACAGAATTATTAACTCGTTATTAAAGAGTTGACCCCCGTTGGCTCTTCTAATAAATAGCTTCTACCCTAAGGAGGAAATTAACTATGACAGTAAAAGTTGGTATTAACGGTTTTGGACGTATTGGTCGCTTGGCATTCCGCGAGATCTTGAAGAGTGAAGGCGTCGAGGTTGTTGCAATCAACGACTTGACTGACACGAAGATGCTTGCTCACCTTCTCAAATATGACACGACACAAGGTCGTTTCGACGGAGAAGTTGAAGTACACGACGGTCACTTCCTCGTAAACGGCGAGAAAGTCGTTACACTTGCTAACCGCAACCCAGAAGAACTTCCATGGGGCGAGCTCGGTGTTGACATCGTTCTCGAATGTACTGGATTCTTCACAGACAAAGAAAAAGCGGAGCTTCATTTGAAAGCTGGCGCGAAAAAAGTTGTGATCTCGGCTCCGGCTACAGGTGACATGAAAACAGTTGTTTACAACACGAACCACGAAATCCTTGACGGTTCTGAGACAGTAATCTCTGGTGCTTCTTGTACAACAAACTGCTTGGCGCCAATGGCGAAAGTTCTCCAAGATCAGTTCGGAATCATCGAAGGTCTCATGACAACAATCCACGCTTACACTGGCGACCAAAACACACTCGACGCTCCACACCCTAAAGGTGACTTCCGTCGTGCACGTGCGGCAGCAGCGAACATCGTACCGAACACAACTGGTGCGGCTAAAGCGATCGGCCTTGTTATCCCAGAACTTCAAGGTAAACTTGACGGCGCAGCACAACGTGTACCAGTCGCAACTGGTTCATTGACTGAGCTCGTAACAGTTCTCGAGAAAACAGTTTCTGTTGACGAAATCAACGCAGCAATGAAAAAAGCAGCGAACGAGTCATTCGGTTACACTGAAGACCAAATCGTATCTTCTGACGTCGTCGGAATCACTTACGGTTCACTCTTCGATGCGACACAAACGAAAGTCATGACAGTCGGCGACAAGCAACTCGTTAAAACAGTTGCATGGTACGACAACGAAATGTCATACACTGCACAATTGGTTCGCACACTCAAGCACTTTGCTGAAATCGCGAAGTAAGTTCGTGAACTAAATAGAACCAAATAGGAGCGGAAACAAGAGATTGTTCTCCGCTCTATTTATGAAATTTAAACGCACGACATATGGAGGCGAAGTTTATGAACAAAAAGTCTATTCGTGACATCGATGTAAAAGGGAAGCGCGTCTTTTGCCGCGTTGACTTCAACGTTCCAACTAAAGATGGCGTCATTCAAGACGAGACGCGGATCCAAGCAGCTATTCCGACGATCAAGCATTTGATCGACGGCGGCGCGAAAGTCATTTTGGCGAGCCACCTCGGCCGTCCAGGCGGCGAGAAGAACGAAAAATACTCGCTCGCACCGGTTGCAAAACGTCTAGGTGAACTTCTCGGCAAAGACGTCCCGCTCGCTGAAGAGGCGTACGGTCCAGTTGCAGAAGAAGCCGTTTCAAAACTTGGTGAAGGTGACGTCGTCGTTCTCGAAAACGTCCGTTTCTACCCTGGTGAAACGAAAAATGATCCAGAACTCGCTAAAGGCTTTGCGGCGCTCGCTGACGTCTTCGTCAACGACGCGTTCGGTGCGGCTCACCGTGCCCATGCCTCGACGGAAGGGATCGCGCAAAACGTCGACACGGCGGTTGCTGGTTTATTGATGGAGAAAGAACTTGAAGTGCTCGGCAAAGCGCTCTCGAACCCGGATCGCCCGTTCACGGCTATCATCGGCGGTTCGAAAGTTGCTGACAAGATCGGGGTCATCGACCACCTTCTCGACATCGTTGACACGCTCATTATCGGTGGCGGACTCTCGTACACGTTCTCGAAAGCACTCGGGAACGAAGTCGGAACGTCACTCCTTGAAGAAGACAAGCTCGACCTCGCTCGTGAGTTCATGAAAAAAGCAGAAGACAAAGGCGTGAAGTTCTTGTTGCCGGTCGACGCTGTGATTGCGAAAGAATTCGGCGAAGAAACATACGTCGGACCAGTCGATATCGACTCGATCCCTGCGGATCACATGGGTCTCGACATCGGACCGAAGACGGTCGAAATTTACGCGGAAGCGATTCGCGAATCGAAACTTGTCGTTTGGAACGGACCGATGGGCGTATTCGAACTCGATAAATACGCTAACGGAACGAAAGGTGTCGCTCAAGCACTCGCAGACAGCGACGCGTATTCAATCATCGGTGGTGGCGACTCAGCCGCGGCAGCAGCCAAGTTCGGCCTTGCTGACAAGATGAGTCACATCTCAACTGGTGGCGGCGCTTCACTCGAATTCATGGAAGGCAAGAAACTTCCAGGCGTCGAAGCGTTGAACGACAAGTAAAACTGAGGAGGATTATCGATGCGTAAACCGATTATTGCAGGTAACTGGAAAATGAATAAAACACTCTCGGAAGCGGTCGCTTTCGTAGAGGAAGTTAAAAACAATATCCCGTCAACGGACAAAGTTGACGCGGCGATTGGTGCACCAGCAGTATTCTTAGCCCCAATGGTAGAAGCGGCTAAAGGATCGAACTTAAAGCTTAGTGCGCAAAACATGTACGACAAAGACAGCGGGGCATATACAGGTGAAACGAGCCCGGCGATGATCGCCAACCTCGGCGTCACTTACGTCATCCTTGGACACTCGGAGCGCCGTGAATACTTCGGCGAGTCAGATGCGTTCATCAACAGCAAAACGAAAAAAGCGTTCGAACACGGTCTTACGCCAATCGTTTGTGTCGGTGAAACACTTGACGAGCGCGAAGGCGGCAAGTTCGAAGAAGTCATCAAGACGCAAGTCGAAGGTGGCCTCGCCGATCTTTCAGCTGACCAAGTCAAACAACTCGTCATCGCGTACGAGCCAGTTTGGGCAATCGGTACTGGCAAATCAGCGGACGAAGCAGACGCGCAAAGCTCATGCAAATACGTTCGCGACGTTGTAAAAGGCCTTTACGGTGAAGACGTGGCGGCTGCGGTTCGCATCCAATACGGCGGTTCAGTCAAACCTGAGAACATCAAGGAGTATATGGCTCAAGAAGACATCGACGGCGCACTCGTCGGCGGTGCCTCACTCGAAGCTGCTTCGTTCCTCAAGTTGTTGGAGGCGATTTAAATGGCAAGACCTGTCGCCCTTATCATCTTAGATGGTTTCGGTATGCGGAACGAAACGTTCGGTAACGCGGTCGCTGCGGCGAACAAACCGAACTTCGACCGTTACTGGGAGACGTATCCACACACGCTGTTAAATGCGCAAGGTGAGTACGTCGGTCTCCCGGAAGGTCAGATGGGCAACTCGGAAGTCGGTCACTTGAACATCGGTGCCGGCCGGGTCGTCTATCAGTCACTTTCACGCGTCAACAACGCCATCAAAGACCGGTCGCTCTTCGACCGTCAAGCGATGAACCATTTGGCGGGACATGTGAAGAAGTATGATTCAAGCCTCCACATCATGGGGCTCGTCTCAGACGGTGGGATCCATTCCCACATCCAGCACATGTTCGCCATCGTCGAGTTCGCGAAACTCCACGGCATTGAAAAAGTATTCATTCACGCTTTCACGGACGGCCGTGACTGTGATCCGAAATCAGGTGCAAGCTTCCTCGAACAGACGGAAGCGAAGCTCGCTGAACTCGGTGTCGGTCAAGTCGCTAGCGTGTCTGGACGTTACTATGCGATGGACCGCGACAACCGTTGGGAACGCGTCGTAAAAGTTTACGACGTCCTCGTCAACGCGAAAGGCGAAGTCGGAACGAATGCGGTCGACGTGCTCAACAAGTCGTACGCAGACGGTTTGACAGATGAGTTCGTCTTGCCGACGGTCATCGAGAAAGACGGTCAACCGGTCGCGACGATCAAAGACAACGACGCGATCATGTTCTTCAACTTCCGTCCGGACCGGGCGATCGAACTCGCGAAAGTGTTCAAAGAGAAGACAGGCTTCAAAGGGTTCGAGCTCTCGAGCGCGCATCCGGAGAACGTCTTGCTCGTCTCGATGACGAAATTCTCGGATGAGATCGATACGGATATCGTCTTCCCGCCGGAAGATTTGAAAAACACGCTCGGCGAAACGCTCGCCGCGCAAGGGTACAAACAGCTCCGCGCCGCGGAAACTGAGAAATACCCGCACGTCACGTTCTTCTTGAACGGACAACAAGAAACACCGTTCGAAGGTGAAGATCGCTTCCTCGTCCCGTCGCCAAAAGTAGCGACGTACGACTTGAAACCGGAAATGAGCGCATACGAGCTCACAGAAGGTCTTCTCGAGCGCATCGAATCAGACACGTACGACGCGTATATCATCAACTACGCGAACCCGGACATGGTCGGCCATTCCGGTATGCTCGAACCGACGAAAAAAGCGGTCGAAGTCGTCGACGAATGCCTCGGTAAAGTAGTGGACGCACTACTCGCCAAAGGCGGCGCGGCGATCATCACGGCGGACCACGGGAACGCTGACCTCGTCACGAACCCGGACGGCTCACCGATGACGGCCCATACGACAGAACCTGTACCATGTATCGTCACGAAGCCAGGCGTTGAACTGAAACCAGTTATGAAAGGTTCGCTTTGCGACCTCGCGCCGACGCTCTTACACCTCCTCGGAGGAGAGCAACCGGCTGAAATGACCGGTACGTCAATCGTTAAGAAGTAAACTACATTTTCCAAACAAAAAGGAGCGATTTTTATGTCAATGATCACAGAAATTTACGCACGCGAAATTTTGGATTCACGCGGTAACCCAACAATCGAAGTAGAAGTATTCACAGAAGACGGCGGCTTCGGTCGTGCCCTCGTCCCATCAGGCGCATCAACTGGTGAGCACGAAGCAGTAGAGCTTCGCGATGGCGACAAGTCACGTTACCTTGGTAAAGGCGTACTCAAAGCCGTTGCTAACGTAAACGACACAATCGCACCTGAACTCATCGGCTACGATGTCTTCGACCAAAACGCACTCGATGCGAAAATGATCGAGCTCGACGGTACGAAAAACAAAGGTAAACTCGGCGCAAACGCGATCCTCGGTGTCTCAATGGCAGCAGCACACGCAGCAGCAGACGAGCTCGGCCTTCCACTTTACACGTACCTCGGTGGATTCAACGCGAAGACGCTTCCAACTCCAATGATGAACATCATCAACGGTGGTTCGCACGCTGACAACAACGTTGACTTCCAAGAGTTCATGATCATGCCTGTAGGCGCGCCAACGTTCCGCGAAGCGCTCCGCATGGGTGCAGAAGTATTCCACGCCCTCAAATCAGTTCTTTCTGGTATGGGTCTTAACACAGCTGTCGGTGACGAAGGTGGTTTCGCACCAAACCTTAAGTCGAACGAAGAAGCGATCACAGTTATCCTTGAAGCGATCGAAAAAGCTGGTTACAAAGCTGGCGAAGACATCTACCTCGCAATGGACGTTGCATCGTCTGAGTTCTACGACAAGTCGACTGGCAAGTACGAACTCGCTGGCGAAGGCAAGTCAATGACAACTGCTGAGCTCGTAGACTTCTACGCTGAGCTCGTTGACAAGTACCCAATCATCTCAATCGAAGACGGTTGCGACGAAAACGACTGGGACGGCTTCAAATTGCTCACTGACAAAATCGGTCACAAAGTTCAGCTCGTTGGGGATGACCTCTTCGTAACGAACACTGAGAAACTTGCTGAAGGTATCGAAAAAGGCATCTCGAACTCGATCCTCATCAAAGTTAACCAAATCGGTACGCTCACAGAAACATTCGACGCGATCGAAATGGCTAAAAAAGCTGGCTACACAGCAGTTATCTCGCACCGTTCTGGTGAAACAGAAGATGCGACAATCGCTGATATCGCAGTTGCGACAAACGCTGGTCAAATCAAAACTGGTTCACTTTCACGTACAGACCGTATCGCGAAGTACAACCAACTTCTCCGCATCGAAGACATGCTCGGCGATGTAGCGAAATACGACGGCATCAAGTCGTTCTACAACCTCAAAAAATAATTGATTGATTGTTTCAGGTCCGCCTTATGGCGGGCCTGTTTTTTGTTGTCGACACTTCATCCGACGGTGGGACGCTTTCCTGGGGTGATGCGGATGCCTCCGCAGCGCCTTCGCGCTTTACGGGGTCATCCTTGCATCACTCTCCCCAAGGAGTCGCCCACCGTCTGATTCCGTTGACGTCAACTCGGACCGGTTATTTAAGCGTTGGATGCGAGTAACAACGAGACGAATTTATGTTCCAAGTGACACCGTCCGAGCGGCACTGCTAGATTGCCTGCAGACAACAGCGGTGGCGGCTTTACACACGTATGGACGATTGAAAATGGTCGTGACATGTGTCACGGCCGTTTTGAGCGTGCGTGAAAGTCGGATTTTTGGGTATAATCATCTACATAATGATAAAAGGGGATAGGTCCATGAAACGTGTACGCAAAGCCATCATCCCAGCCGCTGGTCTCGGCACGCGCTTCTTGCCGGCGACGAAGGCGATGCCAAAAGAGATGCTCCCGATCGTCAACAAGCCGACGATCCAGTTCATCGTCGAGGAGGCGGTCGCCTCAGGGATCGAGGACATCATCATCGTGACCGGGAAGAACAAACGTGCCATCGAGGACCATTTTGACCGGGCCATCGAGCTCGAACAAAACCTCGAGTCGAAAGGGAAGACCGAGCTGCTCGAGTCGGTCCGCCACTCGTCAAACCTCGCCAACATCCACTACATACGCCAACAGGAGCCGAAAGGACTCGGCCACGCGATTTGGTGTGCCCGCAAGTTCATCGGCGACGAACCGTTCGCCGTCCTTTTGGGCGATGATATCATCGAGGCAGAAGTGCCGGCGACACGCCAGCTCATCGAGCAGTACGAGATACATGAACGCTCGATCATCGGGGTCCAACGTGTCCCGTATGAAATGACGAATCGATATGGTATAATTGACCCGCTTGCCGTCGAAGGGAAGCTCATCCCGGTGCGGACGTTCGTTGAGAAACCGCCCGCCGGGGAAGCACCCTCGAACCTCGCCATCCTCGGCCGCTACATTTTGACGCCTGACGTCTTTGAGGCGTTATCGGCCCAAGAGATCGGTACCGGGGGCGAGATTCAATTGACGGACGCCATCGCGCGCTTGAACGAGGCGCAGACGGTGTTCGCCTACGAATTTGACGGCCGTCGCTATGACGTCGGGGAACCGATCGGCTTCATCGAAGCGACGATTGCCTACGCGCTTCGCGACCCAGATTTAAAAGCCAACGTCCATGAGCTGTTAAAACGGTTCGTGGACGAACTCGAACAACAGTAAGGTGTGTTATTTTTGAAAACAATGTTAATGGTGTGTCAAAACTATTATCCGGAGATCGGCAGCGCCGGCAACCGGATGCAAAATATTACGCATCTCATGAAAGAACGCGGCTACGAAGTCGAGGTCATCACGGCCGCGCCGTCGTATCCGAACTTCAACTTGTATAAAGACGACCGGTTCTGGAACGACGTGGAGCTGAACAACCAACCGTTCATCAAGCGGTTGATCACGAAACAGCGCAAGCATACGTCGAACATGTTGAGCCGGCTCGCCTTGTTTCTCGAACAGATGATTAAAGGTGTCGCCGCCGTCAGAGCACTCGATACGAAACCGGATGTCGTCTTCGCGACGACCCCGTCTTTTTTTATGGCGTTCGTCGGGGTGTATGCGAAGCGAAAACATGGCGTCCCGTTCGTACTTGACGTCCGTGACCTGTGGCCGGAGTCGGTCAAAGGTGTCGGTGTGTTCAAGTACGACTGGATGCTCACGCCCGCGTTTTGGTTCGAGAAGCGGCTCTACAAGTCGGCCGATGCGATCATCATCAACTCGGAAGGCTTCCGCAGCTATTTGCGCCAACGCGGTGTCGATAACGGCATGATCCACTATATGCCGAACTCGATCCGTGTGAGCGAGCGCAACTTGGAGCGGACCGTTCCCGAAGACGACCGGATGGAGATTTTATACGCCGGCAACATGGGGCTCGCCCAGGACGTGTCGCTGTTGCTTGAACTCGCGGAGCGGTTCCGCGACGAGCCGCGCGTCCACTTCAAGCTGATCGGTTACGGTTATCGGAAGAACGAATTGAAAAAAACGATTAAAGCCCGCGGGTTCAAGAACTTCCTCTTCCTCGAGGCGATGCCACGGACGGAGGCGTTCCAAGCGATCAAAAATGCCGACGTCGCGTTCGTCAGCCTGATCGACCAAGACGTGTTCGACACGGTCATCCCGGGTAAACTGATTGATTATATGGCGGTCGGCAAACCGATCGTCGCGGCGGTGTCAGGCCATGCGGCGAATGTCATCGAAGCGGCGGAAGTCGGCTACGTGTCACGGAAGCGTGATATCGATGAGATTGAACAGTCACTTCGGACATTGCTCGATCGCCCGGACCTGCGCGACAAGTTCGGGGCGAACGGCATCCGTTACGTGAAAGACAACCTGTGCTGGGAAAATAATATACACGTCCTCGACGACGTGATCGAAAAGTTATTGATGGAGGAACAACGATGAAGGTATGTATGTTTGTTTGGAACCACTTTACGAATGACGCCCGTGTCCTTCGCGAATGCTCGGCGCTCGCCGAGGCGGGGTACGAGGTCGACTTGATCGCCTTGCAAGACCCTAAAAACAAAGAGCTTCCGGCCGAAGAGATGCGCCCAGAAGGTTTCCGCGTCATCCGTGTGAAACGTCAACCGTCGATTCTCGTCAACGGGATGAAGGCGTTGAAATCAGTCCGGACGTGGGTGTCGGAGAAGAAGACGCGCCAACTCGGGGCCGGTCTCGTCGGGGCGGGATTAGTCATCCTCGCGCCACTGACGATGCTCGGTCTCGGCGCGGCAGCGGGTGCGATTTTGCTCCCGCCGGTCCGTAAAAACATCGTCAACGCGAGCGCGATGCTCGAGATGGTGTTCGCCTCGACGAAGAAGTCGTACGACTTCTATCACGCGAACGACTTGAACACATTGCCGCAGGCGTTGATCGCCGGCAAACTCGTCAATAAAGGCAAGATCGTCTACGACTCGCATGAGGTCCAGACCGACCGGACCGGTTACGGCTACATTCAAAGTAACCTTGAGGGCTGGTTGTTGCCATACGTCGATTCGATGATGGTCGAGAACCATACGCGTGCGGCGCACAACGAAGAGTTGTACGGTTTCTATCCGTACGTGCTCCATAACTATCCGTTCTACCGTCCGCTCGACTTCTCGCTCCGGAAAGACTTGCACGCCTTGCTCGATTTGCCAAAAGACGAGAAGATCTTGCTCTATCAAGGCGGCGTCCAAGCGGGACGCGGACTCGAACAACTCGTCTTGGCGGCGAAAGACTTTAAAGAAGGCACGCTTGTCATGATCGGCGATGGGAAACTGAAGCCGGTCATCAAACAGATGATCGAGGACGAAGGCGTCAGTGACCGCGTCAAGATGATTGATAAAGTACCGGTCGAGGCGTTACCGTACTACACGATGAACGCATATCTCGGTTTCCAAGTGTTGAACAACGTCTGCTTCAACCACTACTCGGCGTCATCGAACAAGCTGTTTGAATACTTGATGGCCGAAGTGCCGGTCGTGTCGTGTGACTTCCCTGAGATCGAACGTGTCGTCGCCGGCAACGACGTCGGTGTCGTCGTCGACTCACACGACCCACAATCGATCGCAGAAGGCGTCAACCGCCTGCTCGAAGATCAAGAACTTTACGCCCGTGTCAAAGAGAACACGAAGACGGCGCGTGAGAAATATAACTGGGATTTGGAAAAAGAGGCACTCTTGAACGTCTACGAAAACGTCGCAGACCGCAAGTTGCCGATTATGAAAGACGGTGCGCCAAAGCCAGTACAACGTTAAGACTGCGGCTTTTGCCGCGGTCTTTTTTATATGCAAAATGGAAAGGGGATTTTTTATGAAACGTCAGCAACAACATCTTTTGCGTCAACAAGTTTGGCAAAAACTCCAATCGATCTCATTGAAGGACATCGCCTGGATCATCGCCGGGTCGTTCATCCTCGCCTTCGGGGTCAACTACTTCACCGTCCCGAACGCCTTCTCGGAAGGCGGCCTGCTCGGGGTCACGATCATCTTGTACTACTTGTTCGGTTGGGACCTCGGTATCACGTCGATCATCGGGAACGGCCTGTTGTTCATCGTCGGCTATAAGTTGCTCGACCGCCGGACGATGGTCTATTCGGTCGTCGCCGTCGTCGCGACGTCGTTCTTCCTCAGCTTGACCCATAACTGGGGTAGCCCGGCCGAGGATAAACTGCTCGCGGCGATTTATGCCGGGATCTTGATCGGTGTCGGCATCGGCATGGTGCTCCGCGTCGGCGGGACGACCGGGGGCGGGGTCATCATCGCCCGGCTCATGGAACGCTATCTCCACATGAGCGTCGCCGTCTCGATGTTCATCATCGACGTCATCGTCGTCGGGGCGTCGGGCTTTTTCCTCGGGGAACAAGTCGTGCTCTATACGCTCATCGCCATCATCATCGGCTCGTGGGTCATCGACCTCGTCGCCGAAGGTTTGAACATCCGGAAAGCCGTCACGATCATCAGCGACAAGCACGAAGAGCTCGCCGCCGTCTTGACGGAGACGCTCGGCCGCTCAGCGACGATCATCCACGGTCACGGCCATTATTCGAAGCAAGATAAGAACATGTTGTACATGATCGTCGACAAGCGCCAAGTCGGTCCGCTCAAGAAAATCGTCGAAGTGACCGACCCGCGTGCGTTCGTCGTCATCCACCAAGTGAAAGAAGTGATCGGGGAAGGGTTCAGCTACCCATCCCGTTAATTTGAAAGCTGGCGTTTTTATCACAACTTCTATATAATAAGAAGCGTGTAAAAAGAAGGAGGAACTGACTATTATGCAAACGATCGCTACAATCAGCCTGCTCGTCGTGGCTGTTTTATTGATTGTCGTCGTACTGCTCATGTCAGGTCGGTCGCAAGGTCTTGGGGCGATTGCAGGTGGCGCGGAGCAGTTGTTCGGCCGCCAGAAAGCACGCGGCTTTGACGCTGTTTTGAACCGAACTGCAGCTGTACTAGGCACATTGTTTTTCATTTTAGGATTACTAGTCGCATCACTATGATGAAAGGCTGATCGTTCTCGGTTTTTACGTGAGGCGGTCAGCTTTTGTTTTTTTGCATTATTTTTTGGGAATAATGGAATGTATGAGGAGTTGACTTGGACGATGAAAGTGAGTGCACCGAAACCGTTCTTCTTCGAAGGCGGACCACGTGCCGTGTTAATGTTACATGGCTTTACAGGATCGAGCGCGGACGTCCGCATGCTCGGTCGTTTCCTACAAAAAGAAGGCTACACGTGCATGGGACCCCAGTACCGGGGACATGGCGTCCCACCAGAAGAGTTGCTCGAATTTGGACCGAACGACTGGTGGCAGGACGTCCAAGACGCCTACCAAACGTTGAAAGACAAAGGTTACGCCGAGATCGCCGTCTGCGGCCTATCGCTCGGTGGCGTCATGTCGCTCCGTCTCGCTTCAGAAGCGAGCGTCAAAGGTGTCGTGCCGATGTGCGCACCGACTGAAATCGATGCCGAGGACCGATTGTATAAAGGAGTCCAGGCGTACGCCCGAGAATATAAATCAAGGGAAGACAAATCGACCGAACAAATCGAGCGGGAGATGGCGGACTTCAAACCGATGCCGACACTCACCGATTTACGTGCGTTCGTCGAGGAGACGACGTCTCGGCTCGAAGATATCTTCGTACCGGCGCTCGTCATCCAAGGAGCGAAAGACCGCATGGTCGATCCTCAATCTGCACACGAGATCTACGAGGCGATCAACGCGTTCCAAAAAGAACTGCTCATGTACGAGCATTCGGGACACGTGATCACCCTCGACAAAGAAAAAGAGAAACTGCACCAGGACGTGCTCGATTTTCTCGAAACGTTGGACTGGTCAGTGTGAAAAAGGAGGTGTCACGTTGAATTTACGTGACCAACTACTAGAAATCATCCAGTCAAGCGACAAAGCGCTGACTGTGGACCAATTGACCGAGCGTCTCGCGCTCGAGTCGACGGATGCCTTTAAAGAGCTCATCCGCACCTTGAACGAACTTGAAGCGGAAGGCTTGATCGGCCGGACGCGGACGAACCGTTACGGCACGCTCGCCGTGCTCGGCCAAGCGGCCGGGATCATCTCGATCCACCAACGCGGCTTCGGCTTCTTGTCGGTCGAAGGCGAGACAGAAGACGTGTTCTTGCCACCGGACCAATTGAAAGACGTCTATCACGGCGATACGATCCTCGTCAAAAAACGCGAGGACAACCGCGGCAAGACAGAAGGCGTGTTGCTCAAAGTATTGAAGCGCGGCCTATCTGAATTTGTCGGGACGTACACGCTCCCGAGCGGTCGCCTCGACCAGTTCGCCTTCATTGAACCGGACGACAAACGCATCAACTTCTGGCCGATCGTCAACACAGACAAATCGCTCGGTGCCGTCGAAGGACACAAAGTCGTCGTCCGCATCACGAAGTATCCGGATGGACGTTTCGCCGGAGCGTGTGACGTCGTCCGTATCATCGGACATAAGAACGACCCTGGCGTCGACATCTTGTCGATCGTCTACAAGCACGGCATCCCTACGGAGTTCCCGGAAGACGTCATCGACCAGGCGAACGCCGTGCCGGAAGAGGCGGACGAGAAAGACTTCATCGGCCGTGTCGACCTGCGTAACGAGACGATCTTCACGATCGACGGCGAAGACGCCAAAGACTTGGACGATGCCGTCCACGTCAAGAAACTGAACAACGGCAACTATGAGCTCGGTGTCCACATCGCCGACGTGTCACACTACGTCAAGGAAGGCTCACCGCTCGACGTCGAGGCGTTCGAACGCGGGACGAGTGTGTATCTCGTCGACCGTGTCATCCCGATGTTGCCACACCGCTTGTCGAACGGGATCTGTTCGCTCAACCCGCACGTCAACCGCCTGACGCTAAGCTGTGTCATGGAGATCTCGCCGCAAAACGGGAAAGTCGTCAGTCATGAGCTGTTCCCGAGTGTCATCAAGACGACGGAGCGGATGACGTATACGAACGTCCGTGAGATCATCGAACGTGACGACGAGGAGACGCTCGCGCGCTACGAGCCGTACATCGGTGAATTCGACCTCATGGCCGAACTCGCGGAAGTACTTCGTGCACGCCGTAACTCGCGCGGTGCCATCAACTTCGACTTCGCCGAGGCGAAAGTCATCGTCGATACGGAAGGGAAAGCAGCCGATATCGTCTTGCGCCCACGCTCGGTCGCCGAGAAGTTGATCGAGGAGTTCATGCTCGCGGCCAACGAGACGGTCGCCGAACACTTCCACAAGATGGACGTCCCGTTCATCTACCGTGTGCACGATAACCCGAAATCAGACAAGCTCGATTTCTTCTTCGACTTCGTCGCCAACTTCGGCGTGCATATCGAACGCTTCAAAGGCCAAAAAGTCGAACCGAAGACGCTTCAGAAGATCTTGAAAGCGATCGAAGGGCAGCCGGAAGAGCCGGTCATCAGCACGATCATGTTGCGCTCGATGCAACAGGCGAAGTATGACGATGTCTCGCTCGGTCACTTCGGTCTTGCGACCGACTTCTATACGCACTTCACGTCGCCGATCCGTCGTTACCCTGACTTGATCGTCCACCGTCTCATGCGGACGTACGCCTTCAACCAGGACTTGTCGGACAAGACGATCGCCAAGTACGAGGAACGTCTCAGCTCGATCGCCGAACAGACGTCGAGACGCGAACGTCGCTCGGTCGACGCTGAACGGGAGACGCAAGCGCTCAAGAAAGCCGAGTACATGGAGTCACGTCTCGGTGAAGAGTTCGACGGTGTCGTCAGCGGCATCACGAACTTCGGGATGTTCATCGAGCTCCCGAACACGATCGAAGGGCTCGTCCGTCTTCAAACGATGGATGATTACTACCACTTCGACGAGTCACAGCTCATGTTGCTCGGCGAGCGGACGAAACGTCAGTTCCGGATCGGTGACTCGGTCCGGGTCAAAGTCGACGCCGTCAACCTAGACGAGCGCACGATCGACTTCACGGTCGTCGGCATGCCGAAACGGGAACAGACGCGTCGTCGTCAACCGACGACGATCAAAGCGACGGAAGGTCGTCCGAAGAAAGACGATAAGCGCGGTGGACGCGGCCGTGACGACAAACGTCCGAAACGCGGCAAGCCAGGCAAGCCTGGACAACCGGGAAAACCGGGCCAAGCGAGCAAGCCGAGTAAGCCAGGCGAGAAGCCGAAATCGTCACAAGGACGTTCGGCGCTCGATCTGAAGAAACAAGACGGTCAAAAACGAACAGGCGACGCGAAACGCGGAGCGAAGAAACGTCGCTGACGGGAGGGGGAGACCCCTTCCGTAATTTGATATAAAGGACTGAGTAATATGGCCAAGAAGAAAGATTCGAACGCGCTCGCGCAAAACCGAAAAGCGTCCTTCGATTATGCGATCGAAGATACAATTGAAGCCGGCATGGTGTTGACCGGGACCGAGATTAAATCGGTGCGCCAGTCGAAGATTAACATCGCTGACGCCTACGTCCGCTTTGACGGTGGCGAGGCGACGCTTCACAACTGTCATATCAGCCCGTTCGAGCAAGGGAACCGGTTCAATCACGAGCCGCTCCGTATCCGAAAGCTATTGTTGCATAAAAAACAAATCAACCAGCTCATCGGCGCACAAGGCCGGGACGGGTATACGATCATCCCGCTCAAAGTGTATCTCAAGAACGGCTTCGCTAAATGTCTCCTCGGCATCGGGCGCGGGAAGAAGAAGTATGACAAGCGCGATGACTTGAAGAAGAAAGACGCGAAGCGTGACGTCGACCGGGCACTCCGGGACCGGCAAAAATACTGACAGCGAGACCTGATTGTGGTATAGTAGTGATAGTACCAATTACCACCTCGGGGACGTTATGGATTCGACGGGGGTAGGTCGGTCGTATGTGGCGTGTCGAGGGGTCGGCCTCGTTAAAACGCAAACGCCTATAACTGGCAAAACTAACACACAACTCGCAGCAGCCTAAGTGCCCTGCGGATCCTGACATCCATCGCTTGTGTGGATGATTATCAGGGTCTCAAACTAAGCAAGCTACGCTTCAACCTCGCCGTCTGAGGGCGCGAAGAAGAGATGAATCAGACTGGATGCGACAACGCCTGTTTATCGGCAGTGTCACATTGAGATCCAATAGATAAACTACACACGTAGAAGCATGCGTTACGATGCCTTCGGACGCGGGTTCGACTCCCGCCGTCTCCATTTTTAAGCAGTCTACAGTGACTGGAATCAACGATTTTTACTGAAAACCTTCTAATTTCATTGAGATTAGAAGGTTTTTTGATTTTAACGGAGCACGTCAATCACAATGAAATGAAAGCAGGTGAATCAAATGGGAAAATATCAATTAGATCATAAAAGTAAAGTAGCTGCTGCCAAGTATCAAGACGGTAAAAAACCAGCTGTTTCGAATAAAAAAGAAAAACTTAATCAGATTCGAGAAGCATATTTGCAGAAGAAAAACGACAAGAAACAGTCTGGTGAATGATCAGAAAGTTTAGCTGACTTCAAGTGTTATGCTATAAGAAGTTGAAATAAAAGAAGAGGATCATTCGTGCGTATTTTTGCATGGGTGGCCCTCTTCTTGTTTCTCTTTTTACCCATCAGATTCGAAATGAACTAAACCTAGAATGATAGACACTTGATAAAAAGTATTTAGTTTAGCTTTTCATTTATTTAGAGTATTCATGCATAACCATTTAGGTTTTGAACTAATTGATTGAATAAATTATTTCAATATTCTTTGAATTCATTGCATGGTAAGCTAGTTCTATCGAGCTTTTCATAATACTTTTTTTACCTAGATAACGGAGGGATTGGATGTTACAGGCATCACACACACCTAATATGACTGGTGTTTTACTTTCGGGGGAACCAGAAGATTTTAGAATTCTATACGATTCATTACATAAGATTGTTGGAAATGTAGGCGATGAATTAGAGAATGAATCGGCAATTCGAATTTTAGGCGTTTGTTACGATATTAGACATACGTTTATGGGGAACCGTAATGCAACCTATATAGAACATGGATTTAGTGATGAGCAATTAGCCTTTTTATCGCTTGTAGGGCCAAAACAAAATTTGAATCTTGCATTTGAAACACTATGGCCAGAAATGCTTTACGTTGTCTTTTCATTAGAAACATTTATTAGAGATTATCAGAAAACTTCAAAGGCCACTATTTGGGATCCGCATGTTACACAGGCGCGTATTTTGCAATCTGCAATTTTTAAATTGGTGGAAGAAACGGTTACATCAAGACAGTTCACAAGCTTTAAAAAATGGATTACCGAAAATAGTGTAGAGAGTATTTTATTTACGCAATATATTGATTACTTAAACAGTAAGTGGAACGAGATGGATTTAGAGAAACGCAAAAAGAATTTTAATATTTTCGCGAAACGAACATGTCAGCTAACCCCAGATTATGAGCGCCAAAAAAGGCTGGTTATAGAAGCAGCAATCGAGCATAGGTGTCATCCTTCAGAAATTCATTTCCCATCTGAATTTTATAGTCATCTGGAGTGGTAAGTGCTATTTGAAATGATATTTTGTCAAATTAAGCATCAAATACCCTTCGCGAAAGCTTCGTGGCAGCTAAACTATTTGTCACGGTTTGTTCGAACTGTCACCGTATGTTGCATTGAGTGAGACCATGGTTATCGATTGAAAAGTTGTCATCTATTTTACAATACGATCCTTAAAACGAATTGAATCTGTTTATCTACAATTAGTTAGTTCTGAAAAGTGGTGAACATAATGGGCTGGAATTTAGAAATCGCTGAAGCGAAAAGCGAGTATTTAACAGAAACCGACTTATGGCGCTATACACAACAATTTCTCATGAACGCGACACATACGACGACGTACAAGCATATGCTCATGAAGGCGTTGCTCGAATGCACGACCGAATTAAGCGATTCCGGTGTGGTGACGTTCCAGCAAATTTCGAGGCATGTGACGAAGATGTATTGGAATTTGATTGTGACGAACGGGTTGCGACAAGTGAATCAAATTGGGAAATTGAGCTCGGTCGAAAAAACGATGCTCACGTTTCAAGCGACACACGAAATTCCGTCCACTTGGAACTTTGACCGCCTGCCGGATGAGCAGCAACAACAATTGACTCGGAACGTGAATCAGTTTTATAAGAAGTATGTGTATGGCTCGTTCTATACTGCGTTCGATGGGACCATCTATTCATTTAATCGGAAAGAAGAGTGGATCAAACTCGTGCCAAGCTATATCGTCTTTTTTGAAAAGTACAAGCGAGTATTGATGAACGTCACGAACTATCAACTCGCTGTCTTCTTAGAAAAATACAATACGCGCGAGGCGATGGAGCAGATTTTGAGTAAAATTGAGTTCGTCTCGGCACGAAAATCGCTCGATGAGTTTAAGCAAATCTTACTCAGCCACGGTCATCCCGTCTGTTTTTATTGCATGAAGCCGCTGAGACAGATTCATGTCGACCACTTTATCCCGTGGTCATACATGCAGAATGATGTATTATGGAACTTTGTCTTGGCATGCCCGAGTTGCAACACGAGTAAAAACAACCGAATGGCGAAAATTGATTATCTGTATGCGCTTGTGGAACGAAATCAGGAGTTGCGAGTGGCCGAGCAGATGAGCACGTATAAAGAGACCAAACTGATTCATCTGTATGACTATGCGGTCCAAAATGGGTTTGAAGCCAACTGGGCACCGAAAACATAAAACGAGTCGAACCTTCCTAAACAGGTTCGACTCGTTTACGTTTATTTGATCCTCACCACAAGTTGAATAGATCCGCAACAATCGCAGCACTTCCATCTTGGAACATGAACAAGCCGAGCGCGATCAACAGACCTCCGATGATGAGTGTGCCGAACCGCATGAGCGCGTTCGTGTTCTTTTTAAATAAACCGCGAATCACGAGCCATCCACCGATCAACAGCATCAAGAAATACCAAAAGCCCATAGCCAGTCCTCCTCTGCCTGTAGTTGAGTCTAGTTTACATAAATTTTCCAGTACATACTGTAGGGCGCGCGACTGATTTAATCTCAGCCTAAGACGGGTACATTACCTCTATGTGCAAATGAAGGGGAGTGACCACTATGCGAAAAACCATCGTCATCGCGGGCGCGAGCGGCTATATCGGCTCGAACGTGATGGAGCATTTAAAAGAAGAATATGACATTATCGCCTTGTCTCGCTCGACGAAAAACAAGGAAGACGAGGACCACATCACATGGCGGTCGTGCGACTTGTTCTCGTATGAACAGACGCGCGAGGCGTGCGAGGGAGCGGACTATGCGATGTTCCTCGTCCACTCGATGATCCCGGACGGCGGGTTGACGCAGGCGACGTTCGAAGACATGGACGCGCTCATCGCTGACAACTTCGCCCGGGCAATGAGCGCGAACGATATCGAGCAGATCGTCTATTTGAGCGGCATCATCCCGAAAGAGTCGAAGACGTTGTCGCGTCACTTGAAGAGCCGACTTGAAGTCGAACGCATCCTCGGCGGGCAAGGCGTGCCGGTGACGACGATCCGGGCTGGGCTCATCATCGGTCCGGAAGGCTCGTCGTTTCCGATTCTCGCGAAACTCGTCAAACGACTCCCGGTCATGATCCTCCCGAACTGGACGAAGACGGAGACACATCCAATTGATTTGCGAGAAGCGGTCCAAGCACTCATCTCGGTCGTCGGGGCCGAGTCGCTGTACGACCATCATATCGACATCGGTGGTCCGGAAGTGATGACGTATCGAAAGATGATCGAAGATACGGCTGACGTCATGGGTAAGCGTCGCGTCATGATCGACTTCCCGTTCCCGACGATCAAGCTGTCACGGCTTTGGGTCATGGCTGTCACCGGTGAGCCGAAAGACACCGTCTATCCGCTCGTCGAGAGCATGGATCACGCCATGGTCGCCAAAGACACGGACGGCGTCAAGCAAGGTGAGATCCCGTTCAAGGAAGCGGTCGAACACGCGCTCGAGGAAGAAGAGAAGCAGAAGTCGGCCGGCAAGACGAAAAAAGCGCCACAACAGTATACGGTCCGCTCGATCCAACGCTTCGGTCTGCCGGACGACAAGTCGGCTGCCTGGATGGCCGACGAATATTTCGAATGGCTCGGGCGGATCGCGTATCCGCTCATCCAGACGACGAAAGAACAGGATGATTGGGAGATCGCGCTTTTGCGCCCATCACTCGTCGCACTCCATCTGTCGCTTGAAGATGCGGCGACGGACGACATGGCATCGTTCGAGATCGACGGGGGACTGTTCGCGAAGCTGACCGAGGACGATAAAACCGGCCGCCTCGAGTTCAGGCGGCTCCCGGACTCGAACGAGGGGCTTATCGCCATCCATGAGTTCGTGCCGGCCATGCCGTGGTGGTTCTATACGAAGACGCAGGCGAAAGCCCACCTCGTCGTCATGTGGCTATTCGGCCGCCACGTTCGCTTGCTTGGGGAAGATGCGGACGAGGGTGACCAAGTCGTCGAAGCACCGACGAATTAACGAAGACGTGTCCATCGCGTGATGGATACGTCTTTTTGGTTTGTCGATTATGTAAACGTTTCTTCTGTGACGTTTACAAGAAGTGGTGACAGGCGTACACTGAACTTGTTTTCGAACTAATGGAAAGAAGGAATGCAAGAATGGACAACTTCATGACAACACGAGAGGCGTGGCAAAAAGACATCTCGGCCGGGATCACCGTCGGGGTCGTCGCCGTGCCGCTCGCGATGGCGTTCGCGATCGCCTCGGGCGTCGGACCGGTGTACGGGCTCTATACGGCCATCATCGCCGGCATCCTCGTCAGCCTGTTCGGCGGCTCGACGTTCCAAATCGCCGGACCGACCGGCGCTTTCATCCCGATCGTCTCGGGCGTCATGCTGGCGCATGGCTACGAAGGGCTGCTCGTGACGACGTTTCTCGCCGGGATTTTGCTGTTCCTCATGAGCGTGCTCCGCGTCGGCCGGCTCATCCGCTTCATGCCGCGCGCCGTAACGATCGGCTTCACGGCGGGGATCGCCGTCGTCATCTTCGTCGACCAGCTCGATGAACTGTTCGGCATCACGTTCGAGAAGGCGCCGCACTTCCATGAGAACGTCCTAAAACTCGTCACGTCACTCCCCGAGGCGAGTCTTTGGCCTGTTTTCATTGCCGCCATCGGTTTTCTGACGCTCTGGCTCGTCCCGAAACTGCCGGTCCGGTTGCCGCTCTTGCTCATGGCGATGCTCGTGCCAACGTTTATCAGCCTCGTCATCCCAGGGGAGGTCGCGACGATCGGCAGCGCCTACGGTGGCATCCCGAGCGGACTGCCTGACTTCAACTGGCTCACGATCGACCTCGACTTGATCGCGACGCTGCTCCCATCGGCGTTCGCCATCGCCTTCCTCGGGGCGCTCGAGTCGCTGTTGTCAGGTGCGGTCGCGGACGGCATGGCCGGCACGAAGATGAACCCGGACAAGGAACTGTTCGGGCAAGGGCTCGCCAACGTCGTCGTCCCGTTCTTCGGCGGCATCCCGGCGACAGGTGCGATCGCCCGGACGGCGACGAACATCCAAGCAGGGGCCGTCAGCCGCCGCTCCGGTGTCATCCACGGGTTGACGGTGCTCCTCGCCGTACTCGTGTTGGCACCGCTCGCGAGCTACGTCCCGCTCGCCGCCCTCGCGCCGATCTTGATGCGCGTCGCCTGGAACATGTCGGAGCGGCACCACGTCTTCGAGATGCTCAAACATCGCTCCGCCGAGTCACTCGTCTTGCTTGTCACGCTCGGCCTGACCGTCTTCGTCGACCTCGTCGTCGCCGTCGAGGTCGGGGTCATCTGTGCGCTCGCCTTGTTCGCGAAACGGATGGCCGATACGATCGACGTCCGCGAACAGACGGAACGTTACGTGACGCGCGACGGCCAAGTCGTCTTCAGCGTCGAAGGGCCGCTCTTCTTCGGGGCGATCGAGATGTTCGAGCACGTCCTGCAACAGATCCATAACGAGCCCAACGTGTTCATCTTCAACTTCCATCGCTGTCCGGTCATCGATGTGACGGCGGTCGAAGAAGTCCGCCGGGTCGTCCGGGAACTGAAAGCGGCGGATCGTCGTGTCGTCTTCGCCCACTTATCGGAACCCGTGCGGCAGACGCTCGACCATTACGGCGTCCTTGACGGGATTGCGACGTTCGAGACGACGCAAGACGCGATTGACGCGTCTTAACGGACCGACAGGATGTGGCCGAACGGGATGCGGCGCACGTCCGTGTCGAACAGTTCGACTTCGCGTTCGGCGTAATAGATGGCATGAACGTAGCCACGCATAGAGCGGGCGAGACCATCCTCGAACAACGTCAGTTCGACTTGATCGCCTTCCCGGATGGCCCGTTCGAGTTCGGTCTGCCACAGATAAAGGAGTTGCTCGTCGATGTCGGGCAGCTCGATCTTTTGGACGTGGGCGTAATATTTTTTGAGCAGCGCCACGTGTTCGGGCATGAGAAACGGGATCCACTTCAATTCACCGCGGTCTTTGTAGCGGGTTTGGCTCATGACGGTTCACCTCCTTGTTTATGTCCGCCGATCAGGCGTTGCCGCGTGCGGAGCGGACTGTCTTTCAGTAGACTCGATGCCGGACGGATCGTGCCGCGGCCGAAGCGGACGTTCAATTGATCGACGAGGTCTAAAAAGTCGAACCGACGGGCCCGGGCCCATTCGTCCTCGAACAACGACAGCTGGATGTGGTCGCTCCGGGGCTCGAGCTTGCCGAGGGCGACCGAGACGTAACGGACCGCCTCCGTCTCGTCCCACGCCTCAAGAAACAGTTGGAACAGGACCGGCAAAAACTCACGCTCGTCCGCTGTGAAGCGGGCGAGCTTTTTTTGTTTGCTGAAGCCGCGCCGCTCGCTCGTCCGAGTGTAGCGGACACCGAGATGGATGTTGCCGCCGACGAGTCCCGACTGCCGCGTCCGCATCCCGACCTCGACGGCGATCGCCTGCAAGACGAGTCGGATCGAACTTTCCGTCGTATAGTCTTTCATGAGCGTGATGCCGTGGCCGATCGTCCGGGGCCGTTGGCGTTTCGCCCCGAACAGCGAACTCGCCGGCAGGATCGTCGGCGACTCGTCGATGCCCCAGGCGTGGTGCCACAGCTCGGCGCCGATGACACCGAACTTATCGTGCAACACGTCGAGCGGATAACGGGCCAGGTCGCCGATTGTGTCGATGCCGAGCCGATGGAGATGGACCGCCATCTTCGCCCCGACGCCCCACATCTTCTCGATCGGCGCCGGATGGATCAATCGTTCGACGTCGTGGAGGGCACAACTGGCGACACCGGTCTTTTTGCCATGCAAGTCGAGGACGAGTTTGGCGAGGACGTTGTTCGGTCCGATCCCAATCGTGACCGGGACGCCGGTGTAGCGGAAGACGGTCGAGCGGATGAGGCGGGCGACGTGGTCATCGTTCCCGAACAAGCGCTCCGTCCCCGTCAAGTCGACGAGCGTCTCATCGACCGAGTAGACGCGGATCGCCTCAGGCGGTGCGAACTGGTGCAGGATGTGGACGATTTGCACCGATACGTTCAAGTAGTGGCTCATCCGGGCCTCGGCGTAGAGGACGTGCCGTCGTTCATGCCAAGGCAGGCGGTCGATGTGAAAGCGCCGGGAGCCGGTCTTGATGCCGAGCCGTTTCAGCGGCGGGGTCGCGGCGAGGACGAGGGCGCCGCTGTCCTGTAAGTTCGATAAGACGACGAGCTTCGCCTTGTACGGGTTCAAGTTACGGGCTGCGCACTCGCAGCTGGCATAAAATGAGACGCTGTCGACACAGAAGATCCGCCGGCGCATGATTCCATCTCCTTTTTACGAACAAATGTTCTGTTTTTCTTATCGTATCACGGTCTCAAACCGTCTCAAATAGAAAAATGAAAATAAACTTGTAAATATATTTTGAAATTTACCCAATTTTTATAGGAATTTCACAATTTAAAAACCATCTTTTAGGAAGTTTTCGTAAAAAAGTCTCCGAAATGAGCAAAATTTCGCTATAATAGACGGGTATGGATTTGACAATGACTGTGAACTAAATGGAGGCTACAACGTGATTCAGTTTGTAAAGCAATTGACGAATGACCAGAGCCGGCGCTTGAAAGGCTATCAGCGACGCGTCGACCGGATCAACCAATTAGAGACAACGATGCAGGCGCTCTCGGACGACGAGATGCGCACATATACCGAAACATTGAAAGCAAAAATCGCCGACGGCGCCAAAGTCGATGATGTCGCCGAAGAAGCGTTCGCCCTCGTCCGTGAGGCGGCGGTGCGTGTCTTAGGCATGCGTCACTATGACGTCCAGCTCATCGGCGGGTTCGCCCTCCTCGAAGGGAACATTTCCGAGATGCCGACCGGAGAAGGGAAAACGCTCGTCGCCGCGCTCCCGAGTTACGTCATAGCACTCGAAGGCAAAGGCGTCCACGTCATCACCGTCAACGAATATCTCGCGACGCGTGACGCGAAACAAATCGGGCAGATCCACGATTTCCTTGGTCTCTCGGTCGGGTTGAACGTTCCTGAGATGGAACAGAGCGACAAGCACGCTGCTTACCAGGCCGACATTACATACGGCGTCGGGACCGAGTTCGGGTTCGACTACTTGCGTGATCACTTGGTCGGGTCACCGGAAGAGCGCGTCCAGCGCCCGTTCCACTTCGCCATCATCGATGAAGTCGACAGCATCTTGATCGACGAGGCGAAGACGCCGCTCATCATCGCCCAAAAAGACCGCTCGCACATCCGCTTGAAGGAGTTGGCGCAACGTGTCGTCACCGAGCTCGACGAGGCGGACTACGAAGTCGACCTCGAATCGAAATCGACGGCGCTCACTGACTCCGGAATCTTGAAAATCGAAGACATGTTCGCGGTCGACAACTTGTTCAGCGCCGAGCATCAAGTGCTCTATCACTACCTCGTCCAAGCGCTCCGGGCGAACGTCTTGTTCGAACTCGACGTCGACTATATCGTCAAAGAAGACAAAATCGAGCTCATCGACTTGTTCACGGGACGGATCATGGAAGGACGCAGTCTGTCGGAAGGGCTTCATCAGGCGCTCGAGGCGAAAGAAGGCGTCACGATCACCGAGGAGAACAAGACGACGGCCGAGATCACGATTCAGCATTATTTCCGGATGTATCCGCTCATCGGCGGTATGACCGGGACGGCCCAGACGTCTCGCCAAGAGTTTTTGAAGACGTACAACATGGACGTCGTCCAAGTGCCGACGAACCGGCCGCGTTTGCGCGAAGACAACCCGGACCGTATCTTCATGACGGTCGACCAAAAGTATGCGGCCGTGACCGACAAAGTCGTCGAGCTGCATGAGACGGGACGCCCGGTGTTGATCGGCACGACGTCGATCGCCCAGTCCGAGGCCATCAGTAAGCACTTGTCGAAACAGCGGATTCAGCATGAGGTGTTGAACGCGAAGACGGTCACGCAAGAAGCGGACATCATCGCCGACGCCGGACGCTTCGGCAAAGTGACGATCGCGACGAACATGGCCGGTCGCGGGACCGATATCATGCTTGACGCGAAATCGAAAGAAGTGGGCGGCTTGTTCGTCATCGGGACGGAACGCCATGAGTCGCAACGTGTCGACAACCAGCTCCGCGGTCGTTCGGGACGTCAAGGCGATCCCGGCGCGACGCAGTTCTTCGTCTCGCTCGAAGATGAGATCGTCAAACGTTACGCGATCCAAAAACTGGAGCGGATCGAGAAGAAACTGAAGCCGGACGAACGTGGCGAAGTGTCCGCAAAAGACGCGGCTGACGTCATCGAGTACGCCCAGACGACGATCGAAGGACTCGGCGTCTCGATTCGGGACTACTTGTTCAAGCTCGACGACGTCTTGAACGAACAACGGAAAATCATCTACACGATCCGCGATCAGGCGGTCAACGCCGACGCTGCGGCGATCACGAACAACGTGCTCGGCATGATGCATCTCGCTTTAGCGAACAGTATCGACATGCACGTCTCGGACGAGCTCGTCCCAGAAGAGTGGCCGCTCGACGAGTTGAAGACAGACCTCGTCTACTTGACGACACGCGAGCCGGTCTGGTCAGATGAGATCGCCGACTCGTTGGAATTGAAGGCAGAGCTTGCGCCGTGGATCGACGACATCGTCAAAACGGCCGAGGCCCGTCTTCAAGCCGAGGAAGTCGTGACGTTCGTCAAAGAATCACTGTTACGGGCGTTGGACGGAAAATGGACGGACCACCTCACGACGATGAGCGGATTAAAAGAAGGCATCGGACTCCGCAGTTATGGTCAGGAAGACCCGAGTCGTCAGTTCGGTAAAGAAGGATTTGAGATCTTCGAACAGACGTATGTCAATATTGCCCGTGAAGTGACGACGGAAGTATGTCAGCTCGACCGCTATTTCGTCACGCAATTGGAGGAGGAGTAATATGTTAGGGTTTCGTAAACGTAAACAGATCGATACAGGGAAGACCGAGACAGGGCGTCAACTGACGCTCGTGATCGACAGCGACATGGGAATTCCGAAAGAAGACGAGTACATGTTCCGCTATCATGCGAAGCGGCTGCCGGCGCTCCTCGACAACCAACTGTCGATCGAGCTGTTGCACGCTGAAAACTTGATGGGCGGATTGTCGCTCGTCGCCTTGTTCCGGAACACGCTCCCGAGCTCGTTCGAAGTCAATGAATTGCCGGTTCTCCTCTTGAACAAAGACAACGTTCCGCTCGGGCGGAAAGTATTCAGCCGCGTCGACCTTCCGAGCTTCGAGCCGTGGACGAGCAAACCGGTCTATTTGGACTTTTTTGCAGATGAACTGTTCGGCGAGTTTGAAGCGGAAGAACTGACGTCGATGCGACTCGTCTTCCAAATGAATCCGATCGATCCGTTACAGATGCTTCTAGATGAGGAAGTCGAACAATTTTCGAACACGGCGTGGCAACAGCTCCGTCGGACGAACGTGTCGACACCGCCCGTCGGCGAGAATGAGTTCAATTTGATGCTCGTCTCGGTCGAAACAAGTGAGACGAACGTCACGGCGACGTTGCTTCTCCGTAACGGCTACGAGCATGAACTGAACGTTGAACAGTTACCGCTCGAACTCGTGAGCGGGGACGAGGCGATCGCGAACACGACGATTCGTTTGAGCGAGCCGGTCCAAGGCAAACACGCCTATCCGGTCTCGGTCGTCTTCGAAGACGTCACCGCGGACGGTCCGTTCACGGTCCGGATCAAACAATAAGCAGTACGATAGACGACCCGGCTCTCGATAAAAAGCCGGGTCTATTTTTGTGTCAAAAAAGTGAACGAAACCCCTTACGAAACGTTGGGAATTGCTGTATAATCAATCACGAAAGCGTTTACATTATATGCGTAAAACATCAGGATTCATTTTTCGGGGCCGATGGGGATCGGCTACACAGTTTAAAAGGGGACAGCACACATGATTACATTCTTTATCGCCTTAGCTATTTTAATTGTCGGGTACATCGTCTACGGCCGTTACGTCGAAAAGACGTTCGGTATCAAGGAAGAGCGGACGACGCCCGCCTATGCGTCGCAGGATGGCATCGACTACGTGCCGATGGGGAAAAAACGGAACTCGATGATCCAACTGTTGAACATCGCCGGCGTCGGTCCGATTTTCGGGCCGATCATGGGGGCGCTCTACGGTCCGGTCGCCTTCCTGTGGATCGTCTTCGGATCGATCTTCGCAGGTGCCGTGCACGACTACTTGACGGGGATGATCTCGCTCCGTAACAACGGGGCACACTTGCCGCAGCTCGCCGAGAAGTTCCTCGGCCGCTCGCTCCGCCATATCGTCAACGGGTTCGCCCTGTTACTGCTGCTCCTTGTCGGGACGGTGTTCGTCACGTCACCGAGTAACATGATCAACAACTTGTTCGACGGCAACGCGTCGACGCTCGTGTTCGTCGTCTTTGCGATTTTCGCTTATTACATCTTGGCGACGCTTCTCCCGGTCGACAAGATCATCGGCCGCATCTATCCGTTCTTCGGGGCGCTCCTCATGATCAGCGCCATCGGTATCGGGGTCAGCTTGTTCGTCCAAGGCTATCAAATCCCAGAGATGACATTGACGAACATGCACCCGGACGGCTTGCCAATCTGGCCACTCTTGTTCTTCACGATCTCGTGCGGCGCGCTCTCAGGCTTCCACGCGACGCAGTCGCCGATCATCTCGCGGACGACGATGAAAGAAAGTAATGGCCGCAGCATCTTCTACGGCATGATGATCGTCGAGGCCGTCATCGCCATGATCTGGGCCGGAGCGGCTATGGCCATCTTCGAGCCGGGTGAGTTGCTCGGCATGATTCAAGCGGGGACACCGGCGCTCGTCGTCCAAGAAGTGGCGACACTCATGCTCGGCAGCATCGGCGGCACGCTCGCCATCCTCGGCGTCATCGTCTTGCCGATCACGTCAGGCGATACGGCGTTCCGGAGTGCCCGGATGATCATCGCCGACTACTTGAAAGTCGCACAGAAGAACTTCTCGTCACGCCTTTGGATCGCACTCCCGTTGTTCGCGATCTCGTACGTGCTCACAAACATGGACTTCCAAATGCTTTGGCAGTACTTCAACTGGGCCAACCAGACGACAGCGGTCATCGCCTTGTTCGTTGGTGCGATGTACTTGTACATTAAAGGACGCAACCACTGGATCGCACTCATCCCGGGGACGTTCATGCTGTATGCGGTTTGGTTCTACATCCTCACAGCACCGATCGGTTTCAAGATGGATGGGGTCATTCCCTACGTCATCGCGACGATCGGTACGGTGACGCTACTCGTCTTGTTCCACATACGCGCACGGGCGATGCGGGCACAAAATATGGAATGTGACGTTCCGGTGAAGGAAGTCGCATAATCAAGGACACGGGTTTTTACAGACCCGTGTTTTTATTTGCAACAAAATTGGGGAATATCCATAATAGAGGCAAGGAAAGAAAGGTGGGACCCGAATGGATCAAGAGAAACTAAAAGACATGCTCCATGCCGATACGCTCGGCGAAGAAATCGCGAGCGCCGTCACGCACGGACTAGGGGTCATCTTCAGCATCGTCGCTCTCGTCCTGCTCGTCACGACCGCGACTGAGACCGGTAGCACAGGCAACGTCATCGCGGTGAGCGTGTTCGGGGTATCGATGATCTTGTTGTACTTGTTCTCGACGCTCATGCATGCGATCCCGCATCCACGGGCGAAGCGGGTGCTCCAAGTGTTCGACCACGCTGGGATTTACTTATTGATTGCCGGGAGCTACACGCCGTTCGCACTCGTGTCGCTTCAGGGAACGCTCGGATGGGTGTTATTCGGCATCGTTTGGGGCGTCGCCATCTTAGGCATCGTCTGGAAAATGTATTCGACCGGGAAGTACATGTGGGTATCGAACGTGACGTACCTTGGGCTCGGGTGGATTTGTATCATCGTGATCCGTCCGCTCTACGAGTCGCTCGGGCATCAAGGGTTCATGTTGCTGCTTGCTGGTGGGCTCGCTTATTCGGTCGGGATCGTGTTTTACGTCTGGCAGAAACTGCCGTTCAATCATGCGATTTGGCACTTGTTCGTGCTCGCCGGGAGCGTGTTCGTCTTCCTCAGTATTTTGCTCTACGTCGCACCGAATACAGGCCTGTGAACCAGACGTCCGTGAGGGCGTCTGCTTTTTTATAAACTTGGCCAATGAAGTGTTGGAAACGGTTACAAAACTAAAGACGAATTGACGTTTGTATGTCATAATAATTTCAGACATCGTCATAGAGATAGATGAGTGTAAACGCAAGGGGGAAAATCTGATGGAAAAAGTGTTACGTGATGGCTTTATTTACATGTCTCAAAACAAAGCACTCAACAGTTTGGCTAAAAAGTACGGGCTTCGGTTCGGGGCGTCACGATTTGTGGCGGGAGAAGATTTCAAGACGTCGGTGCCGACGATTCGCGAACTGAACGCGAAAGGGCTATCGGTCACGGTCGACCATCTAGGGGAATTCATTAACACGGTCGAAGAAGCGAACCAAAACCGTGACGAGATCATCCGTGCCATCGAGATCATGGCCGAAGAGAAACTCGACGCCTATATGTCGCTCAAGCTCACGTCACTCGGATTCGATATTTCGGACAAGTTGATCGAGGACAATATGCGCCAGATCTTGACGACGGCTAAGTCGGTCGGCGTCTTCGTCGCCATCGATATGGAAGACGAGTCGCGCTGCGAGAAGACACTCGACTTGTTCAAGAAGTTGAAAGCGGACTTTGACGGACTCGGGACGGTCATCCAATCGTACTTGTATCGTTCGGAAGATGACATCAATCATCTCGCGCTGATCAAGCCGAACCTCCGTATCGTCAAAGGGGCTTACAAAGAGCCGGCGACGGTCGCTTTCCCGGAGAAAGAAGACGTCGACCACAACTACTTGAAGCTCGTCAAACTCCATCTTGCGAACGGGAATTACGCCTCTATCGCGACCCATGACGACCATATGATCGATGCCATCATCGAGCATGTGAAACTGAACAACATCCCACTCGACCAGTTCGAGTTCCAAATGCTGTACGGCATCCGGGTCGAGCGTCAACTCGAGCTCGTCCGCCAAGGCTATAAAGTCCGGGTCTACGTGCCGTACGGCCGTGACTGGTACGGTTACTTCATGCGCCGCCTCGCCGAACGTCCGGCCAACGTCGCGTTCGTGTTAAAAGGAATGGTCAAGAAATGAGAGAAGCACGAACGTCCGTTGTGGGCGTTCGTGCTTTTTTGATGTGTTCGATATTATTTGATGACATCGATTCGTTCGGCCTTTCCTACAGTGGAGGTGTCTTCGGTGATGGATTCGTCTAACCAAACGTTGACCTCGAGCGGACTGTGCAGTCGTTCAATCTCGTCATTCAAACCGGATACATCGACCCAAATTTGACCGCGGTCTTGATCTTCGACTAAAATCATCGTCTCTTCAGTATTTACGTCTACAATTTTCCCTTGAACATCGACCTCGCTATAATCGGTTGAACAGCCTGCGACTACACTGAGACAGAGAAAGGCTACAAGGAGAGAAGTAATACGTCCTTTAAAAAACGGCATATCATTATCCATGAATTGATTCTCCTTAGGATTTCGAGTGACTTCCATCCAAACTTGTTTATCATTAGTATACTTGTTCGATGCCATCGATATTCAGAATCTTTTCATGGAGAGGGAAATGCGTCCTTGGCGTCCAGACTCATGCAAAGCAATCCGACGAAAGGACGCAAGAAACGCGCGCAAAGTATGACACGCACACAAAAAAGACTCAGCTGTGAACTGAGCCTTCCGAAACACTTATCCGTTAATGACGGTACCGCCGTTGACGTGCATGACCTGCCCACTGACGTACGTCGAGTCATCGCTTGCGAGATAGACGTAAGCCGGGGCGAGCTCTGCCGGTTGACCCACACGCTTCATCTCAGAAGAGTCACCGAACGTGGCGACTTTCTCAGCCGAGAACGTAGCCGGGATGAGCGGTGTCCAAATCGGGCCAGGGGCGACGCCGTTGACACGGATTTTCTTCTCGGCCAAGTTTTTGGCGAGCGAACGCGTGAACGATGTGATCGCGCCTTTCGTCGACGCATAGTCGATCAACTGGTCGTTGCCTTCATACGCCGTGATCGACGTCGTGTTGATGATGCTCGCGCCTTCGTTCAAGTACGGGAGCGCCGCTTTCGTCAAATAGAACATGCTGAAGATGTTCGTCCGGAACGTCCGCTCGAGCTGGTCGTCCGAGATGTCGAGGAGCGACTCTTGCGGATGCTGCTCGGCGGCGTTGTTGACGAGAATGTCCAAGTGGCCGAACGTCTCGAGCGTCTGCTTGACGACGTCTTGGCAGAACGCCGAATCACCGAGATCACCTTGCAGCAACAGGCACGCTTGACCGAGTTCTTCGATCCGTTCCTTCGTCGCTTCAGCGTCCTCGAGCTCGTTTTGGTCTTTATAGACGATGACCGAGTTTGCGCCTTCGTGGGCGAAGAAGATGGCGACCGATTTCCCGATCCCCGAGTCACCGCCCGTGATGATGGCGACTTTGTCTTTTAACTTGTCGCTTCCTTTATAGCCTTCACGCTCATAGATCGGGAACGGCTCCATCTTCGAATCGATTCCCGGTTGATGGGCCTGCGCTTGTCCGTCCTTCTTGAACGTTTCAAAATCCTTGCGGCTGCCGATTGTATTTAAACGATTATCACTCATATTGTTTCGTCCCCTTTCAAAATTGACTCAATGTGTCTATACCACACATATCAAAAAATAATCGTAAATCAGAAAAATGGAATGAATTTGAAAAATGAACGCTTGCGAATGAATTGTCGTTCATTTATGATAGAAGAGTAAACACGATGGTGATTGCGATTTTTTTTACGCGTGAAATGAATCACTATTCATTCTCATTTAGGGGGGAACAATATGACGAGTCACATCGAACAATCAGCCGACCTCCGTTTGACGAGCAATATCCGTTTTGCGGTCGTCATCGGTTCAGGAGTAATGGGGGCGGGGATTGCGGCCCATTTGGCGAACGCGGGGGTTCGTTCGCTCATGCTCGACATCGTACCACGTGAATTGACGGCGCAAGAAGAAGCGAAAGGGCTCACGCTCGAGTCACCGGAAGTGCGGAATCGCATCGCGTCCGAGAACCGTCATAAGTTGTTGAAACAAAATCCGGCGCCACTCGCGACGGCAGAACACTTGAACTTCATCGAGGTCGGGAACTTAGAAGATGACCTCGAGCGATTGAAAGAAGCCGACTGGGTCATCGAAGTCATCGTCGAACGGCTCGACGTGAAACAGCAACTGTTCGACAAAATCGCACCGTTCATCCGTGAAGACGCGATTCTCAGCTCGAACACGTCTGGGATCTCGATCGAAGCGATGGCGAGCGTCTTGCCGGAAGGATTGAAGTCACGCTTCCTCGGAACGCACTTCTTCAACCCGCCGCGCTACTTGAAGCTGCTCGAACTCATCCCGACGGAGAAAACGGCGCGCCCGGTCATCGATTTCATGGCCCGCTTTGCTGAGGACCGTCTCGGTAAAGGCGTCGTCGAGGCGAAAGACACGCCAAACTTCATCGGTAACCGCATCGGCACGTACGGCCTGCTCGTCACGTTCGAGGAGATGTTGAAACAAAACGCGACGATCGGCGAGATGGACTCGATCACAGGACCGCTCATCGGCCGTCCGAAATCAGCGACGTTCCGTACGCTCGACGTCGTCGGCATCGACACGTTCGTCCACGTCGCCGGTAACGTCTATGAGGCGCTCGAAGCGGGCGAGGAGAAAGATACGTTCGATGTCCCTGCTGAAATGAAGACGCTCGTCGAAAAAGGCTGGGTCGGACAAAAGTCTGGTCAAGGGTTCTATAAGAAAGACGGGAAAGTCATCCAGGAACTCAACTTGAGCACGTTTGAGTACGAACAATTGAAAGCGATTACAGGACCTGAGCTCGACCAAATCAAGTCGCTCCCAGGCTCGAAAGCGAAACTGAAAGGCGCGATCTTGAACAAGGGACGCGTCGGACAGTTGCTATGGCCGGTAACAGCGAAAACACTCGTCTACTCGGCACGCTTGACGGGTGAGATCAGTGACTCGATCGTCGCCATCGATGACGCGATGAAGTGGGGCTTCGGTTGGAAGTTCGGACCGTTCGAGACATGGGACGCACTCGGTGTCGAAAAATCAGTCACACGCATGAAAGCGGAAGGATATGCCGTCCCGGCGTGGATCGATGAGATGCTCGCTGCCGGACACACTTCCTTCTATAAAGGGGACCAGTATTACGATCAAGCGTCGCAGACGTACGTCGAGAAGACCGTCAACCCGAAAGAATTGAAACTTGCACCGCTCGCCAAGTCGAACGGGATCATCTTCGAGAACGGCGGGGCTCGCCTCATCGACATCGGTGACGACGTCGTCGCCCTCGAGTTCACGTCACCGAACAACGCGATCGGGGTCGACATCATGCAGATGATCGAGCAATCGATCGACCTCGTCGAGCAAGACTTCAAAGGACTCGTCCTCGCCAACGACGGTAAAAACTTCTGCGTCGGCGCCAACCTCGCGATGATGCTCATGGAAGCGGAAGACGAGAACTGGTATGAGCTCGACTGGATCATCAACAAGTTCCAACAAGTCGTTCAAAAAATCCGTTACGCAGGTCGCCCGGTCGTCGTCGCACCTTACGGCATGACACTCGGAGGCGGCACGGAGATCAGTTTGCCGGCAGCACGCATGCAAGCGGCGCTCGAGACATACATGGGACTCGTCGAAGTCGGTGTCGGTCTCATCCCTGGCGGCGGCGGCAACGTCAACACGTACCGTCGTCTACTTGAACAGACGCCGAAATCGATGCAAAACATCGAGAAGGCGGCACAGCAGACGTTCGAGAACATCGCGATGGCGAAAGTATCGAAGTCGGCGTACGACGCGAAAGCGCTCGGCTATCATCGTCCGGTCGACGGCATCTCGATGAACCGTGACCACTTGACGTTCGACGCGAAACAAACCGTCCTTGGACTTACGGACGGATACGTCGCGCCGATGCGCGAGAAGTTGCCGGTCGTCGGTCGAACCGGGAAAGCGACGCTCGAACTCGCAGCGTACGAGATGTTCTACGGTGGTTATATTTCAGAGCACGACTTGAAGATCGCCAAAAAACTTGCCCACGTCATCAGCGGCGGCGATTTGGCATACGGCACGATGGTCGACGAGCAATACTTCCTCGATATCGAGCGTGAGGCGTTCTTGAGCCTCATCGGAGAACCGAAATCGCAGCAACGGATGCAACATATGCTCGTCAAAGGCAAACCACTTCGGAACTGACAAAAGGGGGACTTAACAGATGAGAGAAGCAGTCATCGTGGCCGGTGCACGAACACCGGTCGGAAAAGCAAAACGCGGGTCGTTCCGAAACGTTCGTTCGGACGAGCTCGCAGGTCACGCCATCAAAGCGACGCTCGAGCGGTCGGGATACACGGGACCGATTGACGACGTCATCATGGGATGCGCCATGCCGGAAGCGGAGCAAGGGATGAACATCGCCCGCTATGCGGCCGTACGCGGTGGACTATCACACGAAGTGCCCGCCGTCACGATCAACCGTTACTGCTCGTCAGGCCTTCAAGCGATCGCGGACGCGGCAGCGAAGATCATGATCGGTCAAGCGACGGCGATCATTGCCGGCGGAATGGAATCGATGAGCCTCGTCCCGATGGGCGGACACGTCATCCGTCCTAACCCGACGATCATGGAGACGGCGCCTGAGTATTACATGAGCATGGGACACACGGCTGAGCGCGTAGCGGCCGAGTATAACATCTCACGAGTTGACCAGGACCTGTTCGCCATCGACAGCCATCAAAAAGCGGCGGCTGCGATCGCGGGCGGCAAGTTCGAAGAAGAGATCGTGCCGGTGACGGTCATCGAGCACGTCCTCGGTGAAGATGGGAAAGTCGCGGAGCGTGAATTCGTCGTCAAGCACGACGAAGGCGTCCGGGCCAACTCGACGGTCGAAGCACTCGGCAAATTGCGTCCAGCTTTCAAAATCAAAGGGTCGGTCACAGCCGGTAACGCGTCACAAGTATCAGACGGCGCTGCAGCCGTACTTGTCATGGAGCGGGAAGAGGCGGAACGCCAAGGCTTGAAGCCGATGGCGAAGTTCCTCTCGTTCGCAGTCGGCGGGGTCCGCCCGGAAGTGATGGGGATCGGACCGGTCGTCGCCATCCCGAAAGCGTTAGAGATGGCTGGTGTGAAGCTTGAAGAAGTCGGATTGTTCGAGTTGAACGAGGCGTTCGCGAGCCAATCACTCGGCGTCATCCGCGAACTCGGCATCGACCCGTCCAAAGTGAACGTCAACGGCGGCGCGATCGCCCTTGGCCATCCACTCGGTTGTACGGGCGCGAAACTAGCGGTATCGATTCTGCATGAAATGAAACGACGCAATGAGAAATATGGGGTTGTCACGATGTGCATCGGTGGCGGAATGGGCGCTGCTGGCGTCTTCGAATTACTATAAGGGGGAAATGACTATGGAACGTACAGAACACGAATTGATTAAAGGCGGTAGCTTTGTCATTGACGCACTCGACGCGGATCGTCTCTTCACACCGGAAGACTTTTCAGACGAGCATAAGATGATCGGGGACACGACGTCGAGTTTCGTCGACGACCGTGTCATGCCGGTACTTGGACGCATCGAAAAACATGAGTTCGATCTCTCGGTCGAACTGTTGAAAGAAGCGGGCGAACTCGGTCTGCTCGGTGCCGATGTACCTGAAGAGTACGGCGGTTATCAGCTCGACAAGATCTCGTCATCGATCATCACGGAACGGTTCGCCAAAGCCCGTTCGTTTGCCCTCAGTTACGGCGCTCACGTCGGGATCGGGACGCTTCCGATCGTCTTCTTCGGAACAGAAGAGCAAAAGCATAAGTACTTGCCGAAGCTCGCAACGGGCGAATGGATCGCAGCGTACGCGCTCACAGAGCCAGGCTCAGGGTCGGACGCGCTCGGCGCGAAGTCGACGGCTGTCTTGAACGAGGCCGGGACGCACTACGTCTTGAACGGTGAGAAACAATGGATCACGAACGCAGGCTTCGCTAACGTGTTCGTCGTCTACGCGAAAATTGACGGCGACAAGTTCAGCGCCTTCATCGTCGAACGCGACTACAACGGCGTCTCGACAGGTGCCGAAGAACAGAAGATGGGGATTAAGGGCTCGTCGACGCGGACGCTCATTTTACAAGACGTCGAAGTCCCGGTCGATAACCTGTTAGGTGAAGTCGGTAAAGGGCACGTCATCGCCTTCAACATCTTGAACGTCGGTCGTTACAAACTCGCGGTCGGAGCGGTCGGTTCATCAAAACGTGCATTCGATCTCTCGGTCCAATACGCGAACGAGCGCAAGCAGTTCAAGACGCCGATCAGCCAGTTCCCGCTCATCCAAGAAAAATTAGCGACGATGGCGGCGAACATTTACGCGATGGAGAGCTCGGTCTACCGCACAGGCGGCTTGTTCCAAGACAGCCTCGATGCGCTTGGTGACGAGAACATGCGCGACGGCTCGAAAGTCGCCCAATCGATCGCGGAGTATGCGATCGAATGCTCGCTCAACAAAGTGTTTGCGTCTGAGACGTTCGACTACGTCGTCGACGAAGCCGTTCAAATTCACGGCGGCTACGGCTTCATGACCGAGTACGAGGTCGAAAACTTGTACCGTGACTCACGGATCAACCGGATCTTCGAAGGAACGAACGAGATCAACCGCTTGATCGTCCCGAGCACGCTCCTCAAGAAAGCGATGAAAGGCGACTTGCCGCTCCTCGCCGAAGCACAGAAGCTCCAAAAAGAGCTCATGAGCTACATGCCGCAAGAGCTCGACGGTTCACCGCTCGCGCGCGAGAAGATGCTTCTATCGAACATGAAGAAGATCAACTTGATGATCGCCGGGACAGCCGTCCAGAAATATCAGCAGAACCTCCAAAACGAGCAAGAAATCCTCGCCAAGATCGCCGACATCATCAGCGCCATCTATGCGCTCGAAGCGGCGATTGCGCGGACGGATAAAGCGATTGCGCGGACTGGTATCGATAAGAACCAACAAAAAGTACGTTACACGGAAATCTTCGCCGAGCAAGTGTTCAAGCAAGTCGAGCTCATGGCGAAAGAAGTGTTGTACGCGGCAGCGTCAGGCGACGAGCAACGGATGTTGCTCTCGGCGATGAAGAAGTTCAGCCGCTATCAGCCAATCAACGTCATCGGTACGAAGCGCGAAGTCGCAGCGAGTCTCATCAAAGCGAACAAGTTCATCGTTTGACACTCCCACGGCTAAAGCCGCAAGCTCACCCCTTCGGTATGAGTGGGATTCTGAAGTGCTTGTGCGAACGCAGTCCATTTCTGTTTTGTTCAAGCCTTCAGATGAGGGTGTGCCATCACCCCTCCTGAGACAGACCGTATAGGTTCTCAGGCTGGTCGACTGTTACCATCGACCACAGGTGCGTATCGGATATTCATCGCACCGACTAGATCTCTGTGTTTTTTGAATCCGCACGGACAGGAATATGTTCGGTCTTTCGCTTTATTTTTTGCTCCACAAGAAGGGCATGTCTGGGAGGTGTAGGCCGGATTGACAGATTCGACCTTGATGCCTTCGAGCTTTGCCTTGTACGTGATGAATAGTGCCAAGCGATAGAACGACCAGGTGTGCAGGTTCTTGTTGTGTTTACGGCTTGTTCTTGCCGTCTGTCGGATGTTCGCCAATCTTTCGAGGTGGATGACAGAAATCTTGTTCTCTTTCGCGAAGTCGACGATCTCACGGCTCACCTTGTGATCTTTGTCTTTCATCCAGCGCTGTTCTTTGTTGTTCAGCTTCTTGATCGCATCCAGTTTCTTCTGTTGACCGAGCTCTTTCCGTTTCGCACGAAACTTGCGCTTCATATACTTGTTCTCACGCCCGTTCCCGAAGAACCGCGCCTTGTCACGATCTGTCGATGCGACGGCGGGGACTTTCAGGCCGAGGTCGACCCCGAGCACGTTGGTGCCCCCCTTCTCCGTCGTGGGGATCGTGACGGCGATCTGGGCGATCCACTTGTTCGACTTCTTGATGATGCGGAGCGTCCCGAGCTTGTTGGCGAGGAGCGTGGCGTTCCGGTTGTCCGGGTCGACCATCTCGGCGCGGATCGCCGTCTTCTTGACCTTTCCGTCGATCATGACCGGGAAGGAGATCGACTCGAAGTCGAACGAGTAGTTTTGGTTGTTCCAGGTGCAGTACGGCTTCTTGAGGACAGGGACGACCTGGAAGCCCTTCTTCTTCGCCTTTTTGAACATGCTCTTCGCATCCTGGATGGCCTGATTCTTGACGGCGCTCGGCAGATCGGAACTCACGTTTTTGCTCGTCAGCTTTAAGTTTTCTCGAGCCTGCACCATGTCCGAGACGAGCTGGTTCGTCGTGCCGATGTAGGTGCGCATCATCCGCTCTAAGATCGATTGTTGCTCTTTTGTCGGATGAAGTTTGATGTTCACCGTCAATGTCTGCGACACGGTGTCACCTCCTTGTCTTTTGTTCCTCGACATAACGCTTGATGGTCTCGCTGGAAACATTTCCGGCCGTCGAGACGAAGAAGGATCTCGTCCAAAGGCTTGTGAGATGTGTGAGATGGGGAAATTCCTCTCGTAGTCGCTTCGACGAGACGCCTTTGATGCGCGCCATGATGTCAGACGGGCTGAGGGATGGCAACGCCGACAAGAATAGATGTGTGTGGTCCCGATCACACGCGATGGCGATGAGTCGAATGTCGAGCTCTTCGCAGACATCACGGACGATCTCTTTGAATCGTTGCTCGAACGTATCGTCATCAAATAGTTTTCGGCGATACCTCGGGCAGAACACGAAATGATAATGGATCATCGATACGGTGGTTTTGGTTCTTCTGTAGTTGTTCATACGTCCATTGTATCATTAGATTTATTAGAGTGATACATTTTATCGGGATAAGATTCTGCTTGTTGATTTCTGAAATTCCGACTAACGGGACTCCGAAATCAAGCTCACGTTCATCCCACCACTAAAGGAGTGGGCTTTCTCGTTCGCAAATTCTGTAATAAAAATTTCTCGAACAGGGAGGGGTGGCCGGACGCGGTCAGCCCTTTCTTTTTCGCTTGATGAGAACGTACAATGAGGAAAAGGAGGAATGTTCATGAGACGTGATCAGCTGTTGGAACGGATGGAGAGGATTGGGGAATCAGTCGCGACAAAAGAAGGGGCGCTGATGTTGCTCGCCCTCGGTTCGGTTGGCCTCGAGACCGAGCGGCTCGACGATTACTCCGACCTCGATTTCTTTTTGATCGTCGAAGACGGGCGAAAAGCCCGCTTCATCGACAATTTGGACTGGCTCGAGGTTGAACCGCTGGCGTACCAGTTCCAAAACACGAAAGACGGCCATAAAGTCATGTATGCGGACGGTATTTACGCCGAGTTCGCCGTCTTCGATTTGCCTGAGATGCCACACATCGCCTACACTCCGGGACGGATCGTCTGGAAGCGGGAGGAAGCGCTCGAATCGTTCGCGACGCCGAAACTCGTCACACAGGCTCCCGACGCCGCGCACTGCTACGAAGAGGCGCTGACGAACCTGTACGTCGGTCTGCTCCGTGAACGACGCGGAGAGAAGCTCGCCGGCTTCGAACTCATCCAAGTCGCGGCCGTCAACAACGTGTTGAAAGCACATGGAGAGACGGGCGACCCGTTCAATCCGACGCGCCGGGTCGAGATACGGCACCCGGAGCTCGTCGCCGGGCTCGACGAGTGGCTGCCAGGTTACGGCAAGTCGGTCGAAGCGGCCGCGGCGATGCTGAGCTATATCGAAGCGCGTCACCCGGTCAACGCAACGCTGAAGCGAGAAATCGCACGCTTGCTCGAAGCGTGATTTGCGGGAATGGAGTATGCTACAGTAAAACAAGAGGTGATAAATATGGTGACACTATATGGCTATCCGCCATGCAGTACGTGTAAGAAGGCAGAGAAATGGTTGAAGGAGAACGAAGTCGCGTATACATACGTTCATATCGTCGAGGCGACACCGTCAAAAGATGAACTCGCGTCGATCTGGCAACAGTCAGGGCTGCCGCTCAAAAAGTTTTTCAATACGAGCGGGCAAGTGTATCGTAATGAAGGCATTAAAGATAAGCTCCCGAATTTGTCAGAAGACGAACAAATCGAGCTTTTAGTCAGCAATGGTATGCTTTTAAAGCGTCCAATCGTCACTGACGGTCAAAAATCGACGGTCGGTTTTTCAGAAAAGTCATTTACAGACGTTTGGGGCTAAGTGCTATAATACACATGTGAGTCTAATTTATTTGAGGGGGAAGTCAAGATGAGCAAAGTACCTGCAAATCTACGTTATTCAAAAGAACACGAATGGGTTGAAGTGAACGGAAGCGTTGCCCGCATCGGGATCACGGATTTCGCACAAAGCGAACTAGGGGACATCGTGTTTGTGGAACTTCCTGAAGTCGGCGGCACGATTTTGCTCGACGAGCCGTTCGGTTCGGTCGAATCGGTCAAGACGGTGTCTGAACTGTACGCACCGATCTCTGGGAAGATCACGGCAGTGAATGAATCACTCGCGGATTCTCCGGAACTCGTCAACGAAGCACCGTTCGAAGGCGCATGGATGATCGAAGTCGAGTTGAACGATTCAACGGACGTCGACAAACTCATGTCAGCCGAAGAATATGAAGCGATGATTCAAGGCTAACAAAAATCCCGGTTTCTCTTTATGAGAAGCCGGGATTTTTTGATTTAGTCGAAGTCGAGGCGGTAATGTTCAGGCTGGATGAGTGATGTCCGGTTGAACAGGCGATAGAAGACAATCCCGAGCGTCACCGGAATGAGGCCGAACAAGACGATGACGAGCATGACGTTCCATAGGGCGAATCCGCCTGGCATCAAGTGCAGGGCGTTGACAGGTCCGATGAGCCCGGAGACGCCGAAACCGGCGCTGATCGGTGTCCCCTCGATACGGAGGATACCGGCGAGCGCCCCGAGAATGGCCGCGTTCGCGAGCACAGGCAGCATCATGATCGGACGGCGGACGAAATTTGCCATTTGAATTTTCGGTGAGCCGAGGAAGTGAGCGATTGATGTCCCGGTGGCATTCATCTGCCACCCGGCGATGGCGAGACCGAAGCCGGCCGCGACGACACCGAGGTTGGCGGCCCCGGCGGCAACACCGGACAGGCTGATCGCCGTCGCGATCCCGACCGTCGAGATCGGAGAGACGATGATGAGCGAGAACGCCATCGCGATCAACATGCCCATCATAATCGGCTGGAGTTCAGTCATCGTCATGATGATGGTGCCGATGTACGTCGTGATCTGGGAGATGTACGTGAGTAAGAACATGCCGATCCCGCCGGCGATGACGATGACCGTCATCGGTAAGACGAGCACGGTGTACGTCTTTAATCGTGGTGACAACTGCATGACCATATATGTCGCAAGTGCGGCCGTCACGCCGGCCGTGATGACGTCACCGATTCCGGCCATGAGGAACGCACCTGCCTCGATGCGGATGGCGCCGCTCCCGACCTGGGTCGCAATGCCGATCGTGCCGGCCTCGAGCGCAGAACGTCCGAACTGCATGGCAACGGCTACACCGATGATGACGGGTAAGAGGCGCATCGCGATCGTCGTCGCATCTAAGATGAACTGTAGCGACGGAATATAAGGAAGGATTGCTTTCGTGAGCTCGCCGAGGAGCGCGCTCGGGATGAGGGCGATTAAAATGGCGAGGCTGAGTCCGTTCAATACGTTCATCAAAAATTGTTTGCCTGTCAGTTTCGTTTGTTCCGTCATGGGTGGATTCACCTGTCCTTTTCTACGTGTTTGCTGTTATGTACGAAAGCGATAAAGTTAATGACCATACTATGCCTCTTTTGGGCGAGCGTCAACAAGAAATGTTGAACTATTCAGATTTTTCCAGTTGAGCACAACTTTTGAACAGATCGACTCACATTCATATACTTATAGAAGAGGTGAGAGAAAATGATTTCAGACGGATTGTTATATATATACGCCCCGATGTGTGGAACATGCGCTGTGGCCGAGCGGATGCTCGCGGTCGTCGAAGCGGTCGACCCGACACTCGCGATCGACAAGCAGGACGCCAACTTTATCCCGCAAGAGTTAGAAGCGTATCAAGTGATGAGCGTACCGGCGCTGTTAAAGCTTAAAGACGGCCAAGTCGAAGACCGATTATATGCGTTTCAAAACGTGCAGCACGTCCTATCTTTCGTTAAATGAGATAGGATGATTAGAATAATCAGAAAATTTTAAATAATCAGTTGACACAGAAAGTTCACGAATGGTATATTCATTACAACATCTTACTTGAACACAATATAGGACGAGATTTTCCAGCCATCAAGACGTTTTAGAACAGCCGGTGCATCACTTTACGCGACTTTTAGGTGGACCTTCCCTTAGATTGTCCCCCAAAAAAATCAAGCGCAGGGACACCGACCGCGTAACCGCACGGTACGTTCTAAGGCCGAGTGATGGATGGCTTGAATCCCCCATATAAGGATGAACACTCTGATCGGGCAAAAGAGTTTCATCTATGGGTTGTCCTTCCGTGACTCAAGGTGCTACGTTCTGTGTCATCCTCGGATGGCACCTTTTTTTGATTTTTCGCACAAAATAGTTTGACATGAAAATAATGTGTCGCTATTATAAAGCTAATCGAATAAACAACACTCTTATCAAGAGAGGCTGAGGGACTGGCCCTATGACGCCCAGCAACCGCGGAGCAATCCGAAATGGTGCTAATTCCAGCAAGGTGAGAACCTTGGAAGATGAGAGCAATCGTTGTCCGTACCGATAAAGTACGCACGTTTGCTCAAACGTGTGTACTTTTTTTGTTGTCAGGAGGGAAAGGTATTGATTCAATTACGTAACGTGGCCAAATGGTTCGACACGAAGAACGGTCGGGTCCAGGCGGTCGATGATGTGTCGCTCACAATCGAGAGCGGCGAAATTTTTGGAATAATCGGATATTCAGGGGCGGGGAAGTCGACGCTCATTCGTCTGCTCAACCGGCTCGAGGCACCGTCAAGCGGTGAAATCGTCGTCGCCGGGAGCGAGCTGACGAAGCTCACTCCGAAAGAACTGCGCGGGGTGCGCAAAAACGTCTCGATGGTGTTCCAACACTTCAACTTGTTATGGTCGCGCACGGTCGCTGAGAACATCAGCTTCCCGCTCGAACTGATCGGGGTACCGGCCAGTGAACGTAAACGCCGCGTCCAAGAGCTCGTCGATCTCGTCGGTCTCGCCGGACGTGAAGACAGCTATCCGTCGCAACTATCGGGCGGTCAAAAACAGCGAGTCGGGATTGCCCGCGCGCTCGCTACAAATCCAGAAGTGCTCCTCTGCGATGAAGCGACGAGCGCACTCGACCCGAAGACGACCGATTCGATCCTCGAACTGCTCGTCAGCATCAATAAGAAACTCGGACTGACGATCGTCCTCATCACCCATGAGATGCACGTCATCCAAAAAATCTGTCATCGCGTCGCCGTCATGGAGGCAGGGAAGGTCGTCGAGACCGGCCAAGTCGCGGACGTGTTCCAACATCCGGAACAGCCGATCACGAAAGAGTTCGTCAAACAGATCGGTGCCGTCGACGACATGTCGCTCACGTTCGAGCATTTGAAAGCACGTTATCCGAGCGGCCAAATCGTCAAGCTCAAGTTCTTGAACGAGACGGCCGAACAGCCGATTTTATCGGAAGTGTTGAAACAGCACGACATCGGCTTCAACATCATCGGCGGTAACGTGACGCAGTCGCAAGTCGGTGCGCTCGGGACGCTATTCATCCAATTGATCGGAGAGCCGGCTGAAGTCGAGCGGGCCATCGCCTCAATCCGGTCGCAGGCAGTGGGAGTGGAGGTAGAAAACGATGTTTCCTAATGTAGACTGGCAAGTCATGTTCGAACAGACGTGGGAGACGCTCTATATGACGCTCGTCGCGGGAGCCGCGACATTCGTCATCGGTCTCGCCCTCGGCATGCTCTTATATGTCACGAACGAACCACTCATGACGAAGAATCGTCCGATTTACACGATCATCAGCGCGGTCGTCAACGTGTTCCGCTCGATCCCGTTCATCATTTTGATCATCTTGCTCATCCCGTTCACACTCCTCATCGTCGGGACGATGCTCGGCTCGACGGCGGCGCTCCCGGCGCTCATCATTGGGGCGGCCCCGTTCTATGCGCGCATGGTCGAGCTCGCGCTTCGTGAAGTCGACCGCGGCGTCATCGAGGCGGCCGAGTCGATGGGCGCGACGAAATGGCAGATCGTCTATAAAGTGTTGTTCCCGGAAGCACTCCCGGCCATCGTGTCAGGCATCACGGTGACGATCGTCGCCATCGTCGGTTACACGGCCATGGCCGGAGTCGTCGGGGGCGGTGGCCTCGGGAACTTGGCGTTCCTCGAAGGGTTCCAGCGTTCACAAAGCGACGTCACGTTCGTCGCGACCGTATTGATCTTAGTCATCGTCTTCGTCGTTCAGTTCATCGGCGATCGACTCGTCTCAAAAATCGACAAGCGTTCCGCTTGATCAAATAGAAAATTTGGAGGGTATCATAATGAAATCATGGAAAACAGTACTCGGATTGACAGCAGCTTCAGCACTCACAATTCTCGCGGCATGTGGCGGCGGGGACTCAGAATCAGGCTCGGGCGACGATAAAACGCTCATCATCGGCGCGTCGAACGTACCACACGCCGAGATTTTAGAGCACGTCCAAGACGAATATGAAGAAAAAGGCTACACGCTTGAAATCAAGAAGTTCCAAGACTACGTGCTCCCGAACAAAACGCTCGCGAATGGCGAGCTCGACGCGAACTACTTCCAACACGAGCCGTACCTCGAGTCACAAATGGCTGAGAACAAAGACTATAAATTCGCTTCAGCCGGCGGCGTCCACATCGAGCCGATCGGTGTCTACTCACAAGACTACAAATCACTCGATGAGCTTCCGGACGGCGCTGAAATCATCATGAGCTCGTCGGTCGCTGACCACGGACGAATCTTGACGATGCTTCAAACAGAAGGCTTGCTCACGCTCGCTGACGGCAAGACGACAGACGCGACAGTCGCTGACATCGTCGACAACCCGAAAAACTTGAAGTTCAAGACGGACGTCGAAGCGGCACTTCTCCCGCAAGCGTTCAACAACGGTGAAGGCGATGCCGTCCTCATCAACACGAACTACGCGATTGATGCCGGCCTCAACCCGCTCGAAGACGCAATTGCTCTTGAAGGCGAAGACTCACCGTACGTCAACTTGATCGTCACGCGTGAAGGCGACGAGGACGATGAGCGCGTCAAGGCACTCCTTGAAGTATTGACATCAGAAGAGACACAACAGTGGATCTTAGATGAGTACAAAGGTGCGGTCGTACCGGTTAAATAATGATTGATTTTAGGCTTGGGACATCCCGGGCCTTTTTTGTTTGCAGTGGTTTTGCTTCAATAATAGAAGTAAACTATTTATATGTAGAAAAAGGGGGGATCCGGGTGAGCATACGACACATTCATCCGCTGACGCTTGGCGTCTTGTTCGGTACATTTTTTGCACGGCTGTCGACGTTTTTTGTCATGCCGTTTTTTGCGATTTATCTCGCGACGCTCGGTTTCTCGGCGAGCGTGATCGGGACAGTGTTCGCGACGTCGGCATTATCCGGTCTATTTATGAGCTTTTTCGGGGGGACGCTGTCTGACCGCTACGGGCGCAAACAGCTGATGTTGATCGGTATCGGCTTGAACGCTTTGACGTTCACCGGCTTCGCGCTCGCAACCGAGTTGATTTGGTTTTACATATTTTCGGTATTGATGGGGGTTTCACGTTCATTCCTTGAACCGGCGTCTCGGGCCTTGATCAGCGACACGACGCAACCTGACCAGCGTGTCATCGTCTATAACGTGCGCTACTTCATGATCAACATCGCTGCGGCGATCGGACCGCTCCTTGCGGTCGTCTTATCACTTACGGGAGCGAAGAGCGCGTTCTTCGTCGTGACCGCCGTCTATGTCCTTTACGGCCTCGTCATCTCGACGTTGTTCCGGAAATATCCGTTTGAAGAAGGGGACGGCGTCAAAGTCCGGCCGCGCCTGACGGAGACGTTCCGTGTGTTAAAAGAAGACAAGACGTTCCGCTTCGTCATCATCGGCATGATCTTCGCCATCATCGGCTACAGTCAATTCAATTCGACGTTGCCGCAGTTCATCGCGTTTCACGACGGATTCAGTGACGGGTCGCGCCTGTTCGCTTATCTGTTGACGGTCAACGCGATCACCGTGCTCATCGTGCAGTATCCGATCATGCGGTTCGGCATTCGCGTCTCACCGATCAAGTCGCTGTTCTTTGGGATCGCGACGCTCTCGATTGGGCTGTTGTTAATCGGCTTCGCTGCCGAGGTGTGGGTATTGTTCGTCGCGATGGTCATCTTCACGGTCGGGGAAGTGCTCATGTTCACGATGACGGACGTGTTGACGGACGAGTTGGCACCGGAACATTTGCGTGGCACGTATTTCGGGGCGATGGGGTTGACGGCACTCGGTCAATCGATCGGGCCGGTCATCGGCGGACTGCTGCTCGACGGCTTCGACAACGCGTCGCTCCCTGTATTTGGGAGCCTAGCCGTTCTGACCGCGTGTGGCGCCTTTTTCTTCACCGGCGCGCTACGGGAAAAACAAGCGAATTCGGCTCAAGTCGAGGAAAATGTTGGATAATATCTTGATTTCCCGATGTTCTCATTCTCAACATTTATGTTCTATTGAGAATGAAATATAAGGTGAGTCGCTTGAAATAAAAAATTGCCTAGATTAAGATTAGAATATATCTAATCTACGCCACAAATGGCGAGAAAACGGAAGGGGTATCCGAATGTCTAACGTACCACACATGAAAATTGATGACCTCCGCGTCTCAATCGAAGGAAAAGAGATCGTCAAAGGTCTTAATCTTGAAATTAAAGGTGGCGAAATTCACGCCATCATGGGTCCTAACGGGACTGGTAAATCAACACTCGCATCTGCCCTCATGGGTCATCCATTGTACGAAGTGACAGGAGGAAGCGTCGACTTGAACGGAGAAGACGTCCTCGAGATGGAAGTAAATGAACGTGCGCAAGCAGGCATGTTCCTCGCGATGCAATATCCGGCTGAAATCAGCGGTGTCACGAACGCCGACTTCTTGCGTTCAGCGATCAACTCGCGCCGTGAAGAAGGCGAAGAGATCTCACTTATGAAATTCATCCGCGAACTCGATTCGAAGATGGGCGTTCTTGAGATCCCTTCAGAAATGGCACACCGCTATTTGAACGAAGGCTTCTCGGGCGGAGAGAAAAAACGTAACGAGATCCTTCAAATGATGATGATCAAACCGAACATCGCGATTCTTGACGAGATCGATTCAGGTCTTGATATCGATGCGCTCAAAGTCGTCGCCAAAGGCGTCAACGAAATGCGCACTGAAGAGTTCGGTTGCTTGATCATCACGCACTATCAGCGTCTCCTCAACTATATCGAGCCAGACTTCGTCCACATCATGATCGACGGGAAAATCGTCATGTCGGGTGGCAAAGAGCTCGCACAACGACTCGAAGCAGAAGGTTACGACTGGGTGAAGCAAGATCTTGGGATGACAGTAGACACAGAAGCGTAAGGGGGCTGTACGATGACCGTACAATTTGAATTAGATGCACAAGCAGTAGCGGCACGTGCAGAGGCGCTCGGTGGACCAGCATGGATGGTCAACCGACGTAAAGAAGCAGCAGAACTTGCGCCGACTCTCGCCTTGCCTAAAGTTGAAAAGATCAAGATTGATAAATGGGATTTCACAAGCGGAGACGTCGAACTCGCGAAGCTTGACGGGTTGACGCCTGAAATCGAAGCATTGCTCGGAGACCACCGGACAAACGTGCTCGTTGAACGCAACGGTCATGTCGTCTATAACGAACTTACGATGCCGGAAGGCGTCTTGTTCATGGGAATCCAACAAGCGATGGAACAACATCCGGACCTCGTCGAGAAATACTTCATGACAGAAGGCGTTCGGGTTGACGAAGATCGCTTGTCTGCCTTGAACGCAGCGCTCACGAACGGTGGGGCTTTCTTGTACGTCCCGAAAAACATGCAATTGAAAGACCCGCTCCAAGCCATCTTCACGATGGAACAAGCGAACGGTTCGTTGTACCACCATACGATCGTCGTCGCCGACGAAGGCAGTGAAGTGACGTATGTCGAAAGTTTCTTGTCGAACACGAATGAGCCGCACACGGTCAACGCCGTGACGGAAGTGTTCGTCGGAGCGAACGCGAAAGTCGTATTCGGTGGGGTCGACCAGCTCGCTGAGTCAGCACTCACGTTCATGAACCGCCGCGGTGTCGTCTACGAGAACGCTCATCTTGATTGGGCACTCGGACATATGAACGACGGCAACTCGCTCGTCGAGACGAAGACGCATCTCGTCGGAGACAACACGTACTCGAACACGAAAGCGGTCACGATCGGTCGTGGCGCACAGAAACAAAACTTCAACATCCGGACCGACCACTTTGGGAAGTCGTCGGAAGGATTCATCTTGATCCACGGTGTTCAAAAAGACTCGGCAACGGCGATCTTCAGCGGGACATCGATGATTCATCACGGTGCCTCGAAGTCGAACGGTGTCCAAACGGAACGCGTCCTCATGTTGTCTGAAAAAGCACGGGGCGACGCCAACCCGATCCTCCTCATCGATGAGGATGACGTTATGGCCGGCCATGCCGCTTCAGTCGGACGCGTCGACGACATTCAGTTGTACTACTTGATGAGCCGCGGTCTGTCGCGTAAAGAAGCTGAACGTTTAATCATTCACGGATTCTTGAACCCGGTCGTCGAGCAACTCGCGATCGAGTCGGTCAAAGACCGTCTCCGTGAAGTCATCGAAGGGAAAGTGCGTTAAGATGATTGATGCCTCGATTCGTAAACAGTTCCCGATTTTAGATCAGGAAATCAACGGCCATCCGCTCGTCTATCTCGACAGTGCGGCGAGCTCCCAAAAACCGCTTGCTGTCATCGAGGCGATCGAGGATTACTATCGCCGTATCCACTCGAACGTGCACCGTGGCGTCCATACGCTCGGCACGCACGCGACGGATGCGTATGAAGGGGCACGGGAGCGTGTCCGTTCATTCATCAACGCCTCAGTACCGGAAGAGATCATCTTCACTCGGGGGACGACGACGGCGATTAACCTTGTCGCTTCAAGTTACGGGGACGCCAACGTCAGCGCGGGAGATGAGATCGTTCTCACACCGATGGAGCACCACGCGAACTTGATTCCGTGGCAACAGCTCGCCAAGCGCACAGGTGCGAAACTCCGTTACGTCGAAATGACGCCAGACGGCCGGATCACACTCGACGCGGTGCGGGAAGTGTTGTCGGACCGGACGAAGATCGTCGCCATGAGCCACGTCTCGAACGTGCTCGGCACGATCAACCCAATCGCGGAAGTGGCGAAACTCGCCCACGAAAAAGGTGCGGTCATGGTCGTCGATGCGGCGCAAAGCGTACCGCACCGGAAGCTTGACGTCCAAGCGCTCGATTGTGACTTCCTTGCCTTCTCTGGCCATAAGATGCTCGGTCCGACCGGGATCGGTGTCTTGTACGGGAAGAAACAGCTGCTTAAAAACATGGAGCCGGTCGAGTTCGGCGGCGAGATGATCGATTACGTCGACTTGTATGAGTCGACGTGGAAAGACATCCCGTACCGCTTTGAAGCGGGAACACCGATCATCGCCGGTGCCGTCGGTTTGGCTGCCGCCATCGACTTTTTAGAAGACCTTGGTCTCGAGAATGTCGAGGCACACGAACGGGCGCTCGTGACGTACGCCATCGAACAGATGCGTACGATCGAAGGGATCGAAATCTTTGGTCCTGAGGAGCGCGTCGGGCTCGTCACGTTCAACTTGAACGACGTCCACGCCCACGACCTTGCGACCGTCTTAGATATGCAAGGGGTCGCGGTACGGGCCGGTCATCACTGTGCCCAACCGCTCATGCGCCTCCTGAAGCAATCATCGACTGCCCGAGCGAGCTTCTACTTGTATAACACACGAGATGAAGTCGATCGCTTCATCGAAGGGTTACGTCAAACGAAGGAGTATTTCAATTATGAGTTTTAACAATCTCGACATGTTGTACCGACAAGTCATCATGGATCATTATAAAAACCCAAGAAACCGTGGCGTCATCGAAGATGGCGTGACGATCGATTTGAACAACCCGACGTGCGGGGATTCACTCCGACTCCAACTTCAAGTCGAAGACGGAATCGTGAAAGATGCCAAGTTCGAAGGGGAAGGCTGTTCGATCAGTCTCGCCTCGGCATCGATGATGACCCAAATCGTAAAAGGTAAGTCTGTAGACGAAGCGCTCCAACTGGCCAACATCTTTTCACAGATGGTCCAAGGGAAAGACTACGATACAGACACGTTCGACCTAGGCGACATCGAAGCGTTGTCTGGTGTCTCAAAGTTTCCGGCTCGCATCAAGTGCGCCACGCTCGCGTGGAAAGCACTTGAAAAGGGAGTCGACGAGGAAGCGTAAGTAGAAGGAGGAGACCGATATGGCGAAAAACATGCCAGACGTTGGCGATTATAAATATGGCTTCCATGACCGAGACATCTCGATTTTCCGTTCAGGCCGCGGCTTGACGAAAGAAATCGTTGAAACGATCTCGAACATGAAAGAAGAACCGGCATGGATGCTCGAGTTCCGTTTAAAATCACTCGAACAGTTCCGGAAGATGCCGATGCCGACATGGGGCGGCGATCTCACGTCACTTGATTTTGATGAGATCACGTACTACGTCAAACCGTCTGAGAAGACGGAGCACTCGTGGGACGAGGTTCCTGAAGAAATCAAACGGACGTTTGATAAGCTCGGAATCCCCGAAGCGGAACAAAAATACTTGGCAGGTGTCTCGGCTCAGTACGAGTCAGAGGTCGTCTACCATAGTATGCAAGAAGACTTCGAAGAAAGAGGTGTCATCTTCAAAGATACGGACACTGCTTTGAAAGAAAACGAAGACTTGTTCCGTGAGTATTTCGGGAAATTGATCCCGCCGACGGACAACAAGTTCTCGGCACTCAACTCGGCCGTCTGGTCAGGTGGCTCGTTCATCTATGTGCCAAAAGGCGTGAAACTCGAGCAACCGCTCCAAGCCTACTTCCGGATCAACTCGGAAAACATGGGTCAATTCGAGCGGACGCTCATCATCGTCGACGAGGGCGCTTCTGTCCATTACGTCGAAGGATGTACGGCACCGGTCTACACGACGAACTCGCTTCACTCAGCCGTCGTCGAGATCTTCGTCAACAAAGACGCATACTGCCGCTATACGACGATCCAAAACTGGGCGAATAACGTCTATAACTTGGTCACGAAGCGTGCCGTCTGTGAAGCGGGCGCGTCGATGGAGTGGATCGATGGCAACATCGGATCGAAACTCACGATGAAGTACCCAGCCGTCATCTTAAAAGGTGAAGGCTCACGTGGAATGACGCTCTCGATCGCACTCGGCGGTAAAGGGCAGCACCAAGACGCTGGGGCGAAGATGATTCACCTCGCACCGAACACGTCGTCGTCGATCGTCTCGAAGTCGATTTCGAAACAAGGCGGAAAAGTCTCGTATCGCGGAATCGTCCACTTCGGCCGTAAGGCGAAAGGTGCCCGTTCGAACATCGAATGTGACACGCTTATCATGGACAACGAGTCGACGTCGGACACGATCCCGTACAACGAGATCTTGAACGACCAAGTCTCGCTCGAGCACGAAGCGAAAGTCTCGAAAGTGTCAGAAGAGCAACTCTTCTACCTCATGAGCCGTGGGATCTCGGAAGAAGAAGCGACCGAGATGATCGTCATGGGCTTCATCGAGCCGTTCACGAAAGAATTGCCAATGGAATACGCCGTCGAAATGAACCGTCTCATCAAGTTTGAGATGGAAGGATCGATCGGATAATCCTGAATATGTAGATAAAGACGGTTGACATGAAATCATGTCAACCGTCTTTTTTGGATTGAACCCCTCTCGTTTCATAGGAGCTATTTCGACCTGAACTAGGGAATAAAGTAGTGAAACATATACTCGACCCGAGAGGAGAAGCGAACATGATGTTTTTGGTAACAGGCTATTTCAATGCTGAAAAAATGAATGAAAAGACGGACCATGAAATAGACCGAATCATGGCTACTTGTGAACCATACTTACATCAGTTTTATGCAAGTGAGCAGGTTGTATTAGATATTGGGCTTGAAGCGAGTATGAAAGAAGTCAAGCGTCATGCTGATCAGATCAAGATAACGGATGGACCAGTCTTGGGGTCAAAGGAAGTAGTAGGAAGTACTTTTTTGATTGAAGCGGCGGACATAGAGGACGCGGTCAGAATCGCTTCCATCCGACGACCCAAGTGCCCGAAGCGGAATCGTTAGGCTGGAGGATTGAAATTCGGCCGGTTCACTATTATTGGGAAAGAGAGTGAACGGTCTCGTCAAGTTTGAGATGTAACAATTGATTTAATAGTCCACTACCTTGACCAGCGAGCTTAGTTTCGCTGGTTTTTTGTATAATGAAATGAGGAGGCGATGACGTGACAAATCGATTTTCACTAGAGAGCAGAGAACTTGAGACATTCATGGGTCAGATGGTCGTGATTTGTCCACGTTGTGGGGGACGAGCGGACGTTATGGAGAAGGCTAATGAGGTACGCTTGAGCTGTTTTCAGTGCGGTTATCTACAAATGAAGCAGAGCGGTACGAAATACATCGGCGGAGCTTTCGATGTACATTTCAGATTGCCGCTCTATCTGCAAACTGGTTGTTGTGGTCATGTCCTATGGGCTTATAATCAGGAGCACCTCGCGTATATGAGACAGTACGTGGAAGCGAGTGTTCGGACAAGCGACGGCGCGAACCGCAGTATTGAGAGTCGCTTGCCCAAGTGGATGAAGCAAAAGCACAACCGTGAAGATGTGTTGCGGGCAATCAAGCGCTTAGAACTCGCATGTGAGAAAGGATGAACAGCGATGGACCGACAAAAAGAGTTACAAGAAATAGAAGAGCGGCAATTGACATCGGTGATGAACAAGACAAAGTGGGGGGAACTGAGGCGAGCGGTAGCAAATACATTCCTATTTGAACCTCCTTATCAAACCAAATATGTATTAGAGGACACACCTGATCCTGAGTTTTTATCGAAGACGGCTTATGAATCAGGTGATTGGGATGATGGATTTCCTTATCCTACCTCTTCAATCGAATGGATTCGATTGCGACCAAAGGTGTTGGTCTATAAGGGAGCTATCGTCGAACCAGACGTATGTGATATGACCGATGAACTTATATCTATTTTAACGAAAGAACGAATCCCGTTCATACAGGACAATGAAATGATTCAAATTTTTGGCTATGTTCGAGATACGGGAATATTTGAACCGAAACTTGATGCATAGCGTAATTCTGTATTTATTTCGTATATACTGATTGTTTAGTTATTGTCGTGAAACAGCTAAGAGTCGGGTATGCTAAAAGAGAGACTGTTTTTAGGGAGGAATGATTGAATGGAAACAATTGATCCAAAAGACATTACCCGCATCGCCGTCGTCGGTGCCGGCTGGGTCGGCATCAGTTTTGCCTACCAACTATCGATGGCGGCACTCTGTGAAGAGCTCGTCTTGATCGACTCGAACCACGCGAAAGCGGAAGGGGAGGCGATGGACTTGAACCACGGCATCTCGTTCGCACCGAGCCCGGTCCGGATTTGGGCAGGGGATTACACGGATTGTCGTGATGCCGACATCGTCATCATCACAGCAGGCGCCGCTCAAAAGCTTGGGCAGACACAGATGGACCTCGCGGGGCAAAACGCTATCGTCGTCCGTGACGTGACAGAACAAATCATGGCGAGCGGCTTTGACGGGATCATCGTCGTTGCGACGAACCCGGTCAACGTGATGGCCCACGTCGCCTGGAAAGCGTCGGGCTTGCCGAAACACCGCGTCATCGGCTCAGGGACGGTGCTCGATACGGCACGTCTGCGTTTTAAGCTCGGCGAGTACTTCGACTTGTCGTCGCGCAACTGTCACGTCTATTATATGGGCGAACATGGTGCCGGTGGTTTCGTCGCCTGGGACAACGCCCGGATTTACGGGAAATCCATGAAGCAACTGCTCGCAGACAATGAATCATATCACCAAGAGGATTTAGACGCGATCTATCAAGAAGTGCGCGATGCCGCGAACCAAATCATCGGCTATAAGAGTGCGGCCTATTACGCGATCGGCCTCGGCTTGCTGCGCATCGTCCGGGCCATCGTCCGGAACGAGAACACGGTCGTGACGATCGGCGCCCACCTCGACGGGGAATACGGCGCCTCCGACCTCCATATCGGGGTACCTGCCTTGATCGACCGGAGCGGTATCAGTCAAATCATCGAGATCGACTTGACGGCTGAAGAGCAACAACAGTTCGACGCCTCGGTCGGACGGATTCGCCAAGCGATTGATAAGATCGAGACAAGTTCATAACAAAAACCCGGCTGCCAATGCAGCCGGGTTCGTTATTACGACGCCTTTTTCTCGGCGACGTCTTTCTTGTAATATTTTTCAGACGAGAAGAATTCAGTCGTCAGTCGTTTTACTTCACCGCTTAGCATCAGCACGGCGATCATGTTCGGGATGAGGATCATCGCGAGCATGAAGTCAAGGAAGTTCCAAATCATCTGGGCGCCACCGATCGAACCGATGACGATCGAGGCGATATAGACGACTTTCATCACTTTGCCGGCCGTCAAACCGAACAAGTACTCGGCTTGGCGTGAGCCATAAAAGATGATGACGATGATCGTCGACAAGACGAAGAAGATGAGTGAGATCGTCACGAGCAAGCTACCCGTATACCCGAAGTATTCACGGAAAGCGATTGTTGTGAGGGCGGCTGGGTCGCTCATCGCGCCTTCACGCGTCCAAACGCCAGACGACAAGACGACGAACGCGGTCGTGCTACAGATGATGAGCGTGTCGATGACGATCCCGATGACGGCCCAGAAACCTTGGCGGACCGGGTGGTCGGTCTGGGCGGCCGCGTGCGCGATCGGTGCCGTCCCGAGACCGGCCTCGTTCGAGTAGAGTCCGCGGGCGAAGCCCCAACGGATCGTCTCGGCGATGGCGGCTCCGGCAAATCCGCCGAGCGCGGCCATCGGTTGGAACGCGTACGAGAAGATGAGACCGAGAACGTCAGGGATTTGCGAGAAGTTCATCAAGACGATGATGAACCCGGCCCCGACGTACACGAGTGCCATCGCCGGGACGATGATCTCCGTCACTTTAGCGATCCGTTTCATGCCTCCAAAGACGACGAGCGCGACGAGGCCGGCGACGATGAAGCCGGTGACGAGCGTATCGCCGTTGAACGTCTCACGGACGGCCGAGCTGACGGCGTTGCCTTGGACCATGATGCTCGGGATGAGCTCGATCATGAGGGCGAACGCGAACCATGAGGCGAGCCATTTCCACTTCAGCCCTTTTGCCATGTAGTAGACCGGACCGCCGACAAATTCCCCGGCTTCATTTTTCTCGCGGTAACGCACGGCGAGGACACTTTCTGTGAACTTGATGGCCATCCCGACGACGGCGATGACCCACATCCAGAAGATGGCGCCCGGTCCCCCGAACATGATCGCGGCCGGGACACCGATGATGTTGGCGGCACCGATCGTCGACGATAACGCCGACGTCAACGCCTGGCGAGGACTGATGTCGCCTTCGCCTTTCGGTTTTTTAAAGACGCTTCCTAACGTTTGTTGAACTATGTAGAGCGGGTATCGGAATTGGAAGAATCCTAATTTGATGGTCAAGTAAAGACCTGATAACACGAGCAGGGAGATGATTGGGACTCCCCATAGCCAATTCGAAAACGACGTCACGATATTCACAATCTGTTCCACATCACCACTCCTAATCCAGTTATTTTATTTATATAGTGTTACCTAAGCAGCGTCTCGCTAAACCTGTTATTTCATATGAAGGAGGAGAATACGCATGAAACTGGCTAAACAATTGATCGTCTCAGGACGCGTCCAAGGGGTCGGCTTTCGCTATTTTTGTCAAGCGACCGCAATCGAATCGAATCTAAAGGGATGGGTCCGAAATTTGAGCGATGGTACGGTCGAGCTCCATGTCGAAGGGGACGAGGCCGACTATGCATCGTTCAAACGAGCGCTCTATGACGGCAATCGGTTCGTCGGCGTCGAACAGATCGAAGAAACGGATATCGCGGAAGCATCATACCGTAAATTCGATATCCGCTATTGACTATTTTTTTGAAAAGATGACATGAATTCGGTTGACAAGTAGGCTCCTGCTGTAAAAAGAGGGAGCTTTTTTTATATGGAAATCTACTTCTCAGAAAAATAAACATCTTTTTTAAAGATAGGGTGGTCAAAAAAAGGATAGTGTGTATAATGGAATAGACCAAGCGCTTTATTGTCAGAAAATTTAGTCATTTAGTCGGAATTTGTTCAATACGGAAGGTACTACAATGTATGTGGAGGTAGTTGTATGAAAAAATCAACATTATTCCCGTTAGCGTTTACGATTTTCGCATTATTCTTCGGAGCCGGGAACTTGCTGTTCCCACCGATGCTAGGAGCGTTGGCAGGTGAGAACCTGTTCCCAGCCCTAGTCGGATTCGTCATTACCGGCGTCGGACTTCCTTTACTCGCCTTGTTCGCAGTCGCGCGGGTCGGTGGAGGGTCTGATCAAATCGCAAGGTACATTCCGAAGCGTCTTGCTCTTCTTTTGACGGGATTAATGTACGTGGCAATCGGACCGTTCTTCGGGATTCCTCGGACGGCAGCGGTCACGTATGAGATGGGAGTCGTGCCGTTCCTCGGTGCGCCGTCAACGTTCACACTCGCCATCAGTTCAACTGTCTTTTTCGGCTTGACGTTCCTTTTGACGCTCCGCGCTCAAAAATTGATCGAGATCATCGGACGGATCATCACACCGATCCTCCTCGTCTTGCTCGCTGGTATCGGGATCACAAACCTTGTGGCTCCGCTCGGCTCACCGGCCGCGCCAGCAGCAGGGTATGAGACGTGGCTCGGGGCACTCGGTGAAGGCTTTAAACAAGGTTACTTGACGATGGACGTATTCGGGGCACTCGTCTTTGGTGCAATCGTTCTCGTCACGCTTAAAGCGAACGGGATGTCGGATCAAAAAGAAGCGTCATCGCTTCTCCGGACATCGGGATTGCTTGCCGTCACGTGTTTGATGCTCGTCTACATCTCGCTCGCATCGATCGGAGCGAACATGACGGGTGTCACGGGAACTACTGACGGAGCAAGCCTCCTTCAAACGTTTGCCGGTACATCGTTCGGTCAAGTCGGCATGCTCGCACTCGGGGCAGCGGTCTTCCTTGCTTGTTTGACGACAGCGGTCGGACTCATCACCGAGTTCTCACGGTTCATGAGTAACACGTTCGAGTCGCTCAAGTACTACCAAGTCGTCATCGGGACAACGTTATTCGGTTACTTGATCTCACTCGTCGGTCTCGGTACGTTGATTGAAATCGCGATACCGTTGCTCACGCTCTTGTATCCGGTCATGATCGCACTCGTGCTCGTTTCGGTCACGGAACGGATTCAACGTAACCCGCACGTCGCGATGAAGGCGACCGTTTACACGGCGCTCGTGTTCTCGTTGTTCGAGACGGCACAAGGCTTGGCTCCAACAGCCGTGACTGCATGGATCACGAACTTACCGATGGCTGAGATCGGGCTCGCCTGGGCAGTTCCTACGTTGATCGTTTATGTCGTCACACTGTTCTTACCGAAACAGCGGTCGAGCGGGTCACTCGCTGAGTCACGCATCTCATAATCACAACGACACCCATCCTCTGGTCCAGGATGGGTGTTTTGCTGTCTTATCGTTTGCTCATTCCATTCATCAACAAGTAAAATGAATAGATGAAAAGGAAGTGACGTGCGTTGACGACAAAACAAAAGAAACAATTGGCGATTCTCATGCTGAACATGTTCATCGCCGTAGCAGGATTCGGGATTATCATTCCAATCATTCCCGACTATTTAAAAATGATTGGCGAAGGCGGTACCGCCGCCGGACTGATGATTTCGGTCTTTGCCGGGGCGCAGTTGCTCATGTCACCGATCGCGGGGAAATGGGCGGACGTCTACGGTCGCCGACTGATGATCATTTCAGGGCTCATCGGGTTCACCATCTCGATGGCAGTCTTTTACTTATCCGACAATTTGACGGTCTTACTGATCTCGCGCGCCATCGGCGGAGTCGGGGCCGCATTGCTCATTCCAGCCATCTTTGCTTACGTGGCCGACATTACGACGCTCAAACAACGGGCGAAAGGAAATAGCTATATTTCCGCGGCAATGTCGCTCGGGATCGTCATCGGACCAGGGATCGGGGGCTTCGTGGCCGAGTTCGGGCTGAAGGCACCGCTGCTTTTGTCGGCGATCGTCTCATTGGTCGCCGTCATCTCATCGATCATTCTATTGAAAGAACCGGATCGGGAAGCTTACGTCCGGACGAACGAGACCGAATCGCTGCCACGGCAACTCTTGTCGTCGACTCGAAAGCCGTACTTCTTCGTGCTCGTCATCAACTTGGTCATGGCGTTTGGGCTCATGGCATACGAGTCGGTGCTTGGACTGTTCGTCAGTGAGACGTTCAGTGCGACGCCGCAAGAAATTGCCGTCATGATCACAGGTACGGGAATCGTCAGTGTCATCGTTCAGCTGTTTGCCGTCGACCGACTCGTCTCGCTCTTCGGTGAGATCAAAGTCGTGCTCATCTTTATTATGCTCGCGGCACTCGGCTTCTTGTTCTCGCTGTTCGCGGGATCGTATGCGATCTTCTTCGCGATCACGCTCATCATCTTCTTGTCGACCTCGATTCTTCGTCCGGTGTTGAATACGCTCGTGTCGAAAATGGCGGATAAAGAACAAGGCTTCGCGATGGGGATGAACAACGCCTATATGAGTATCGGCAATATCGTCGGGCCGACGCTTGCCGGGATCGCCTTCGATATCGACATGCGCTATCCGTTCATCATGGGACTTGCCTTGTTGCTCGTGACGTTTAGCGGGACACTCAATTGGTCAAAGCGAAACGCGGAGACATCGTTCGAACAATAATGTGAGGAGGAAACACGATGATTTATGTCGGTGTGACCGGTTGGGGAGACCACGACCTGCTCTATACGACGCCGGAAGAGCGGAAGCACAAACTGTCGACATACGCCGGCCACTTTCCGACGGTGGAGGTCGACTCGTCGTTCTATGCGATCCAACCTGTGAAAAACTATGAGAAATGGAATCGTGAGACGCCGGACGGCTTTCAGTTCGTCGTCAAAGTTTCCAGGGAAATGAGCGGGCACGACCGTGAACCGAAGCTGCCGCTCGCCGAACTGTTCGAGCGCTACCGGACATCGGTCGAGCCACTCAAACAGGCGGGGAAACTGCGGGCCGTTCTCGTCCAACTCCCGCCGTGGTTCGACGTCTCGAAGCCTCATCTCGACTATTTGCGGACGATTCGAGCGGAACTGATCGACTATGACATCGCCGTCGAGTTTCGGAACCCGACGTGGTTCTCGGAAGCATTTCGCGACCGGACGCTCGCGTTCTTGACCGAGCAACGCTTCATCAACACGGTGTGCGACGAACCGCAGACGAAAGAGAGCAGCATCCCGTTCGTCCCGGTCGTCACGAACCCGGAAGTCGCAGTCGTCCGTCTGCACGGCCGCAATACGGCCGGGTGGCTCCGCAAACCCGGGATGACGAGCCAAGAGTGGCGTCACGTCCGCTGCTTGTATCGATACAATGAGGATGAACTGCAAGAACTTGCAACGGCGTGCCGGGCGCTCGAACGAGATGCCAAGTCGGTCTACGTCTATTTCAACAACAACTCAGCCGGGGATGCGGCACCGAACGCGAAACGTTTGATTGAGATTCTCGGTGCCGAGTATGAGCTCGCCCCGAGCCAAATCAGCCTGTTTTAGGAAGAGGGGATGGCCGTGCGTACGATTAAAATCTTTCATTACAATGACTTGCATTCAAAATTTCATAACTGGCCTCAACTTGTCTCCTTTTTGAACGAACGCCGACACGAGGACACGCTCGTCTTCGACCTCGGCGATCATGCCGATCGAACACACCCGGCGACGGAAGTGACGAAAGGGCAAGTGAACGTCCGCTTGCTCAATCGGCTCAATCCGACGGCCGTGACGATCGGCAACAACGAAGGCATCACGTTCCCGCACGACTGGCTCGATTCGCTCTATGAGGATGCGACGTTCCCTGTCTTGCTCGCGAACGTCTATCACGCGGACGGGACGCGACCGGACTGGGCGACGGAGACGCTCGTCCTCGAGCGGTCCGGTGTGCGTGTCGGTCTGTTCGGCGTGACCGCACCGTATGAAGAGCTGTATCCTGAACTCGGTTGGCAAATTGAGTCACCGCTGACGGCGACTGCTCGGGCACTCGAGGAACTCAAAGGATGTGACGTCATCATCGCGCTCAGTCACCTCGGTTTCTACGCCGACGAGCGACTCGCTGAAGCGTTCCCAGCCATCGATGTCATCCTTGGGGCGCATACGCACCACGTGTTAGACGACGGCGTCATGAAAAACGGGGTATTGATCGCCCAGGCCGGGAAGTACGGGCAATACGTCGGAGAAGTCGAGTTATCGCTTCGGGACGGCCAAGTCGTAGAGAAGAAGGCGTGTCTCCATGACTTGACAGATCACGTTCAGGACGACGACACGCTACGGGCGTTGCGGTTCGAGTATGAACAAGCTGAGAGTTTGCTTGACGTGACGATTGCCGCCACGCCAGGCTATGTGAGCGATTGGTTCGGACCATCTCCGATTGCGGAATTATTAGCGGACGGATTAATGGACTGGTGTGATGCCGAAGTAAGCATCCTTCCATCAGGCATCCTGCTTGAAGGGTTGGCACCCGGACAAGTCACGCTCAATATGCTCCATCGCATCTGTCCGCACCCGATCAATCCATGCCTGTTGACACTCGACGGTGCAACGTTGCTTCGGTTCTTGAGCGATGTTCATGATGAGCCGTTCACGACGATGCACGTGCGTGGGCTCGGATTTCGCGGAACGGTGCTCGGACAACCGATCATCCACGGTCTTGAAGTGAAACAAGGCCGCTACTTGCTTCGCGGCAACGAGATCGGTCTTGAACAGACGTATCGTGTCGCCACGGTCGACATGTTCACGTTCGGTCCGCTCCTGCCGTATTTGGCGGACCAGCCGAAGCGTTACTACATGCCGGAACTTCTGCGTGACGTGCTGCGTGAAACGATCATGGCGCGTCATGATGTGATCCGAAAACGATAGGGGAATTATTGATTGGCGTGATATGATAGGAAAGTGGAGGTGTGAAAATGATTAGAGTGAATCACCATGGATATACCGTCATCGAAGAGAAACGCGACGGGTTTGACGAAGAGGCATTCATCGCTCGTTATAGTGATGTGCTCGATAAATATGATTACATCGTCGGCGATTGGGGACATGGTCAACTTCGTCTCAAAGGATTTTATGAAGTGAAGTCGAAGTTTGCCACGTACGATAATCGAATCGATCACGTGATGGACTATGTGTATGAGTATTGTAACTTTGGTTGTCCGTTCTTCGTCCTGAAGAAAGAGACAGAGATTGATGAAAGTGAAGACGGTCCTGTGTTCGGCGGAACGAAACAACCGCTCAAACTAAAACGAAAATTCAATAAAGCGGAAGAAGCTGAAACTTCGACCGGTTCATGACGCGCTGATGACATCGGCGCTTTTTTTGTTACATATATTTCCTGAATGTTTCGTTTAGGTGAAAAGACGGTGTGACAGGTTTAGGGATAAGAAAATTGTGATAATTTATATATAAGATAACTTTTTCTGTTCGGGTTTTGGAAGTGAGGTGGAAGGATGCAACACGTACAAACGACGACCGTCAGCGATCGCGATGACGTCCATAACCGAATCCATAACTTAGGATTGGGCTTACTGGCGATGCTGTTCTTCGGGTTAGGTAGTATCATGACATTCTATTTCACAGCCGCGGTCCTTTTGTTTGAGTTGGTCCATGTCTTGCTCGTTCGCCGGTTCGAGTATCGGAATGCATTTCTAAAAAGCCGGTTATTTAAAGCGATCTCACTGACTGTTGTCGCTACAGGTGTGCTCTTATTTATTCTATCGATGTCACAGTTTTTTATGGGCAATATCTTATATTAACAGGGAAAAGGAGAAACCTTTCCCTGTTTTCGTGTTTTTTGAAACCTTCTGCCGGCCAATGACGTACACTAAGGAAAGAACACAAACAAAGGATGGATACTATGACAGCACAATGGAAACAACACGCACAAAAAATGTTGACAGGTAATCGCTGGCTGCTCGCTGGGATTTTGATTTTGTTCGTTGTATTGAACGGGATTCCCCAAACGTTCGCACCGACGATTGACGCAGAGTCAATGGAGCCATTGACGTCGACCGAGATGACGTTATCATTCTTATCGTTCCTTCTGACGTTGTTGATCGCACCGCTCACGATCGGATGGTCATGGCTCGTCCTCTCCGTGTCACGCGGCGACAAGCCGGCCGTCTCGAAATTATTTGAACCGTTCCAAACCGGCTATGTGAAACACGTGCTCGCTCCGTTTTTCGTAGGGTTGTTCATCTTCTTATGGGCATTGTTACTCGTGATCCCAGGAATCGTCAAAGCGTTCTCGTACTCGCTAACGAACTATATTTTACGTGATCAGCCGGAACTGTCGGCTCTCGAGGCGATCACCGAGTCACGCCGGATGATGGACGGTCACAAGATGGACGCGTTCAAGCTCGTTCTCTCCTTCATCGGTTGGTTCTTCGTCGGTGTGTTCACGCTCGGAATCGGCTTCTTGTACGTGTATCCGTACTTCACGACGACGTACGCTGCGTTCTATGACTCGCTTCGAGGAGCAGATCAGCCACGCACGAACCACGTCGGTACGCCTGATATGGAACAAGGATTCTAAAAAAAACCTCCGCTCAAATTTTGAGCGGAGGTTTTGTCATGCTTCGACTTGTTGTTTGTTCAGGTACGGCTTCAACGACAACGTGTGTTCAGCGACGACTTTGCGGATCGTCTTCGTCTTCGAACGCATGACGAGCGACGTCGTCTCGACGATATCGTCCGTCAAGAACTTGACGCCGTCGAGCAGTTCACCCGTCGTGACACCGGTCGCGGCAAAGATGCAATCGTCACTCTTGACGAGATCGTCGATCGTGAGGAGTTGGAGTGGGTCCTCGATGCCCATCGAGATGACGCGGGCCGTCTCTTCTTCGTTCATCGGATGAAGGCGGGCTTGCATATCGCCGCCGAGCGCCTTGACGGCTGCTGCCGTGATGACGCCTTCTGGTGCGCCGCCTGTCGAGATGAAGATGTCGATCGGGTTCGATTTGATGGCTGCGGCGATTCCGGCCGAGACATCGCCGTCATCGAACAGTTTGACGCGTGCGCCCATACGCATCGCCGCTTGACGGAGATGTTCGTGGCGGTCACGGTCTTGCATGATGACGGTCACTTCTTCGATCCGTTTGCCGTTATAGAGCGCGGCTTTCTCGATGATCGACTCGAGCGGTTCGTCGAGCGAGACTTTCCCTTTCAGGTTCGGTCCGACAACAAGTTTATCCATATACATATCAGGTGCGTGGAGGAGAGCGCCTTTATCGGCGACTGCGATGACGACCATGGCGTCGCTGAGTCCTTTGGCGACAATCGATGTCCCTTCGAGCGGATCGACCGCGATATCGACTTCCGGCCCAAACGTCGTACCGAGGCGTTCGCCGATGTAAAGCATCGGAGCCTCATCTAATTCGCCTTCGCCAATCACGACAGTCGCATCCATATTGACCGTGCCGAGCACTTCGCGCATCGCTGACGTCGCCGCGTCATCGGCCTCGTTCTTTTGGCCGCGACCAATCCATTTTGATGATGCCAGTGCCGCTGCCTCGGTTGCTCGTACGATCTCTAACGCTAATTCTCGTTCCATAGTGTTGAACCCTCCACGTGATTTCTATTTAATGTGACATACTAATTAAAGTGTTAATCCGTGGATTAGTGTATCACAATCGAATAAATGATGTAAATAGGGGAGGTTCTTTTCTCGAGTCGGAAAAAAGATTATGATAAGGGGCAGGGGGGATGACGATGTATTTTGTAAATAGAGAAAAAATCAATGAGACACTGGCCCATATGGAAACGATGTTGCATCGGATCGATCAGCTTGAAGGGGACGCGTTCACACTTGAACTTGCGAAAGAGCGTTTGGCCGTGCATTTGATGGAAGGCGTCATCGATGTCGGCAACTCGATGATCGACGGCTTCATTATGCGCGATCCGGGGAGTTATGAAGATATCGTCGACATTTTATTGGACGAGCGCGTGCTCGACGCCCAGACGGCTCAAGCGGCGAAAGAGCTCGTCATGATGCGTGCCTATTACGTCCGGGAGTTCGTCACGTCGGATTCGGCTCGCTTTGATGCCTGGACGGAGCGTCAAAAGGAGACGTTCGCAGCATTTCCCGAGCAAGTCCGCCGCTATTTAGAAGTGGAACTTGGACCAGTATCAGCATTTCTACCGGAAAGCGAGTGATTAGATGAATTTAATTAAAGGATACTTATTTGATTTAGACGGAACGATCTATGCGGGCACCGAGCCGATCAAAGCAGCGGTCGACTTCGTGAACCGGCTCGAGGCGACGGGCTTCCCATACTTGTTCGTCACGAACAACGCTTCGATGACGCCGAAACAAGTCGCGGACAAACTCGTGTCGATGGGTGTCCACGTGACACCCGAGCACGTCTTGACGAGTGCGATGGCAACGGCCCGTTATATCGAGAAGATGACACCAGGGGCGACCGTTTATATGATTGGGGAAGACGGTCTCCGGATCGCGCTTGAAGAGCGTGGCTTCCATGTGACAGACGAACCGAAAGCCGACTACGTCGTCATCGGGCTCGATCGCCACATCACGTATGAGAAATTGGCGAAAGGTGCGCTCGCGATTCGGTCCGGCGCCCGTTTCATCTCGACGAACGGGGATATCGCCATCCCGACCGAGCGCGGCTTTTTACCGGGCAACGGGGCGCTCACGTCCGTGCTCACAGTGACGACGGAGAAAGACCCGTTCTTCATCGGCAAACCGGAGCCGGTCATGATCGACATCGCCCTCGAGATGATCGGTCTGACGAAAGACGAGGTCGTCATGGTCGGGGACAACTACCATACGGACATCTTGTTCGGGATCAACGGAGGGCTGCGGACGCTGCATGTCAATTCAGGCGTTCACGGGCCTGCGTTCATTCAAGAACAAGAAAAGCTCCCGACCTATATGGTCGAGAGCTTGGACGAATGGACACATGCATGAAAAAAAAGGGATGACGTTTGTCTCCCTTTTTGTTTAGAATACTTGTTCGACTTCGACGATGCCAGGTACTTCTTCAATGAGCGCGCGCTCAATTCCGGCTTTCAAAGTGATTGTTGAAGACGGGCAGCTGCCGCATGCACCCATCAAACGAAGTTTGACGATGCCTTCTTCTACATCAACGAGTTCGACGTCACCGCCGTCGCGAAGCAAGAACGGGCGTAATTTATCGAGTACTTCTTGGACTTGATCAAACATTTCCATGGTATCTAACCCCTTTCTGGTTCTATTCCATTCTAGCAAGTTTGAGATTGTTTCTCAATCTTTAACGCTGAGCGTTTTGTGACAGGGGCGCTGCGTGATTTTTGTATAATAGAAATGGATAGGGGGAATGACGATGAAAATCACGGTATACGGGGCAGAAGTACAGTGTGCGAGCTGTGTCGGGGCACCGAGCTCGGTCGAGACATATGAATGGTTACAAAGTGCGCTCGCCCGGAAATATCCGGAGCGCAAGTTCGAGTTCGAATACATCGACTTCGAGCAAGCGGACGATGACATCGCCGAGGCGATCAAGCAAGACGAATGGTTTTACCCGCTCGTCCTCTTGAACGGGGAAGTCGTCGACGAAGGTGTCGTCCAGTTACGTAAAGTGTATACGGCGATTGACCAGAAGTGAACGACATCATAAAAGAAGGTTGAGCGAATACACATTCGTTCAACCTTCTTGTCGATTTAGCGAAGTTGGAACGACGTCGTCGCTGAACTTGCCGTGTATCCTGAGAGCGTCGCATCCGCTTTCACTTGGTACGTCCCTCGTTGTGAAGAAGAACCGGTCGAGAGCGTGAACGTGATTGCTCCGCTTGAGTTGGTTTTACCCGTTCCTGAGAGCGTCGTGCCGTAAGGTTGTGTTACTGTCACACGAACGTCCGCGTTCGCGATCGCTTGACCGTTCGCGTCACGTACCGTCGATGAGATCGATACAACTTCACCGGCGTAGTATATCGCTTTTGATGTCGTGACCGTAGCCGCGAGCGCTTGAACCGGTTGTGACGTGCTGCCTGACGTTGGCGCTTGAACGAGTCCGTTGCCGAATAGTGTATCGCGACCTGCCGTGCCGAGGTCGATTGCATCTTGTGACAGGCGCGTCCGGAGCTGTGAAGATGAGAGCGTCGGGTACGCTTGTTTCATGAGCGCCAAGTTCCCGGCGACGTATGGTGTCGCCATCGACGTCCCGCTCATTTGACCGTAGCCGCTGCCGACGATTGTCGAATTGATGTTCACACCTGGAGCCGCGACTTCAACTGTACTGCCCGTAGCGGAGAACGAAGCGCGATTGTTGTTGATGTCCGTCGCCGCGACCGCGATGGCCGAGCTGTAGCGCGCCGGGTAGTTGACGAGGTCGCCGCTGCCGTCGGCTCGGCCGTTGTTACCAGCCGCTGCGACGACGAGAATGCCTGAATTGTTCGCCCGGTCGACGACTTGTTGGAGAGTCGTCGAAGGACTCGTCGTTCCGAGGCTCAAGTTGATGATATCCATTTGATTCGAAATCGACCAGTCGATACCGGCGATGATGCTCGACAGGCTACCGCTGCCGTTCGCCTCGAGCGCTTTGACGGCGTAAATACTTGCCTCGTGGGCGATCCCGACCGTTCCGATGCCGTTGTCACGTGCCGCGATGATCCCGGCGACGTGCGTGCCGTGTCCGTTGTCATCGGCGTATGAACTCGTCACACTGCTAAATGACGCTCCACCTGCAATCGTCAAGTCAGGATGCGCTGAGATTCCCGTATCGACGACGGAGACTTTAATACCTTTTCCGGTGAAGCCGTTCTGCCAAGCCGATGGTGCTTTCAGTTTTGGAATTCCCCAGTCTTGGGTTTGATTCTCAATTTGTACCGTCTGATCGACTTCGATGTGGGCGACGTTCGGATTGTTTTTCAATCCGTTCAGCGCTGCTTTCGGCACTTCGATGGCAGCAGCCGGGATGTTGGCGTATTGCTGTTTGACTTCCATGCCTTCAATCGAGAGCGGGATTTTCTTCGCCGACTGTTTGAACACGACGATGACACGTTCTTTTTCCTTGTCAGGACTGGCATCTACTGCTTGTGGGACGGTTGACAAGACGAGAAGCGAGGCGAGGACGGTGCTACAGATTTTCTTCAATGGATTTCCCCCTTTGGATTATGTAGGCGAGATGACATAATGTCGAACTGCCGTGCTCATAGAGTAACAAGTTTTTCCATCGGGTAGAATATGTCAATCGAATCAATAATCTGAAAATTTAGACAGGTATATCAGGGACAGGGATACAAGACTTTTGGCGCAAGGCAAAGAAGTATGAACGGGTAAGCGGCTGTCACCACATAAAAAAATCGCGAGATGGCAAGGCAGCCATTTCGCGATTCGGTCGTATTATTTGATGACTTTATGTTTCCACAGGATACCGGACTTGAGAAGTCGGGCCACTTTCCCGGTCAGCGACTGTTTCCCCATGAAGACGCCGAAGCCGGCCTTCTTCCCGAGCGATCCGAGCGTGCCTCGGAGTTTAATATCCGGCAACTCAGGATAAGCGACGCCTTTCCACTTGCAGAGCAGCACTTGGACGATCTGTTCGGCTTGTGCCTCGGCGAGTTGACCTGAAGGTGCGTACGGGAGGCTGGCGTTGTCACCGACGACGAAGACGTCAGGCAAATCGGGAACGTAGTGATGCGGTGTCAGTTTCACGCGGCCGCCCCCATCGAGCTCCCAGCCTTGGTTCCGGACGACGGCGACCGGTTGGATCCCAGCCGTCCAAACCGTCAAGTCGGCGGCAAAGTGTTGTTCATGGTTCCACAGACCGTCTGGGTCGACCCGGACGATGTTGGCATTGTTGATGACTTCGACACCGTGCTCTTCAAACCACGATTGAACGTACATCGAGACACGGCTCGATAAAAAGGACAGGACGGAAGGGCCACGGTCGAACAGTCGGACGGTCAGATCGGGACGGCTCTCCCGGAGTTCGCTCGCGAGCTCGACACCGGATAGGCCGGCCCCGACGATCGAGACGATCGAACCGGGCGACAAGCCGTTGATCGCTTGTTGCGTCTTGCGTGACTCTTCTAACGTTTGGATACTGTACGTGAACTCGGCGGCGCCGGGCACGTTATGGTATTTGTCCTCGCAGCCTAAGCCGATGACGAGGTCGTCGTACGGCACTTTTTCCCCGCTTGCGAGCAACACCATCTTGTCGGTCGTATCGATGTCCGTGACTTGCCCGTATATGTAGTCGACTTCTTCCGGGAAATCGACACGGATGTCACGATCGGATACCGTTCCGGCGGCTAGTGCATAATACTCTGTTTTTAATCCGTGATAAGGTAGACGGTCGATTAATGTGATCGATACGTCCTTCAGCTGATGGCCGAGGACGCGTTCGATTACACGCATACCCCCGTAACCGCCTCCTAAGACGACTAATTTGCGCATAAAAATCCCCCTTTGTTACTCTCTAACTGTACCATGATATAATACCTCGTAGAAGAACCATTTTCCCGCAATAGGGGAAGAAAGACGGTGAAAAAAATGATGAATCCGATCATCGAGTTTTGTGCCTCGAACTTAGCGATGGGTTCACAGATCGCCCGGGCAAAACTAGAGTCCGATCCTGACCTAGACGTCGTCGAATATGGCTGTACCGGCTACTGTGGGGTCTGCTCGCTCGACTTGTTCTGTCTCGTCGACGGAGAAGTCGTGATCGGGGAGACGCCGGAGCAACTTGTCACGAACGTGTATGAAAAAATCGAAGAGATGGCCTGGTAAAAAAGTTTGAGAAATCTCAAACTTTTTTCTTTTTGACCCGTTGCTTTTTTAAAAACGGTCTGTTATATTCTAAGAGGTTCGAATGTAGGTTGTCTGACGTTTAACAACAGAAAAAGAAAGCGTTTCAAACGGTAGGGCACATCTCGATTCGGGTATAACACAATCGTCGGTTTTTCAATATGAAAGGAGCACAACACCAATGAACATCATGAGCGTGGTTGGTATTTTGGCATTAATTGGAATCGCTTACATCTTCTCGACCAACCGTAAAGCCATCAAATGGCGTACTGTTCTTGCCGCCTTCGCGGTCCAGTTTACATTCGCATTCCTCGTCCTTTTCACATCGGCAGGACGCGCGGCGTTAGAGTTTATCTCAGGAGGCGTCCAAAACGTCTTGAACACGGCGAACGCCGGGATCGGCTTTGTCTTCGGTTCGGCTGTCGGGGGAGACAACTTCGTCTTCGCGTTCCAGGTCTTACCGATCATCATCTTTATGTCTTCGTTAATTGCCTTTCTTTACTACATCGGTGTCATGCAGTGGGTCATCCGAATCCTCGGTACGGCACTTGCAAAAGCACTCGGTACGTCACGTAAAGAATCGCTCTCAGCGACGGCGAACATCTTCGTCGGTCAGACGGAAGCACCGCTCGTCATCAAGCCTTACCTCCCATCAATGACACAATCAGAATTGTTTGCCGTCATGGTCGGTGGTCTCGCATCGGTTGCCGGTTCGGTACTTGCTGGATACGCCGCACTCGGTGTTCCGCTCGAGTACTTGCTCGCAGCGAGCTTCATGGCAGCGCCTGCTGGTTTGATGTTTGCGAAAATCATCGTTCCGGAAACAGAAACTCCGGATGATGATATCGAAATTGCTGAAGATGAAGAGAACAAAGCAGCAAACTTCGTCGATGCGGCCGCTCGCGGTGCGTCAGACGGTTTGTTCCTCGCATTGAACGTCGGTGCGATGCTTCTTGCCTTCGTTTCATTGATCGCACTCGTCAACTTGCTTCTCGGTGGAATCGGTGGTTGGTTCGGTCTAGAAGGCCTCTCACTTCAATTGATCCTTGGTTACGTGTTTGCACCGCTCGCGTTCGTCATCGGTGTACCATGGGCAGATGCCGTACAATTCGGTAGCTTCCTTGGACAAAAACTCGTCTTGAACGAATTCGTTGCCTTCTCTGAGTTCGCACCGATCATCGGTTCAGGTGATTTGTCAGCTCGTACAGAAGCGATGATCGCGTTCGCACTCTGTGGATTCGCCAACATCTCATCACTTGCCATCCTTCTCGGTGGTCTTGGTGGTATGGCTCCGAACCGTCGTAACGACATCGCACGTATGGGTGTCCTCGCGATTCTCGCAGGTACGCTTGCGAACTTGATGTCAGCGACTCTCGCTGGTCTTCTTCTCTAATCGTTATTCACAAACAAGAGCGCTCACTCCGGTGGGCGCTCTTGTTCATGGTTGCCATATAGTGACTACAAAAAATCACCCAAGGGATGTCTCCCTTGGGTGATTGGGCGTTAAGCTTGCAGTTGCATGTGTTGACGTTCGATCCACGGCTTCAACTTCAGGAAGAGCGGGACGAACAAGGCGGTGATCAATAATGCCTTAATCAAGTTGAACGGTAAGATGCCGTACAAGACGAGGTTCGTTTTGACTGCCGGATCGGCCATCTCGGCCATTCCGAAGAAGAACGCGTAAGCTGGTAAAATGAGTAGGTAGTTCAAAATCGCCAAGCTGAGCGCCATCGTGATCGTACCTGCCACGAGGCCTGAAGCGAGCGCTTTATTCGTTTTACGTTTATGGTAGAACCAAGCGACCGGATATATGAATGCGACACCTGCAAAGAAGTTCGCGACTTCACCGACCGGGACGCCGCCACCGTTAAAGACATAGTAGAGGACGTTTTTGAGAGCGACGACCACGACACCTGCGAGTGGCGAGAAGACGATACCGGCGACGAGCGCTGGGATGTCACTGAAGTCCACTTTTAGGAATGGTGGCAGGAAGGGTAGCGGGAAGTTAAAGAGCATGAGGACGAATGAAATCGCCCCGAGCATCGATAGCGTCACCAGTGTTGTCAATCGTTTGTTGCGCGTTGTTTTCATCAAAATCTCTCCTTTTGTCGCTCCTTGATGAATGGCACCCGTCGCATAGAAAAACCCGATTGTGTGAACAATCGGGAGAGTTTACGCGCATACGAAACAGATGTTCTCGTCAACGTTTAAGCCACGCCAAAGAAAACATCCAAATATCGGTCGGATGCCGCCATCTTCTCCCATCCAGACTTTACTGTCGGCTTTCGAATCTCACGAAATCAGCAAGCAACGCCTTGCTCGCTCACGGGCTGAGAAGAACTTGTCTTCAATACCGCCGGTCGGGAATTTCACCCTGCCCCGAAGATGGAACGATTTAATTTTTTTTGTTACAGTTTAGTTATACAAGATATTTCACAAAATCACAAGTCAGTTGACTTGAAGTGAAGATAAATGAGGAGGAGTTCAGATGATTCATTTGACAGAGCCAGCCGCACTACAAGTCATCGATATGATGAAACAGACCGAACGCCCTGAAAATCAGTTCTTACGGATCAAAGTCCAAGGCGGTGGGTGTACCGGCCTATCCTATGGGATGGGGTTCGATGAAGACAAGACGGACAAGGATGTCCAGTTCGACCATTACGGTGTCCGCGTCATCGTCGCCGAAGCTGACCACGGTGTCGTCGACGGGCTCGAGATCGACTACAAGCAGTCGATGCTTGGCGGGGGCTTCACGATCAAAAATCCGAACGCGATCGCGACGTGCGGTTGCGGCTCGAGTTTTCGGACGGCGGCGAACGCCGGCACGCCCGGGGATTGCTAAACGATAGACGGGTTGCCGACATGTTCGGCAACCTTTTTTGGTGAGCATGTTAATGAGAGGAAATGAACGGGAATATTGGATGGAGAAGGATGAGAAGGGGGTAGGTACGATGAGGAAAGTGTTGATTTTCGGTGGCTCACGTTACTTTGGGAAACGGCTCGCGCTCCGTCTCGCTGAAGCGGGGGACGACGTGACGATCGTCACACGCGGTCAGCTGCAAGTGCCGGAAGCGGAAGGCATCCGCTCCATTAAAGGCGACCGTCAGTCGGTCGCGACGATGAAAGACCTCGCACGCAACGAGTATGACCTCGTCTACGACAATATTTGTTTCAATCCGTATCAGGCGAAGATCGCGACAGACGCCTTCATGGACCGGGTCGGGAAATATGTGCTCACGTCGACGATGTCCGTATATGCGCCAGAGGCAGCTTTAAAAGAGAGCGACTTCAATCCGCTCCATCATGAATATCACCTCGACGCGGAACACGATTACGGACAAGGGAAACGAGAGGCCGAATCGTACTTCTTCCATCGGGCCTCATTCCCGGTCACGACGGTGCGGTTGCCGATCGTCCTAGGGCCGGATGATTACACCGACCGGTTAAAATTTTATGTCGACGCGGTTCGGAACGAAGAACCGATCGTATTACATCACCCGGAGGCGTTGATGGGATTCATCTCGAGTTTCGAGGCGGCAGCTTTCTTGGAATGGGTCGGCCGTGCCGACGTGAGGGGGCCGTTCAACGCCGCGAGCGACGGCCTCATCTCGCTAGGTGCGCTCATGGAACGAATTGGACAGCATATCGGTAAACCGGTCCAAATCATTAAGGATGGGGCGTCGTCCCCGTACGATACGGACGTCGACTACTACATGTCGAACGCCGAGGCGAAAAAAGCTGGCTTCGTGTTCACGCAACTCGATGATTGGATTGACCGTGTCATCATTCAAACGATCCGCAAATGAAAAAACGGCCTCTCATCGTTCGCAGATGAGAGGCCAGTCTTTATTTCCCGGCAAATACCGAGGTTGAATGTTGTGGGTGACGCGCTGTCGGGTCGACGAGCTGCTTCACTTGGTTGATGGCGATCGGTGCTTCACCGAAGCCGGTCGCGATCAATTTCACTTTGCCTTCGTACGTGGCGATGTCACCGCAAGCGAAGATGCCGGCGACTGTCGTCTCCATCCGTGAGTCGACACGGATCGTGTTTTTCTCAAACTCCATGCCCCAGTTTTTGATCGGGCCGAGCGATGAGACGAACCCGTAGTTACAAATCAAGTCGTCGATGTCGACGAACTTCGATTCGCCATCTTTGTCCGTCAGTTCGACCGACTCGATATGCGTCGCGCCTGAGAGTGATTCGATATTATAAGGCGTCCAGACGTTGATCGTCGAGGCCTTCATTTGTTCGACCGTATGCTCGTGAGCCCGGAAGCGGTCACGACGGTGGACGATATGGACTTCTTTGGCGATACCTTCGAGCATGAGTGCCCAGTCGACGGCCGAGTCGCCGCCGCCGGCGATCATGACGCGACGGTCGCGGAATTTCTCCATGCTGTCGACGAAGTAATGAAGGTTCGCATAATCTTCACAACCGTCCAGTCCGAGCGGACGTGCGGCGAACGCGCCGTTGCCGGCTGTGATGATGATCGCTTTCGTATGGTACTCGTCCTTGTTCGTCGAGATGTGGAACGTACCGTCTTCGAGTCGCTCGACCGTTTCGACCGTCTCGCCAAGGCGATAATCTTGTTCGAACTGATCGGCTTGCGCTTTCAGTTGGTCGACCAAGTCTTGGGCCTTCACTTTCGGGAAGCCGGCGATGTCATAAATATATTTCTCTGGATAGAGCGTCGATAATTGCCCGCCTAGTTGCGGCAAGCTTTCGATCAACGTCGCATCGAGTTGGCGCATACCTGCATAAAATGCGGTGAACAGTCCGATCGGACCGCCACCGATAATGACTACATCTTTCGTCGATTTCATCGAATTCCTCCTCATGAAGCGTGTACTTCTATTATATGGTCTAACGTGAACTAAATCCATTCAGTACAAAGATGCAATACTTTCGAAAAAAATTCAAGAAGATAAGCTTTTTCATTGAGAAAACAGATTAAACGTCGTACAATGAACGGGAAGCAATTGTGAACATTGGTTGAACAAGAATTAGGCTTTATTGTGAACATCTATGTGAAAAAACACACAACATAGTTGTTCAGGAAAACAAAACTTTTAAAATAAGGTGGAAATGAACATGAAACGACCTAACATTGTTATCCTCGGCGCAGGTTTCGGTGGACTCATCACGGCAGTAAACCTGCAAAAGACGCTCTCAGCTGGAGATGCAAACATCACGTTGATCAACAAACACGATTACCATTACCAAACGACTTGGCTTCATGAGCCGGCGGCCGGAACGATGAAGCCTGAGCAAGCTCGTGTCTACATTAACGATGTCGTCAATGCATCACGCGTTAAACTTGTCAAAGGGATCGTCGATCGCGTCGATACTACAGCCAAACAAGTGATGCTCGAAGACGGATCGACTGTCGAGTACGATTACGTCGTCTTCGCCCTCGGTGGCGTACCGGAAACGTTTGGTATCCCGGGCCTTAAAGAGAACGCGATGACGATCAACTCGCTCAACAGCGTTCGTAAAATTAAAGAACATATCGAGTACTCGTTCGCACAATACAAGACAAGCGGATCATCTGACCGTGCATTCGTCACGATCGTCGTCGGTGGTGCCGGATTCACAGGTATCGAGTTCCTCGGTGAGCTCGTCAACCGTGTCCCTGAACTTTGCAAACAGTACGATGTTCCCCGTGAAGCGGTCCGCATCGTCAACATCGAGGCAGCGCCAACGGTTCTTCCAGGGTTCGACCCGGAACTCACGACGTATGCGCAAAAATGGCTCGAGCGTAACGGCGTCGAGATGAAACTCGGCAACGGCATCAAAGCTGTAGAGCCAGGTGTCGTCACGTTCGGTCCACTCCAAGGTGAGACGACAGAGACGATCGCAGCGAACACGATCCTGTGGACAGGCGGCGTCAGCGGCAGTCCGACCGTAGAGAAGTCTGGCTTCGAAGCGGTCCGTAACCGCGTCATGGTCGAGGCAGACAACCGTGCCCCTGGCCACGATAACGTCTTCATCATCGGTGACTGCTCAGCGGTCATGGATCCGGTATCAAACCGTCCGTACCCGCCGACGGCGCAAATTGCGACACAGCAAGCGCACAACGTGGCGAAAAATATCGCTGCGCTCATCAACGGCAAGTCGACTTCGAAGTTCACGTATGAGAGCAAAGGGACGGTCGCGTCACTTGGCCATAACGATGGAATCGGAATCGTCATGGGCAAAAAGATCTTCGGTCGTAACGCTTCATTCATGAAGAAAGTCATCGACAACAAACACTTTATCGAGCTCAAAAAATACGGTCTCGTCCTTAAAAAAGGTAAATTCTGATTCGGTTGAGCCAACGAGCAGCCTGTTCATTTGAACGGGCTGTTTTTTCATGTCAACGATTCAGTGAACTTCTTTGACCAAGCGGATTTCTTTTCGGTATAATAGACAACGGGAAAAGGGGGCAATCACATGCATATCATCCAAGCCGTCATCGGCGCGATTTTATATTTAGTCATCTTCTTCAGCATCGGGTTCATCTTGAATATGCTGCTCAAAAAGACGTGGACGCTCGTGTTCATCTATCCGATTTTCGTCATCATGATGATCGACAACGTCAAGCTGTCAAGCTACGTCACGGAAACATCGACCGCGCTCGCGAACGTCTATGAGCGTCTGCTCGGTCTGCAGTTTCTCGACATTTTTATGCTCGGATTCGGATTGCTCGGTGCCATTTTGGCAGGGGTCACCATCCGGTACTTGCGTAAGAGCGGTTACTCGATGTTTTAAAGACGACAGAAATGTTCGTCTTTTTTTGGTTTCTGCCTACTTTTTTAGAAGCTGAACCGATATACTAGATAAGATAACGATTTAAATTAGTAAGGGATGCGATACGAATGACATTACCGATGTATACGATCAAAAAAGTGTTGAATAATAGCGTTGTCATCTGTCAACATGATACGGATCCGGAAGTCATTCTGCTTGGGAAGGGGATTGGCTTCGGCAAGAAAGCGGGCGATCTTGTCGACCCGGCCAGCGTCCCGGAGAAAGTGTATCAATTGACGGACAAAGAAGAGCAATCTCAATACCGCGAGCTCGTGAAGCACGTCGATGAAGACTTCATCGCCTTCATGCAAGACATCGTCGGCTTTATCGAGAGCAGCACGGGAAAAAAAGTTGACCAACATATCCACATCGGCCTGACCGATCACTTGTTCTTTACTATGAAACGAATCGAGCAAGGGATGGAAGTGACGAATCCGTTCTTGCTCGAGACCGAATCGCTCTATCCGAACGAGTACGCGCTCGCCGAACGGATCGTCGACATGATCCACGAGCGCCTCGACGTGTTGCTTCCTGATGCCGAAGTCGGATTTATCGCCCTTCATATCCATTCGGCGACGACGTTTAAAAACGTCCTCGAAGTCAATCGTCATAATCAAATCATCGGACAGATCGTTCAGACGATTGAGAGTCGTTTGAACGTCAAAATGGACCGGACTTCGCTCGATTATAAGCGCTTACTTCGGCACTTAAGGTACGCCGTTGAGCGGGTTGCGACAGGTGAGACGGTCGAGGCCCCACAAAAAATAGAAAAGGTGTTGCGTGAAGAATATCCGCTATGCTATAGTACTGCTTGGGAGCTGATGGGCATCATGGAACGCGAATTAAAGCGTCCTGTCCCACGAGGTGAAGCGACATATTTGACGATGCATCTCCAGCGACTGACTACAAGTAGATAACTGATACCACGTATCTTACGTGTTACTGATTCGATCAGGCATGAGTAAGGAGTGGAACGGCTACGATTTCTCTATTTAGGAGAAGTCTACGTTCTGTACCTTATTCATGCCTGTTTCTGTTTTTATAAACGTTCATTATGAAAACGTTTAGATACGTCGGTTGTCTGACATCTACGTTCGGTTTCAACACAAACAATTACAAAAGGAGGATTTATCATGTTTAAGCAGATTTTTGGTGTTCTTCAAAAAGTCGGTAAAGCGCTTATGCTTCCTGTTGCGATCTTGCCGGCAGCCGGTCTTCTTCTCGCATTCGGTAACGCGATGCAAAACCCAGCCCTTACGTCACGCGCTGGTTGGTTGACGAACGCAGGCGTTGTCAAGTTTGCTCAGCTCATGGAGCAAGCAGGCGGAATTATCTTCTCGAACTTAGCACTCTTATTCGCAGTCGGTGTCGCGATCGGTTTAGCAGGGGACGGCGTTGCCGGACTCGCAGCCATCGTCGGGTTCCTCATCATGAACAAAGTCATGGGTGTTTGGCTCGAACTCACACCTGAGATCATCGCACAAGGTGACCCATCTTACGCGTCAGTCCTTGGTATCCCAACACTTCAAACAGGTGTCTTCGGTGGTATCATCGTCGGTCTGATAGCGGCCTGGGCATACAATAAGTACTTCAATATCGAATTGCCGCAATTCCTTGGCTTCTTCGCTGGTAAGCGCTTCGTCCCGATCGTCACAGCTGTATTGGCTGTCGTCGCTGGTTTCGTCATGCTTCTCATCTGGCCACCGGTTCAGCACGGATTGAACACGTTCTCGAACTTCATGTTGACTGAAAACCGCACGTTAGCGGCGTTCGTCTTCGGTTTAATCGAACGTTCATTGATCCCGTTCGGTTTGCACCATATCTTCTACTCACCGTTCTGGTTCGAATTCGGATCATACACGGATGCAGCTGGTACGATTGTCCGCGGTGACCAAGCGATCTTCTTCGCTCAAATCCGTGACGGTGCCGAGCTTACAGCCGGTACGTTCATGACTGGTAAATACCCGTTCATGATGTTCGGTCTTCCTGCAGCAGCACTTGCGATGTACCATGAAGCACGTCCTGAACGTAAAGCGGTCGTCGGTGGTCTCTTGGCTTCGGCAGCACTCACATCGTTCTTGACAGGTATCACTGAGCCGATCGAGTTCTCATTCTTGTTCGTCGCTCCATTGCTCTTCGCAGTACACGCAGTCTTCGCTGGTCTTTCATTCATGGTCATGCACATTTTGAACGTCAAAATCGGGATGACGTTCTCAGGCGGTTTGATCGACTACCTTCTCTTCGGTGTTCTTCCTAACCGTACAGACTGGTGGCTCGTCATTCCAGTCGGACTTGCGTTCGCAGTCATCTACTACTTCGGATTCCGTTTCGTTATCCGTAAGTTCAACCTTAAAACACCGGGCCGTGAAGATGAAGTTGTTGAGCAATCAACTGCTACTGGTTCGGAACTTGCACAAGATATCCTCGTTGGTTTCGGTGGTTCACAAAACATCAAACACTTAGACGCATGTATCACACGTCTTCGCGTCGAAGTTAAAGATAAGAGCCAAGTGAACAAAGAAGAGTTGAAACGTCTCGGGGCAGCTGGTGTCCTCGAAGTCGGTAACAACATTCAAGCCATCTTTGGACCGCGTTCGGATGCATTGAAATCAGAGATGCAAGCGGTCATCGCTTCAGGTAACGAAAAGAAAGCAAACTAAGTATTAAGCCAATCCGTTAAGGGTTGGCTTTTTTTGTGTGGGGAAACGGTTTCAGCCTGGTATCAGATGGGGAAAAGTAAGTATTCTGACAAAAGGAGGAACCATGATGTGGAAGAAAGTGTTTGGTGTATTGCAGCGGATCGGGAAAGCGCTCATGCTTCCGGTTGCGATTTTGCCGGCAGCCGGTCTATTACTCGCCTTTGGTACTGCGTTCCAAAATCCTGATCTCGTTTCGCTGTTACCTTTCTTGGCAAATGATGCACTCGTCCTCGTTTGGCAAGTCATGACCGATGCCGGGGATATCGTGTTTGCCAATTTAGGTCTGTTGTTCGCCGTCGGGGTCGCCATTGGGCTGGCCAACGGAGACGGTGTTGCCGGGTTAGCAGCTATCGTTGGTTATTTGATCATGAACAAAGTTATTAGTACGTGGAACGGGATTACTGCAGAAATTGTCCAGGGGGATCCTGCCTATGCATCGGTACTTGGCATCCCGACGCTCCAAATGGGGGTATTCGGGGGTATCATCGCCGGTTTAATTGCCGCGTTCGCGTATAACAAGTACTTTAACATCAAGTTGCCGGACTTCTTAGGATTCTTTGCCGGTAAACGTTTCGTTCCGATTGCGACCGCCGCGTTCAGTTTGGTGATCGGGATTGCGCTGGCCTATGTCTGGCCGCCGATCGGTACTGCCATCAATACGTTCTCGAGCACGATCATTGAGGCGAACGTGGCGGTTTCCGCCTTCGTTTTCGGATTGGTCGAACGCTCGTTGATCCCGTTCGGTCTGCACCATATTTGGTACTCACCGTTTTGGTTCCAGTTCGGGGAATATACGAACCAAGCGGGGGATCTCGTCCAAGGGGACCAACGGATCTTCTTCGCCCAACTTCGTGACGGCGTCGATTTCACAGCCGGGACGTACATGACCGGGAAGTTCCCGTTCATGATGTTCGGATTGCCTGCCGCCTGTCTCGCCATGTTCCACACCGTTCCGAAAGAGCGTCGTAAAGACGTAGAAGGACTTTACTTCTCAGCAGCCCTCACTTCATTTTTGACGGGGATCACAGAACCGGTCGAGTTCTCGTTCGTCTTCGTCGCACCACTTCTCTTCGGTATTCATGCCGTGTTCGCTGGACTCTCGTTTATGACGATGCATTTGCTAAACGTAAAAATCGGGATGACGTTCTCGGGCGGACTCATCGACTACATGTTGTTCGGGGTATTACCGAACCGGACGGCTTGGTGGCTCGTCATTCCAGTCGGTCTCGTCTTCGCGGTCATCTATTACTTTGGATTCCGTTTCGCGATCACGAAGTTCGATTTGAAGATTCCAGGTCGTGACGTCGTCGCTGAAGGACGTGGCGCCCGAACGGTCGTCGGCGATGACCTTCCGTACGAAGTGCTCGTCGGTCTCGGCGGTCCTGAGAATATCAAGCATCTTGATGCTTGTATCACACGACTCCGTGTCACCGTGAACGATGTCAAACAAGTCGATAAAGACTTGCTGAAAGATCTGGGTGCCGCCGGTGTGCTTGAAGTCGGTGATAACATCCAAGCTATCTTCGGACCAAAATCCGATACACTCAAGTCGCAAATTGCCGCCATCATCGAAGGTGGCGAGTACAAACCGAAAGAAAAAGCGGTCATCACGCCGGAAGCGGCCGAGCATGCCGACCATCGCTTCCTCGCACCGATGTCCGGTGTCATCTTGTCGCTTGACGATGTACCGGACCAAGTCTTCTCGGGCCGAATGATGGGTGAAGGGTTCGCGATCGAGCCGAGTTCCGGCCAAGTCGTGGCACCAGTCACTGGTCAGATCACGACGTTCTTCCCGACGAAACACGCGATTGGGCTGCTCGCGGACGACGGACGCGAGATTCTCATCCACGTCGGTCTTGATACGGTCAATCTGAAAGGGGAAGGGTTCGTCGCCAAAGTGAAAGAAGGCGACCGCGTCGAAGCGGGAGATATTCTGCTCGATGTCGACCTCGACTTGATCCGTGACAAAGTCCCGTCGCTTATCACGCCGATCATTTGGACGAACGGGGACGGCAAAGTCGTCGTCGTACCGTTCGGAGAGACGGTCGTCGCCGGGGAAGCGCTCGATTTTAGAACGGATGACAAAGGCGCGGAATAAGCGCAAAAAAAAGTGGCTCTCGCAATTTTGCGAGAGCCACTTTTGATTATGCTTTAATATCGAATTTTTGGCTGATGAAGTTGACGACTTCTTCGGCTGTATCCATGTTGAGGACGTCGTTGACGATCGCTTCTGTTTCAGCTTTCGTAAGACGTTTGACGAGGCTACGTGCGCGAAGGACGCTTGAAGCCGACATCGAGAACTCGTCGAGGCCAAGTCCGAGCAGGATTGGAATCGCGAGCTCTTCTCCAGCCATTTCGCCACACATGCCGACCCATTTGCCTGCTTTGTGTGCTTCTGTGATGACGTTTTGGAGAAGGTTCAAGATGGCCGGGTTGAACGGCTGGTACAAGTACGAGACTTTCTCGTTCATGCGGTCAGCTGCCATCGTGTATTGAATCAAGTCGTTCGTGCCGACAGAGAAGAAGTCGACTTCTTTCGCAAATTGTTTCGCCATGACAGCTGTCGAAGGAATTTCGACCATCATCCCTGTCTCGTAGTTACCGACAGCGATGCCTTCTGCTTTCAACTTCGCTTCTTCTTCGAGAAGAAGGGCTTTCGCCGCGCGGAACTCTTCAAGTGTCGCGATCATTGGGAACATGATAGCGAGGTCACCGTGAGCCGAGGCGCGGAGAAGGGCGCGAAGTTGTGTGCGGAACAAGTCCGTTTCTTCAAGGCAAAGGCGGATGGCGCGATAGCCGAGGAACGGGTTCATCTCTTTCGGAAGGTCGAGGTAAGATAATTCTTTATCTCCACCAATGTCGAGCGTACGGATGACGACTTGTTTGCCTTCCATACCTTCGATTACTGTTTTGTATGCAGTATACTGCTCTTCTTCAGTCGGGAACGTTTCTGAATCCATGTAAAGGAATTCTGTCCGGTAAAGACCGATCGCATCAGAACCGTTTTTAAGAACGCCTTCAAGGTCGTTCGGTGTCCCGATGTTCGCCGCGAGTTTCACTTTATGACCGTCTGCAGTGACAGACTCTTCGTTGACGAGTTGCTTCAATTCTTCTTTGTACGCTTCGAATGACGCACGTTTTGCGACGTATTCATTGACTAGTTCTTCAGACGGATTGACGAAAACGTCTCCTTCTGTCCCGTCGATGACGACGAGGTCGCCGTTCTTGATTTCTTCGAGTGCGACTTTTGTTCCGACGACTGCCGGGATTTCAAGTGAGCGCGACATGATGGCCGAGTGTGACGTACGACCGCCAATGTTTGTCGCGAACCCTTTGACGTATTTGCGGTTGAGCTGAGCTGTATCAGACGGTGTCAAATCTTCAGCGATGATGATGACTTCCTCTGAAATTGAAGCAGGTGTCATGAACGTGACGCCGAGGATGTGGGCCATGACGCGTTTTGTGACGTCGCGGACATCAGCCGCGCGCTCGCGCATGTACTCGTTGTCCATCGATTCAAAGATCATGATCATCGTTTGAGCGACTTCATCGAGCGCTTTCGCAGCGTTCATGTGTTCGCTTTCAATTTTTTCGTTCACTTGCGAGACGATTTCTGGGTCTTCCACGATGAGCAAGTGAGCCGAGAAAATCTCAGCCTTGTCTTCTCCGAGTTCACGCAGTGTGATCTGGCGGATTTCTTCGAGTTCTGTTTTCGACTGATCGATGGCTGCTTGGAAACGCGCCTTCTCAGCGGTTACGTCCTCGATTTTGTTCGTCGGGATGTCAAATGAAGGTGTCTCCATGACGAATGCTTTCGCAACTGCGATTCCTGCAGATGCGCCAATACCTTTAATGTGTGACATAAGCGTAATCCCTCTCTTCAAAGATATAGTGTTCTTTCCAACGGTTACCTCGTTAGTTCTTACCCGAAATGAAAAAGGAACTAACGAAAACCCGGAAGATTAAAGTAGCAACGGTCTACTACTAGGGGAAGCCTCGACCGAACAAAATGGCCTCGCCTCGAGCACGAGGGATGCCTGATTGCGTACTTTCCTATCCTATCATAAAATAAATCATCGTCACAACGAGGAGATAGCTTTTGAATTTGAAGAATTAGCGACGATTGCGCATACTATTTCATTATTTCGATGAAGTTCGTTATGCTTACCCTATATAAAGAAGGGAAGTGGCAAATATGTATCAATTCGCTGAATTAGACTGGACCGGTTCACACGACACAGTCGTTGTCGGAATCGGGGCGGCCGACGCCGTCGAAGCAGGGCTCGACACGTTGTTCAACGGGCGCGTCAAATCGCTCATCCAGTCAGCTGACATCTCGACGAAGACAGGGGAAGTGTCGATCGTGCCGACGTTTGAGGGGAATATCAAACGCGTGCTGTTCGTGGGTTTAGGACAACGCAACGATTCGTCCGTCGAAAACTTACGGAATTGGTTCGGGAAAGTCGCGAAAGAAATCAAAGCCCGCGCCTTCACGGACGTCGCGGTCGCGCTCGACACGTTTGAAACAGGAACGGCGAGCTTGTTCGCCGAAGCGTATGAGATGGCGACGTATGAGCATCCTACATACAAGTCGGCGCCAAAATCGGCGGCACCGGACGTGACGATCACCCTTTTAGGAGACGCGAACGAAGCGGACGTCGAAGCGGGTGCCGCATACGGGCGTGGGGCCAACGTCGCTCGGACGTTGACGATGATGCCGGCTAACATTTTGGACGCAGTGGCGCTAGCTGACTACGCCGTCGACCTGGCCGAACGTCATGGTTTCAGCCATCGAATCATTGAAAAAGAAGAGATGGAGGCGCTCGGTATGGGGGCGCTGCTCGCCGTCAATCAAGGTTCGACAATTCCGCCGAAGTTGATCGTGCTCGAGTACAACGGTGCCGGTGACGATGCGCCGATTGCCGTCGTCGGAAAAGGTGTCACGTTCGACACGGGCGGTTACTCGATCAAGCCGAAAGACGGGATCGTCGGGATGAAAGGCGATATGGGTGGTGCGGCCACCGTGCTCGGTCTGTTTGAGACGCTCGCGACGACGAAACCGGCTGTCAACGTGCTCGGCGTCATTCCGGCAACGGACAACATGATTTCAGGAGACGCGTTCAAACCGGACGACGTCATTACGGCGATGAACGGGAAAACGATCGAAGTGCTCAATACCGATGCGGAAGGACGACTCGTTCTTGCCGATGCGGTGACGTTCGCGAAGACGTATGAGCCGAAAGCCATCATCGACGTAGCGACGCTGACAGGCGGTGTACTCGTCGCGCTCGGTACTGAGGTGACGGGTTGCCTGACGAACGACGACTCGCTCTATGAGGCACTAGAGACGGCGAGCCGAGCAACGAATGAGCTCGTTTGGCAAATGCCTTACTTTGATGTGTTCATCAAGCAAGTTCGGAAATCTGAAGTCGCTGACTTGAACAACTCACCGGGCCGTTACGGTCATATGATTTTCGGTGGCGCGTTCGTCGGCGAGTTTGTCGGTGACACGCCGTGGCTCCACCTCGATATCGCGGGAACGAGCGAGCGTTCTGCGGCGAGTGATCTCGGTCCAAAAGGCCCGACCGGTGTCATGGTACGTACACTTGCGTCAATGCTCGAAGGATGGAAGCGTTGAAATTCGGATTGATGTTGATCGGTTTGGCCATCGTCGCAGGTCTCGGCTATGCGGCTTGGCCGAGCCAGTTGTTGTTGGGGGTATCCGTCTTTAGTGCGGTGCTCGGAGTTTTGTTTTTGATTCAGGAGGGACGCCGTGGTCGGAGTAGGAATTGATGGGGCACGCGGAGGCTGGGTACGTATCACGTACGATAGCATCTCGCTGTGCTTGACCATCTCAGAACAGTTGGAAGATTTATTGATTGACGGGGCAATCCACTTCGTCGACATGCCGAACGATCTCGGGACGATCTCAAACCCGGACCGGACGTGCGATGCGTGGATGCGGGCCCAGTTGAAGCAACGGAAGTCGTCGATCTTCACGCCGCCGATTCAAGACGTCGTGATGGAACAGACGTATGAAGCCGCCAATGTGAGAAGCCGCGAACTGATTGGAAAAGGAATCAGCAAGCAAGCATGGAACCTCGTGCCGCGTATTCGTGAGTTTCAAACGATTACGGCTGAAGACGTGTATGAGTCGCATCCGGAAGTCTGTTTCGCCGTCATGACCGGACACGAGGCCGATTTCAGCAAAAAGACTGAGGCCGGCGAGGCCGAACGGATCGAGCTGTTGCGGCGCTATTCGAAAAGTTCGCCGTGGAAGTGGAAGATGTCGAACGTCAAAGTCGACGATATCATCGACGCATGTATCCTTGCCGTCGCCGCCTATGAGGCCGGGACGACAGGCTTAGAGACGCATCCGCATCAAACAGAGGGATTACCGTTCGTAGCGGTACCGAAGACAAAAGAGCGATGACCGCGTCATCGCTCTTTTGGTGTCTGGATCGGTCCGAGGACGAACTTCCATATGTAATGAAATACTTGGGCGTTGTAGAGTGCTTTCAGCAATACCGCGAGGACTGGTCCTAAAATGAAACCGAGGACACCGAACAGTTGCAGACCGACAAAGATCGAGATCAAAGCCGCGAGCGGATCGAGGCCGATATGAGAGCCGACGATCTTCGGCTCGGCCAAGTTACGTTGGACGATGACGAGGATATAGAGCACGAGAAGCCCGATCGCGCTGAACCAGTCGCCTGAGATGGCCGCGTAGGCTGCCCATGGCACTAAGAGTGTCCCGACACCGAGGTAAGGCAACAGATCAAAGAAGGCGGCTAACAAGGCGAATGAGAACGGGTTGTCGACACGTAGAATGAACATCCCGACCAAGACGATTCCGAACGTGATGGAAATGAGGGTCAATTGGGCCCGGACATAGCCGAACAAAGCCGAACGTAAATTGAGCATGACGAGTTCGAACTCTTTAAAGCCTTTTCGTTTATTCAACCGTTCGATCGAACGCATGTAAGACGGCCAGTCTTTCGTGATGAAGAACCAGGCTAGGACGATGACGACGAACAAGAGCAGGACGAGCGGGAGTGCGCTCAGGATGTCTTGCAGGAGCCCGGCGACACCTCGTGACAGGACGCCGATCGCGGCACCGAGTTGGACGCCGATTTCAGTGATGCCACCTTCGAGCGATGTCGTTTGACCAGGGTTTAACCGCTGGATGCTGTCGTAGGCGTCGTTGACGAACGGGGCGATTTTTTGATTGAACATACGCTGCACGTAGGCAGTGAACGTCTCGATCTGGTCTGGAAGTTTTTCGGCCGCAATCGTCAAGTAACGGATCAATTGGGTGACGACGATGGCGATGACGCTGCTGACAAGACTCATGACGATTAGCAGTGAAACGAGGGTGCCAAGGGCACGCGGGATCTTCGTTTCACGCTCGAACAAGTTGACGAGGGGGACTGTCAACAAGGATAACAAGAAAGCGAACACGAAAGGATACGTGTACGTAAAGAGGACGCTCAGTCCCCAAATAACGAGCACGAGTCCGATGCCGACAAGGAGAAACCGAAGTAATTGCCAAAGTCTTACAGGAGACATGAGGCGTTGCCCCTTTCCTAACAATTGGATTGAGCATAGTATACCACGCAACTGGTAAATGAAGAGGATGGATAGGTGAGTAAATATGAAGGAGATTCAACAGAAAATCGATCGGATGATTATCCACTTAGGAGGATATTGGCGGCCGTTATCAGGCTTGGCAAGGTTATTAGAAGAAGTGGGGGAAGTGGGTGGTGCCTTGCATGACCAGGACGAAGCAGCGCTCGTGGAAGAGCTGTTAGACGTATTCGTCATTTCAACTTGTCTCGCCAATCAGTATGCGATCGAACTTGACGATCAATCGAACGGACGAGGCGAGCGCCTCGTTCATCGCGCTTACTATTCGCTCGTTCGGGAAGCGGGGGAGGTTGCCCGGACCTTGAACGCCTACGAAGGGGATAAAAAATTGAAAGCATCATCGACACCGGGTTCGTTACAGTATCGAATCGAGAGCGTCCAAGCAGCGGTGTTCGATATCGCACGCGAGATTGAGCTTGATTTGTATGCGGAAATCGGTTCGCTGATCGATGAGAAATCCGCGCGCGATTTCGGGCGGTTCGATCATACGCCTGATCCGATCACCGAATCGTCGGTGCGATTGTACACGCGTTTTAAACCTGGTCGATATTGGGGAGGAATTGAGGCTAAACCTTCGGAGGAAGCGAGCCGATATAGAGAACGAGAATATAACATGGAACGATTTTTAAAGATTGCCCATGTCGAAGGGCTGGATGGGTTCGTCGTTCGTCAACCGGACGAGCCGTTCATCATGACGTCCTCTCTCGAGCAAGACTGGAAGGTGCCGGAATCGTTCATAATCGACGAAGAATGGCATGGAATAGACAAATTTATTATTATTCGTAAAAACTGGTAGAAAAGTATTCCCCTTTTTATCAAAAATATTCATCTTTTTTTCAAATACTTACTTTTTTTTAAAAAGCGTTATGCTACTATGAAGGTGTTGTTAGTAGAAATTAGCGCGAGAAGAAAGGAATATTTTGGATGAAAATGAAGCTATTGAAAGTTGCTCTCATCTTATCGCTGTTGTTGTTCGGTGCTCAAATCCCTGCGGTTGAGGCATCGACATTAGATGGCGAAACGACTGTCAATTTAAACGTTCGATCGAAACCAAGCACGACGGGAGCCGTCATCACGACGTTACCGAAAGGCACGAAAGTAAAGTATGGGACTTATAACCAATCATGGCATAAAGTGTATTTAAATAGTCGCACTTACTATGCTTCGGCCCCGTATATTAAACGGATCGTCTCGTCACCGACGACGATCAAGACGCAAGCAGCATCATCGACAGGCGTCACGACAGAAAACTTGAACATTCGAGTGACGTCACACCGTGATGCAAAAATCGTTACGACGCTTAAAAAAGGCACTGAAGTGAACTATGCCGTCCATAACTCATCATGGGCCAAAGTGTTCTTGAATGGAAAGACGTACTACGCGGCGAAAGCTTACCTTGCGCCAAAGTTAGTCGTTTCAGCGCCTAAAAAGCAATCGGGCTACACGAATCGCGACATTCAGCTGTTCAATCGCACGCTACAAACATCACCGGTCGCGAAAACAATCTCGGCCAAGCGCGCTGTCACGTTCAGCATCCACAACTCGAGCTGGTCGGTTATTTATGAAGGCACAAAGACCTACTACACACCGACTCGAGGAATTACAGCCGGGACACTGAAGCCGGCGACGACGACAGAGACTGGCTACGCGAACCGGGAATTAAAATTGTTCGATACGCGCAACCAAGCATCGAAAGTCGTTAAAGTACTTCCGTTGAACACGGTAGTCGCATCGAGCAAGTACAACTCGAGCTGGTCGACCGTCTATATCGGCAACGACACGTACTACACGCCGACGGCATGGATCACGCCAGGCGTTGCCCCGGTCCAACCACCGACGACGACAAAGCCAGTAGAGACGAAGATTCAAGGGTATGCCAACCGCAACATTAACTTGTTCGGTAAAACGCACCAGGGTTCATCGGTGTTGCTCGTCTTGCCGCAGTATTCGGCAGTGACATACAGCCCATATAACTCAAGCTGGTCGACCGTATTTGTCGGGGCGAAGACATATTACACAGCGACTTCATGGTTGACTGCCGGTGCGGCACCATCAGCACCTGCCGCAGCGCCACAAGGTAAAGTGTTCACGAACACGCCGGGTGACGCCTTGAACGTCCGAGCGACGGCTTCGACCAGCTCGACGGTACTCGGGAAACTTACGCACGGCACGCAAGTCGATCACTACGGTTCAGCGAACGGCTTCTATAAGATCAAGTACAACGGACGCGATGGGTTCATCTCAGCGGCCTTCACGATGGCGACGAAACCGAATGTATTGAGCGGTGCTGTCATCATTCTCGATGCCGGACACGGTGGAACCGATCCGGGTGCAGTAAGAAGTTCGCTTTATGAGAAAACGGTCGTACTCGACGTGACGAAACGTACGGAAGCGTATCTTCGTTCGAAGTATGGTTACGAAGTCCGGTTGACACGTTCGACAGACGTTTACTTGACGCTCAATCAACGTGTCCAAGCGGCTAGAAACTTACGTGGCGATCTCTTCGTCAGCCTGCATACGAACGCGGCGACGTCATCCGCGGCAAACGGAGTCGAAACGTTCTACTCGACCTCATCGGCCCATAGTGCCAAGAGTCGGGTGCTCGCAACGAACATCCAATCGAATTTGATGAGTGAAATGTCAGGGATGAGAAACCGCGGTGTCAAGACGGCGAACTACTACGTCATCACGTATAACACGATGCCGTCAGCACTCGTTGAACTCGGGTTCATCTCGTCTCCGCAAGATATTGTCCACCTTCGTAGTGAAGCATCACGCCAGCGCATGGCAATCGGTGTTGCTGAAGGTATTGCCCAATACGTGAGAGCATACCATTAATTCCAACCTGCTCGCGCAGGAGTATACAGAAGGCCCCGGCTCATTTTGAGCCGGGGCCTTCCTTTTATGTAGTAATCAAGCCCTCGTCCGAATGGGCGAGGGCTTGGCTTATAAGTCGTCGAAGCCGTTGGCGTCGGTCACTTTCGCGTATGAGCGTGATTTTTGTTCGAAGAAATCGGATTTCGTCGCGTTGAGCGAGTCGTCCGAATAGGCACGGATCCACGGCATGACGTCCTCGTTGAAGCCTTCATACAAATCGTTCAATCCGATGACGCGCAGGCGTTTGTTGGCAAGATATTTGATGTAATCACGCATCTCGCTGACGTCGAGGCCATCGAGGTCACGGAGTACGTATTCGCACCACTCGATCTCGAGGTCGACCGCTTGTCCCATCGTGTCGTAGACGAACTGGCTGAAGCTTCCGTCGGCGTCGATTTCCGGGTTCTCGGTCAAGACGGCGCGAAGCAGCTGGCTGACGAAATGCGAATGTTGCATCTCGTCCCGTTGGATATAGCTGATCATCGTCGACGTCCCGACCATCTTCTGATGACGGGCGAGGTTATAGAAGTAGGCGAATCCGGAATAGAAGTTGATGCCTTCAAGGATGACCGAGGCGACGAGAGACTTCGCGAAGTTCTCCGCGTTCGGCACGGCCCGGAAATCTTCATACAAGTCTAAGATGAACTGATTGCGTTTCATGACCATCTCGTCATCTTTGGCGATATCGAAGATGCGGTTCTGCTCGCTGAGCGGAACGAGACTCGATAACACGTAGCTGTACGATTGATTATGGACGACTTCTTGCTGGGCGATGATGGCGAGCACCGAGTGGACCGACGAGTCGGAAGAGAACATCGCCGACTCGAGAATGTAGCGCGTCTGCACCGAGTCGAGAATCGACAACAAGCCGATGATCCGCTTGAACGCGTCTTGTTCACGCTCGGTCAGTTGCGGCCATTGTTGCATGTCTTTTGACATCGAGATCTCATCTGGGATCCAAAAGTTAGACAGTAACTGTTTATAAATCGTATAAAATTGCGGATAGGCGATATCGTTCCAGTTGACGATCGAACTCGTCTCGCCACCGATAATGGCTGTCGCCCGGTTAGGATGTTTGGGCGACAGTAGTTTGATCTTTTGAATGGTCATAGACGTGAACTCCTTCTTCGGCGTTTCGTGCCAACCGCTCGGTCCAAGCACGGACGTTGTACGGTTGGTTGCGCGGCGACTGTTCGATTTTCAACAGTTCACCGGCAAGGGGGATTCCAAATTTCGAAAGGTGGTACGCCATCTCGTCGACAGCGCGGCAGAAATGAACGAACATCTTGTCACCCGTCCCGAAGACGGCGGCTTGACGAATCGGTACCGACTGCTCTTTCAAGAGAAGCCGGAACGTATCTTTCATCTCGTCTGGCAAGACGCCATCGGCCCACGTGTACGACCCGAAATAGACGAGGTCGTACGTGGCGAGCGCCCCGGCCTCGCGATGGCCGATGCGGTCCGCTTCGTACAAGACGGCACGGTCACCCCGATTGACGTGGGTCGCCTGAATCAACTCGGCGACCTCTTCTGTATTCCCGCTCATTGAACTATAGACGATTGCGACGTTCATGGTTAGGTCCCACCTTTCGTTAAACAGATGTTACGACGAACACGATTCGCATTCATCGACTTCGACGGTCGTTGAACGCGTGTAATAGATCGATTTCATACCGAGCGACCATGCCTCGAGGTGCATCCCCAGCATTTCAGTCGCCTTCACGTCGTTCTTGACGTATAAGTTGAAACTGATCGCTTGGTCGATGTGGCGTTGGCGGGCCGCGTTTTGACGGATGCTCCAAAGTTGGTCGACTTCAAACGCTGATTTGTAGAACCAGTTCGTCTCCGAGTTGAGGTCAGGGACGGTCACTGGGATCTTATAATTTTTCTTTTCTTCCGAATATACTTTCTTATAAATCGGGTCGATCGAAGCGGTGCTACCGGCGATGATCGCTGTCGACGAGTTCGGTGCGACGGCCATCATGTAGGCGTTGCGGACACCGTTTTGGTGAACCTCGGCCGCGAGGCCGTCCCAGTCGAGCTCGTCGTGCGACCGGTAGTTGCGGCGACTGAAGTATTCGCCCGTGTGCCATTCCGAACCTTCGAACACGCCGAACGCGCCTTTTTCTTTCGCGAGTTCCATCGAAGCGTGAATCGTGAGATAGGCGATTTTTTCGTAAAGTTTCTCAGCGTACTGGACGGCGTCGACCGATTCCCAGCGGATGCCTTCGAGGGCGAGCAAATGGTGCCACCCGAACGTGCCGAGACCGACAGAACGATATTTTTGGTTCGTGATCATCGCTTGTGGCACTTCGATCGTGTTCAGGTCGATGACGTTATCGAGCATTCGCATTTGAATCGGGATGAGGCGCTCGAGCACGTCGGATTTGACGGCGCGCGCGAGTGCGATCGAGCTCAAGTTACAGACGACAAAGTCGCCCGGCGTCTTCGTGATGACGATTTTCCCGTCTTGCGTATACTCTTCGTCGATTGTCGTCGCCGACATGTTCTGAGCGATTTCTGAACAGAGGTTGGAGCTGTAAATCATACCTGCATGTTTGTTCGGGTTGGCGCGGTTGACCGCATCCCGGAAGAACATGTACGGTGTGCCCGTCTCGAGCTGTGAGCGCATGTAGCGTTTGACGAGGTCGATGGCCGGCACAGTTACACGCGTGAGCTCCGGATTATTGACACAAGCTGTATATTTCTCGGTGAACGAACCGCCGTTGTCCGTCTCGTCGTAGAAGTCTTCAAGGCTGAAGCCCATGACCGTGCGAATCTCATGCGGGTCGAACAAATGCCAATCGCCACGCGCTTCGACGGTACGCATGAACAAGTCCGGTAAACAGACGCCGGTGAACAAGTCATGAGTGCGGAGGCGCTCATCGCCGTTGTTCAACTTGGCATCGAGGAATTCAAAGATATCCTTGTGCCAGATGTCCAAGTAGACGGCGATCGAGCCTTGACGCATGCCGAGCTGGTCGACCGAGACGGCCGTGTTGTTCAACTGCTTCATCCAAGGCAACGCGCCGCTCGAGACACCTTTGAATCCTTTAATGTCACTTCCGCGTGAACGGATTTTGCCGAGGTACACCCCGATGCCACCGCCGCCTTTTGAAAGTGTGGCCACGTCCGTGTTCGAGTCGTAAATACCGCGGAGTGAATCGTCGACCGTATCGATGAAGCAAGAGCTAAGCTGCCCGTACGATTTACCAGCGTTCGAGAGCGTCGGCGTGGCGACGGTCATGTACAGGTTCGATAGCGCCCAGTAGGCTTCTTCGGCAAGTTGGACCCGCTTAGACGCGGCCTCGTTTTGCATGAGCGTCATGGCGATGACCATAAACCGCTCTTGTGGGAGCTCATATAAGTTTTTGACGTGATCGCGTCCGAGGTAACGGTCCGCCAACGTCCGTAGGCCGATGTAAGTGAAGAGACGATCGCGTGACGGGTCGATCAACGTCTCTAAATAAGCGATATCTTCTTTAGAGTATGTGTCAATTAACGCCGACGTGAAGATGCCTTTGTTCGTCAGCGTCTCGATCATCGAATAGAGTGAGCCGTAACGCATCGAAGCGTCATACCCGCGGTTGCGTGCTGCTTCAAGGTAGAGACGGTTTAAGTACATCTCGGTCGCGACGAACGTCCAGTCCGGCTCTTCAGCCTTCAACATATCGAGGGCGTGCATCGTCATCAAGTCATATACTACATCTTGTGTCAGTGATTTTGAATCGAGTGCTCGAATCAAACGTTCCTCGTAGCGTGCGACGCTGAGCTGCGGGTAACGTTGTGTTAAGGATTGGATCAATGTCGCTACGTCGGCAAGGGTTGGTGTTGCCGGCAACATCGTCTCGTGGTGGATAGGGGATGTCAAAACGATCACTCCTTCTTCGGGTGTAGAAATTATAAAGGTATAGCGGAACTTGTCCGATTCAACGTCAATGGGGATAGAACGTGATAAATATCCGTTAACTATATATTGACGTTTTATTCTCTTTTTAATCATAAATCACCCATATTTAGTTTTGCAATCATTGAAATTTATAAAACTGTGACGATGCGAATTACTTTTACTCTAAAACGGCTCTCTCAACCGTTTTGAGACGTGATATGAGACGAAAAAAAGATTTACCAACTCCCGAGGTCAAAGCTGTCCACTTTTTTTGTAAGCGTTCAATCTGGTTTGTCAATACGAAAAGAGAGGAGAACGTCTTTGATTTCATGAATCAGTAAAAAAGTTATGACCAGGAACCAATACTAGATATAGTGTTGTCTCGATTTGAAAAAGCGGGAAATCCGAGGTAAGGCTAGCGCCATCGTCAAAAGTGCGGTAGATTGAGGAAGTACGATATACTATCAAGGCTAAAAAGAAGGGTTTTAAAAATGCGTTCAGAAGATTTATTATTAGCATGGGACCCGCTCGGTTACGGGCTTGGGTCTTACGGGCCAGAGTTCGATGACATCACAGTGGCGCTCGTGCAGATCGACTCGGAAGCGGAGTTGAATGAAAGGATCCGTCGCATTCTAACGGATTCGTTTGGAGAGTGCCCGTCTGAGGACGACACGCGCGCCATGGCCAGACAATTACTTACATCTTCAGAAGCTTGTCAATTATAAGGGGGAACCAACATGTTACGAATCGATCCAACACCTAATCCAAATGCAATGAAAATCACGCTTCCTGAAAACGTCTTCGGAGCTAAGAGCCAAAGCGTGAAAGCCGGCGAATCAACAGAGCAACCGCTTCTCGCGAAACTCGTCACGATCGAAGGTGTCGAGAGCGTCTTCGCTTACGGCGATTTTGTCACAGTATCAAAAGAGAACGGCGTCAGCTGGGAAGCGATCTTACCGCACGTCGAAACTGCTTACCGCGGATGAACCCGCTCGTTTCGATCGTCATTCCGGCCTACGCACGCGAGGCGGAACTGACGGAACTACTCGAGAGTTTGACGGTACAGACGTTTCAACAGTTCGAAGTGCTTGTAGTAAATAATGATGGGCCGCCAAAGCAACATCTTTTGGCGCCTTTTTTGAATCGATTGTCGGTTCGGTTGATCGAACTTGAAGAAAATCATCACGTCAAAGCGCGAAACCGAGGCGTGATGGAGGCGAGAGGCGAATACATTCTTTTATTAGATGACGATGATTTACTCATGCCGACCCATATCGAACGAGCACTCGATGATTTGACGACGGCAGACCTCGTTTTCACCGATGCGGAACTGTTTCGGTTCACATGGCAAGACGGGCGGCGGGTCGTCACGGAGTGGGAGGCGTTCGCCTACGAGCTCGACTTGGACCGGATTCGGCAAGACTCGACGTTCATCCCGTCCGGCACGCTCTACCGCAAGCGGCTTCACGACGTCATCGGCATGTTCGATGAGACGGTTTATAACTATTGGGACTGGGACTTTATTTTACGTGTGATCGAGCACGGGACGGTCGTTCATCCAGCCCGGGCGACGGTGCTCTACGCTTTTAACGGAACCGACAACTTATCGGCGAAACAAGATGAGACGCGTCGACGGTACTTTGAGCGGTTTTGTCAAAAACACGGCTTGGTGAATATGGAGATGAAGAATTTTCACATCGTCCAGTCCGAACGGCGGGACTACGTGAGACAGACAGAAAGGTCGTTCGCAGGGACGTTTCCCGGTAGAACGGAAGGAGACAACTAATATGTACACAACAAAAGAGTTAGAACTTTTGGAATTGCTTGAAGAAAAAGGATACCTCGAGACGAAGTTGCTCGCGGACTTGCTCGCGACCGATGAGGCGACCGTCGAAACGATGCTCGAGAAGTTCAAAGCGGACGGCATCTTGCTCGGTTTCCGGGCGATGATCAACTGGCAGAAGATCAACCGTCACGATGTCACGGCGTTCATCGACGTCAAAGTCACACCGAAGCGAGGTCGCGGGTTTGACGAGGTAGCCGAGCGGATTTACCGCTTCCCGGAAGTGACGGCTCTCTATTTGATGTCGGGCGCGTACGACCTGCAAGTCGTCATCCGGGCGAGTTCGCTCCAAGACGTGGCGTCGTTCGTCTCGGATAAACTGTCACCGCTTGACTCGGTCGTGTCGACGACGACCCACTTCAAGTTGAAGACGTACAAGCATGACGGTATTTTGTTCACCCCGCAAGTCGAAGACAAACGGTTGAACATCACGCCATGAAGTCGCTATCGAATCAAGTCGTCTCGATGAAGCCGTCTGGCATTCGCCGTTTCTTCGATTTGGCACAGACGATGGAAAATGTCGTCTCTCTTGGGGTGGGAGAGCCGGACTTCATCACGCCATGGAACGTCCGCGAAGCGAGCTACGCGGCACTCGAGCAAGGCTATACGGCTTATAGTGCCAACGCGGGCCTACTCGAGCTGCGTGAAGCGATTGCTCGTTACATGACCGACCGTTTTGACGTCACGTATGACCCGGCGACCGAACTGATCGTCACGACAGGGGCGTCTCAGGCGCTCGATATCGCCTTCCGTGCTTTATTGAACCCAGGTGACGAGGTTCTCGTCGTCGAGCCAGCTTTCGTCTCCTACGGGCCGCTCATTGAATTAGCCGGTGGGACCGTCGTCCCGGTCGCTTGTCGTCCGGAATCCGGGTTCCGCTTGAATCGGGACGACGTCGCAGCAGCGATCACGGAACGGACAAAAGCGATTTTGCTCTGCTTCCCGTCGAACCCGACCGGCGCGACGATGACGGGCGACGAACTTGCCGAAATCGCGGAACTCGCTACGAAACATGATTTGTGGGTTTTGAGCGATGAGATCTACGCAGAGCTGTCTTACGATGCCCCGTTCACGAGCTTTGCGACGCTCCACGACATGCGCGAGCGGACGATCGTCATCAACGGTTTCTCAAAAGCGTTCGCGATGACCGGATGGCGCCTCGGCTTCACGTGTGCACCGGAAGTCGTGACCCGGGAAATGCTTAAAGTGCATCAGTACGGCATGATGTGTGCGCCGACGCTCGTCCAATTTGGAGGGCTAGAGGCGTTGCGCAGCCGTGACCAACACGTCCCGAAGATGGTGAAGAGTTATCGCCAGCGTCGTAACTATTTTATCCAGGCGTTAAACGACGCAGGTCTCCCGACCCACGTCCCGGGTGGTGCGTTCTATGCATTCCCATCCATCCGCCATACCGGGCTTTCGAGCGAAGAGTTCGCCGAACGGTTGCTGCTTGAAGAGCGAGTGGCGGTCGTTCCGGGCAATGCGTTCGGAGCGAGCGGGGAAGGCTTTGTCCGTGCGAGTTATGCGACGTCGATCGAGCAGCTTCAAGAAGCGATCCGCCGTATCGATCGGTTCATGAAACAGTTTGAACTGGCAACATCAACGACAGACTCTCAGCGATGAGGGTCTGTTGACGTTTTGACGATAAGGTTAACGGTGATCGCGCCTCGCCACGACCGAATATCGACCGATTATTCTAAAATGGGTTGAACGATGTAACATAAAATGGGAAGATAAACGAAAGTGGCGTGTGAATATAGATTATGGGGTCGAGATTGAGGGCGGATTAGAAGGTAAATGAGTGAGGCACCCGAACCTTGAACATTCGTACGAACCGACCGCGACGGACTTGGGGATATCGGTCGGTCGATTCGCGATGAGTTTGGACGAGATGGCTAGTGGGGATGTCTATGACATCGGCTAGCAGCGGACGTTTGCGACATCTTAAAACAAAAAAAGGGCTAGGCGTTAGCCTAGCGGAATCAGGGGGGAATACTTGAAGTCTTGCTTGATTTGTATTTACCCTGAGGTGCGACTTTGAAACGTCAAAATAATCCTAAATAATCTTTTTTACTATTTTCTACACTTTATCGAAAAAAGTATGTTATAGTAAGTTGATGAATTTAGCATAGGAGTGTTTGTAATGGCAAAATACGAAAAAGATCAAGTTTTAAAAGGTAAAGTAACAGGAATTCAACCTTTCGGTGCGTTCGTCGCACTCGACGACGAGACACAAGGTCTTGTCCACATCTCTGAAATCTCACATGACTACGTGAAAGACGTGAACGAGTACGTTCAAGTCGGCCAAGAAGTTGAAGTGAAAATTCTTGATGTTGATGAAGCATCTAAGAAAATCAAGCTTTCAATGAAAGCGACACAAGAAGCACCAAAACGCGAGAAGTCGGCTAAGCCAGCTCGTCGTGGCGCACCACGCCGCAACGAAGCTTCAAACTTCAAGCAAGAAGAAGCGCCAGGCTTCACAGTCCTCAAGGACAAGCTCGAAGACTGGATCAAAAACACGAACTTCAAAAAGTAAGTGATGAAAGGCGGCCTATTCCAAATAGGTCGCCTTTTTTTTGTACAGGAAATTGAATAGACGTTCCCGAAAGAGATTAGAGAAAGGAGTGGTCTACATGAAGATTGGAATCATCGGGACAGGGGGCATCGCCACAAACGCACACATCCCGCATTACATCGCGGCCGGGGCGGACGTCGTCGCGGTCATGAACCGGACACGGGAGCGCGGGGAGGCGGTTGCCCGTCAGTTCGGGGTTGAACGGGTTTATGACACGGTAGCAGACATGCTCGATAGCGAGCAACTTGATGCGGTCAGCGTCTGCACACCGAACGCCCTGCATAAAGACCATGTCATCCAGGCGCTCGATGCCGGTTGTCACGTCCTTTGCGAGAAACCGCCGGCCATTTCGGAGCGTGAGGCGGACGAGATGTTACAAGCGGCCAAACGGGCCGGCCGGACGCTCCACTACGGCTTCCATTTCCGGCATCGGACGGACACGCAACTGCTGAAACGCTTGATTGACTCAAATGAACTCGGTCACATCTATGCGGCGACCGCGCTCGCCCTAAGGCGCCGTGGCATCCCAGGTTGGGGCGTGTTCACGGACAAGGAGCTCCAAGGAGGCGGGGCGCTGCTTGATATCGGCGTCCATATGCTCGACCTCGCCCTCTATTTGATGGATTATCCGAAACCGGTCGACGTGATCGGTCATGTCGGACAGTATCTTGGGACGCGTCCGGGTGTCGGGCTGATGGGGGACTGGGACGCCGACAACTTCTCGGTTGAAGACACGGCCCGGGCGATGATCACGTTCGAGAACGGGGCCTCTCTCTTTTTAGATGCGAGCTTCATGGCGAACATCGGGCCGAAGGATACGATGAACGTGGAACTGAGAGGGACAATCGGCGGGGCATCGTTGTTCCCGCTCACGATCCACACGGAAGAACATGGCGCTCTGTTTGACAAGACGCCGGCTCATTTGACGTTACAAGACCCGTACGCGACACAGATTCGCTCCTTCCTTGAGGCGTGTCGGCATGAGCCGTCATACGAGCAGGCCGAACAGGCGGTCCTGCTTCATCAAATCATCGACCGCATATACAGTCAGGGCTAATCACTTTTCAATCCAGAAAAACAGGGTATATAGTGTAGGTGTTACATATTTTTGAAGGAGGATGACTTATGCACAACTTTGAATACAAAAACCCAACGAAATTGATCTTCGGGACGCATCAGATCGAGAAGCTCACAGGGGAGCTCAAAGCGCTTGACGCGAAGAAAGTGATGCTCGTCTATGGAGGCGGGAGCATCAAGAAGAACGGGACGTATGAGGAAGTCGTTGCTGAATTAAACAAAGCGGACATCGAGTTCGTCGACTTCTCAGGTGTCGAACCGAACCCGCGGATTGAAACGGTGAGACGCGCGGTCACGAAAGCGCGCGAAGAAGGCATCGACGCCTTGCTCGCGGTCGGCGGCGGTTCAGTCATCGATTGCACGAAATTGATCTCGGCAGCGATCCCGTATGACGGCGACGCATGGGACATCGTCCTCCGTGACCATATCCCGACTGAAGCGGTACCGTTCGGGACGGTGCTCACGCTCGCGGCGACAGGTTCTGAGATGAACTCCGGTTCGGTCATCACGAACTGGGAGACGCAAGAGAAATATGGTTGGGGCCACCCGCTCGTCTATCCGACGTTCTCGATCCTCGACCCGCGCTATACTGTGTCGGTGCCGAAAGACCAAACGATCTATGGCATCGTCGACATGATGAGCCATTGTTTCGAGCAGTACTTCCACCCGAACCACGCTCCGGTCCAAGAGCGGATGACCGAAGGCGTCTTGAAAGCGGTCATCGAGTCGGCACCGAAGCTCGTCGATGACTTAGAGAACGTCGACTTACGTGCCATCATCTTGTTCGCAGGCACGATCGCCTTGAACGGGGTCTTGCAGATGGGCGCTTCTGGCGACTGGGCGTCGCACAACATCGAGCACGCCGTTTCGGCTGTCCATGACATCCCGCACGCCGGCGGCCTCGCCATCCTCTTCCCACGCTGGATGGAGCACGTCCTTGAAGAAGACAACGCGGCACGGTTCGCACGACTCGGGACAGAAGTATTCGACGTCGAACCGGGTGCGACCGACGTCGAGACGGCGAAACGCACGATCACAGCGGTCCGTGCCTTCTTCGACCAACTTGGTGCGCCAAGTTCGCTCCGCGACTATGAGATCGACGAATCGACGTTCGAGGCGATCCTTGATTCAGCGATGAAACGTGGAGCGTTCGGACGTTTCCGTACACTCGAACGCGAAGACGTGGCTACGATTCTCGAGCTGAGCAAATAAGGCGATTTGATGCCTATTTTGCAATAATGATTGAACGAATCCGTCGTTTCCGTTTATGATGGGTCATGTATGGCTCTTAGATGAGCGATTTAAAGGAGGAAATGCCATGTCAACAGTACGTTTCGATTATTCTAACGCCCTGTCTTTCGTCGGGGAACACGAAGTCGATCAAATGCAAGAAACGGTGAAAGCACTCCATTCGGTCATCCACGACCGGAGCGGTGCCGGCAGCGATTTTCTAGGCTGGGTCGACCTTCCAACGAATTTTGATACGGATGAGTTCGCACGTATCAAAGCGGCCGCTGAACGAATCCGCGACAACTCAGACGTCCTCGTCGTCGTCGGAATCGGTGGGTCGTATCTCGGCGCTCGTGCAGCCATCGAGATGCTGCAACATTCATTCTTCAACGTGTTGTCAAAAGAGGAGCGTAACGCCCCGCAAGTCTTCTTCGCGGGCCACAACATCTCGTCAACGTACATGACGGAGTTGCTTCAAGTACTCGAAGGCAAAGAAGTCTCAGTCAACGTCATCTCAAAATCGGGAACGACGACAGAGCCGGCAATTGCTTTCCGTGTCCTCAAGCAGTTCATGGAAGAGAAGTACGGCCAAGACGGCGCACGCGAGCGCATTTATGCGACGACAGACCGTGCCCGTGGCGCTTTGAAGACGCTCGCTGATGCAGAAGGTTACGAGACGTTCGTCATTCCGGACGATGTCGGTGGACGGTTCTCTGTCCTCACACCAGTCGGTTTGCTTCCAATCGCGGCGGCAGGCATCGATATCGATGCCCTCATGGAAGGTGCGCGTGACGCGGAAAATGCCTACAGTTCACCTGAACTTTCAGAGAACGAGGCGTACCAGTACGCGGTCGTCCGTAACGCCATGTATGCGAAAGGTAAATCAATCGAACTTCTCGTCAACTACGAACCGGCACTCCACTATGTATCAGAGTGGTGGAAACAGCTTTACGGCGAGTCGGAAGGCAAAGACAACAAAGGGATCTTCCCGGCGGCAGTTGACTTCTCGACTGACCTCCACTCGATGGGACAATACATCCAAGAAGGTCGCCGCGACTTGTTCGAGACGGTCATCCGTGTCACGAACGTCCGTCACGCGTTGAACGTCCCTGAAGACGCACAAGACCTCGACGGCTTGAACTTCCTTGCCGGTGAGACGATCCAATTCGTCAACGACAAGGCGGCAGAAGGAACGCTCCTCGCCCACACGGACGGAAACGTGCCGAACCTCGTCGTCGAATTGCCAGAGATGACGCCATATCATCTCGGCTACTTGTTCTACTTCTTCGAGAAGGCGTGCGCGATGAGCGGCTACATTCTCGGAGTCAACCCGTTCAACCAGCCAGGTGTTGAAGCATATAAAGCGAACATGTTCGCGTTGCTTGGAAAACCAGGTTACGAGGAACAAAAAGCTGAGCTTGAAAAGCGCTTAAACCAATGATTTATTGTAGGTCCGCCTCGGCGGGCCTATTTTTTTGTTTGAAACTAGGGTGAGACAAGGTAAAGTGAGAGTAGACACGGGAAAGAAAGGGATGGACTATGTTGACATTCACGGACTACTATCACAATAAAGTCGAGTTGAGCTTCGAGCACTATCCATTTTCGGATACGCCGCTTCACGTCTGGGTCGTCGCCCGCTATGCGGACAAATGGGTGCTCACGAAGCATAAGCAGCGCGGACTCGAATTTCCGGGAGGGAAAGTCGAACCCGGAGAACACGAGGACGACGCGGCGATTCGGGAAGTGTACGAGGAGACGGGAGGTGTCGTCAAGACGCTCCATTATTTAGGGCAGTACCGGGTGCTCGGGCGTGGTGACACCGTCATCAAAAATATTTATTTTGCGGAAATCGAACGGTTCGAGGATCATCCGGCCGTCGATGAGACCGACGGGGCCGTCTTGTTGGACACGTTACCGACGAACCTGCTCCGTAACGGCCGCTACAGTTTCATGATGAAAGATAAAGTGTTGCCCGAAACGATGAAAGTACTCCATGACAAAAAGTTGGTTTGATCGAGTCGACGTCCTGCCTCCTTATGCGGGATACCCCGTTCATCGAGGTTGGTACGAGACGAGTGACGGGGAAGAAATCGTCGCCTACACGATCACGCCAAAACGCCCGAACGGCCAGGTGCTGTTTTATTTACGAGGCGGCACCGGGAGGATCGGCGACGTCCGGTTGCCTCGGCTAATGCAATTCGCGGCGAAAGGGTTCCATGTCGTGGCGCCGGTCTATCGCGGGAACCACGGGGGAACCGGAAAAGAGGATTTCGGAGGCGCCGACTTAGAGGACGTCGTGTCTCTGTATGACCGCGTTAGCCGGACGCACGAGACGATCCACGCCCTCGGCTTTTCCCGGGGCGGCATGATGGCGTTGTCGCTCGCATCAAAACGTCCCGTCACGTCGGTCACGTCGTGGGCGGGTGTGACGAATTTGGAATGGACGTATGAAGAACAGCGTTCGATGCGGAAGATGTTGCGCCGGATGACCGGGGGAGACCCGGCGGCGGTCCATGAGGCGTATGTCGAACGGTCTCCGCTCTTCAAAGACTGGCAGGCGCCGACGCTACTCATTCATGGGACGGACGACGAGCAAGTCCGGCTTCGTCATGCGACCGCCCTCGCCGACAAGATTGGTTCGCAAGCAGAGCTTTGGATCTTGCCGTTCGCCCATCAGCTCCCGTTCTGGGAAAAATGGAAGACGACGGACCGAGCGATGGATTGGATGTTGGCGATTGCAAGAAAAAATGACTAGTACCCGAGCGGGGTACTAGTCATTTTGAGTTAGAAGACGATTGGGCCGGCCGCGATGACCTTCTCACTCGCTTTCGTGAATCGTTTAAAGTTTTGTTGGAACTTCAAGGCGAGCGCTCGCGCTTCGACATCGTAATGAGCCGTATCTTTCCAAGTGTCACGTGGGTTGAGCACGTCTTGTGGGACGCCGTCGATATGGACTGGGATGTCGACGTTGAAGATGTCGTGCTTCACAGTGTCGACGTCACGCAATTGACCGTTGATCGCGGCGTTCACCATGGTCCGTGTGTAGCTGAGCTTCATACGCGACCCTTCACCGTAAGCCCCGCCGGTCCAACCCGTGTTGACGAGGTAGACGTCGACGTTATGCTGTTCGATCAACTTGCCGAGCATGTCGGCGTATCGTTCCGGGGCGAGCGGCAAGAACGGTGAGCCGAAGCAAGTCGAGAACGTTGCTTGTGGCTCGGTCACGCCGCGCTCCGTCCCGGCTAGTTTTGATGTGTAGCCAGATAGGAAGTGATACATCGCCTGCTCTTTCGTCAACTTGCTGATCGGCGGGAGCACCCCGTAAGCATCGGCCGTCAAGAAGACGATCGTGTTCGGGTGACCGGCCCGTGAAGGGAGCATCGCGTTATCGATGTATTGAATCGGATAAGCTGCTCGCGTATTTTCGGTGAGCGAGATGTTTTTGTAGTCGGGTGAGCGGTCTTCGTTCAAGATGACGTTTTCGATCAACGATCCGAAACGGATGGCGTCATAAATTTGAGGTTCGTTCTCACGCGACAAGTTGATCGTCTTGGCGTAGCAACCGCCTTCGATGTTGAAGATGCCGTCTGGTGACCAACCGTGCTCATCGTCACCGATGAGATGCCGTTCCATATCGGCCGATAGCGTCGTCTTTCCCGTGCCCGATAGTCCGAAGAAGAGCGCCGTCTCCCCGGCGTCCGAGACGTTGGCCGAGCAATGCATCGACAAGACGTGCTGTTCAGGTAATAGGAAGTTCATGACCGAGAAAATCGATTTTTTAATTTCGCCGCCGTATTCTGTTCCCCCGATCAGAATGGTACGTTTGGCGAACGAGACGAGGATAAATGTTTCTGAGTTCGTCCCGTCAACTGTTGGGTCGGCCTTGTAGCTCGGTGCATAAATGACCGTGAACGGGTCAAACGCAGCTCTCGTCGGCCACTCTCGCAAGAACAACTGCTTCGCGAACAAGCTGTGCCACGCGTACTCGGTGATGGCGCGTACAGGTAGCGTGTAGTGCTCGTCAGCTCCAGCCGAAGCTTCGAGATAATACAGCTTCTGTTTCGTCTCGAGATGGGTGAGGACTTTGTCGAGAAGAGCGGTGAACTTTTCTTCTGCGATCGGCTGATTGATCGGCCCCCAGTCCACTAACGAGTTGCTGACTTCATCTTGGACGACGAATTTGTCTTTCGGTGACCGTCCTGTGAATTTCCCTGTACTGACCGATAAAGCCCCGTCTTTCGTCAGTACGCCTTCACCGTTACGAATGGCTTCTTCCACCAGTTCTGGAACCGTTAAGTTCCGTAATACATCGGCACCCTTAATTAATTCTTCGATTTTCAGGAGCGTAGTCGCCATCCTGAATCCCACCTTTCCCCTAAATAGATGTGGATGAAATCCGCATACTTCCGCGTTTAATTAGTATGACATTTTCATTATATGTGACACACTAATCGAAAACAAGCATTTCTTTACCCTTTAAAGTAAGCGCTTTCTTACAAAGACATTCTAACATATTCTGTATAAGCGGGGAGTGAAAAAACGGAAACCGTCAAAAAAATGTTTGATATTTCACAAACATAAATGATTTCCGTGATTACGAAGAAATTTACAAATTAAGCAGATACGCTTGACAGAACGGTATGGCATTTATATGATGGTGTTCGTAACGGATACTCTTATTCTGAGCGGTGGAGGGAACAAGGCCCTACGAAGCCCAGCAACCGTCCGATCCTGTAGTCTTTTTCGGAAAAGGTGCTATCCTGAAGCGAAGCGACAGCTTCGAACGATAAGAGGGTAAGGAAGAACGATTCAACCTTTCCCATTGAACGTGGCGAAAGGTTTTTTTCATTACCGTCCCAAAGCAACGCGTAAGGGGAACGAGTACCGTCCACACATCACCCTTATTAATAGGAGGTTTTTCGAAATGTCAAACTTGAACCGTCGACTTTTCACTTCGGAGTCCGTCACTGAAGGACATCCGGATAAAATTTGTGACCAAATCTCAGATGCGATTTTGGATGCAATTTTGGCTGAAGATCCAAACGCCCGCGTTGCGGCTGAGACGTCTGTCACGACAGGTCTCGTGCTCGTAGCTGGTGAAATCACGACATCGACTTACGTGGATATCCCGAAAGTTGTACGTGAAACTGTTCGTGAGATCGGCTACACGCGCGCCAAATATGGTTTTGACGCTGAGACTTGTGCTGTACTCACAGCAATCGACGAGCAGTCAGCAGACATCGCACTCGGTGTCGACCAAGCGCTCGAAGCTCGTGAAGGTCAAATGACTGACGAAGAAATCGATGCGATTGGTGCCGGTGACCAAGGCCTCATGTTCGGTTATGCAACGAACGAGACACCTGAACTCATGCCGCTCCCAATCTCACTCGCTCACAAATTGTCACGTCGCTTGGCAGAAGTCCGCAAAAACGGAACGCTCACTTACCTTCGTCCAGACGGTAAGACGCAAGTAACTGTTGAATACGACCAAGACAACAACCCGGTCCGTATCGATACGATCGTCATCTCGACGCAACACGCAGAAGACATCACGCTCGAGCAAATCCAAGCGGACCTTAAAGAACACGTGATCGCAGCAGTCATCCCGGCTGAACTCATCGATGCCGAGACAAAGTACTTCATCAACCCGACTGGCCGTTTTGTCATCGGTGGACCACAAGGTGATGCAGGTCTTACAGGACGTAAAATCATCGTCGACACATACGGTGGATATGCTCGCCACGGCGGTGGTGCGTTCTCAGGTAAAGATCCTACCAAAGTTGACCGTTCGGCAGCATACGCGGCCCGCTACGTGGCGAAAAACCTCGTTGCAGCTGGACTTGCTGACAAAGCGGAAGTTCAACTTGCATACGCGATCGGTGTCGCACACCCGGTTTCAATCGCGGTGGACACGTTCGGCACTGGTAAATTGAGCGAGACTGAACTCGTTGAACTCATTCGTGAGAACTTCGACCTTCGTCCGGCCGGCATCATTAAGATGCTCGACCTTCGTCGCCCGATCTACAGACAGACAGCAGCTTACGGACACTTTGGTCGCACAGACGTTGAACTCCCATGGGAGCAGACGGACAAAGCGGCATTGCTTGAAGAAGGCGCAAAACGTTTCGCATAAGCATAAAAAAACGACCTTTCGCGAGAAAGGTCGTTTTTTTATTATGCTTGTGGTTTATTTTCGTTTGTTGCGTTCTCGTTGCCGAGTGCTGTATCTTTCGCCTCGACGACTTTCTCACCAATATCTTGCAAATCTGATTTTGTTTCCTGGGCCGTCTCGACGACTTTGTTCACGTCTTCTTTGACCGTGTCGACTTCACCGACAACTTTTTCATAGACGTTTTGCACATCGGTCGACACTTCTTGAATCATACCTGACGCCGATTTCACTTGCTCGATGACTTGAGACGCTTTACCGGCCGGATCTTCTTTGATCGTGTCGACGAGACCGCCGACAGACGACTTCGCATTCGTGAGCGACTGTTTCGTCGTCTCACGGTTCGACGAGCTAAGTAGGGCGATCAGACCGCCGACGAGCGCACCGAGAAGCATCCCGGTCACGACGTTGATTCTAGGACCACCCGAGTTGGTTTGGTCGAATTGGCGATTCGGGTTGTTGGCGTTATCTGCGTGTGGATCGTTTTGTAATGTTGGTTCCATGTCTAAACACTCCTTTGTAAGTTGGCATTGGTACTCATATACCCTAGTTAAAATAGAAAATAACGTTCTGCTTTATTTCGACACGAAAAAGTAATAGAAGGGCAGGATATTTTTTACGTGATGGGGAATGATAGTACTAGATTGGCCAAAAGGGGGAAGCTGTTATGAAGATGCGGGAAGCCGTACCAGAAGATGCCGCCACGATTCGAGATATCGCACTTGCGACCATCAGTGTGACAGATGACGTTCGGTCTAAGGTGATGGAGCGCGCCTATCAACAAGAAGAGATCGTCCGGGCCATCGGTTCGAGTGAAGAAGCGAAAGAACAGTTGTTCATCGTCGGTGAGGCCGAAGGAGACGTCATCGGGTTTTACCATGCGATCGACCGCGGTGATACTTGGGAAGTGCTTCGTCTCTATCTTCATCCGGCTCACCATCGCCAAGGACTTGGGGCAGAACTGCTGACACATCTCCAAGAGCGGAAGGCGCAGCCGATCGAGCTGTATGTCGAGAGTTCGAACGAGCAGGCGATCGCGTTCTTAAGCCATCAAGCGTTCACCGAACTGAACCGAATTCAAGAAGAAGTGTATGATCAACCGATGGAGCTTATCCATTTGCGCTACGACCCACGCTAAGACTCCAGACGGATTTTCTTTCAAACATCAGTCAGCGGCTGATGTTTTTTGTTAGAATTGATGAGACATACTAATAATGAGGTGACAGCATGACATATGAAGAAGAATCACGAAAAGGAGTTATCGTGATCGTTTACCCGTTGCAGTTCACGTCCCGGCTCAGCGAAGCATTTTTGCAGCGACTCAGTGTCGACTATGAGGTGCTTGTCGTGACCGGACAGACGGTCGGACTGATGGCAGAAGACCATAAACAGCTGATCAAGAACACGCTACGGGAAGCGAGTCAGTCCAAACTACCGATTCACGTCATCGCCTTCAGTCTCGGGGCGCTCTTGACGAACCGCCTCCTGCAAGAGTACGACGTGCCGCTCGGGAGTTTGACATACATCTCCCCGCTCTTTGATTGGCATTCGTCCCGCCAAATCGGCGGGCTCAAGCAAGTCGTCGCCAGTGCGGTCGACCGGTTCCGCCCCGATTTGCCGCTCAGTATGATGACGTTCACCGGCGGCGGGGAAGAGTCGTCTCGTTTCGGCGAGATCACATACGCGCAGTACCGCGAAATCGAAGAAGAGATCGTCGAGCATCAAGAGGAGAAGAAACATTTACCTCGCTTACCGCTCGCTTGCTTCTACGCGCCGGACGATCGTTTCGCCGACGTGAGGCTGACGTTGAACGTCTGCCGCAAAATTGGCGGCGATCAAGTCTACATCCGTCGGCTCGAAGGGTTCCCACACTTTGGCTATGAACGGCTGAACACGAAGTTCGCGGAGACGCTCATCACGTTTTATGAATTGATTCGGGAATAGACAAAAGGCGACTCACGCGAGTCGCCTGTTTTCATGCCCGTTTTTCGATCGCCACGATGAATGGGGGATGATTGATTTGATTGACGAAGCCGTAACGGAGGACGCCGGCTCGTTTTTGGTCGAGTGCCTCGGCGTACGCGAGCACCTCGTCCCGCTCGACTTTCCCGCTCTCATGGCCGTGATAGATGACGACGACGATGACACCGCCGACGGCCATCACGTCGAGCAATTGCTCGAGGGCGTCGATCGTCGTGTTGCCGGTCGTTGTGATCGACTTGTCGCTCCCAGGCAAGTAGCCGAGATTGAAGACGGCCGCCGTGATCGGACGGGTTTCATCCGCGACGACCGCCTTGACCGTGTCGTGGCTGTCGTGGACGACCGAGACACGATCAAGCAGATCGGCGGCGGTGATGCGGTCTGTCGTCGCCTTGACTGCCGCCTCTTGGACGTCAAACGCGTAAACGTGACCGCTGCCGACTCGTTCTGCTAGAAACAATGTATCGTGTCCGTTGCCGGCCGTCATATCGACGGCGACGGCACCGTCTGTAACGTGTTCACTTAATAGATGCTTCGCGAACGGTAAAACTCTCATTAATCCCATAGATCTCATCCTTCTTTTTTCCTTGGAAGGAATCACGACGTTCCAACTCGGCGTTGATGGCGTTCAAGACGGCCATTTTGTGCCGGCTCCACGTCGGTCCGATCAATAAGTCGGGTGGACCGTCGCCCGTCAATCGATGAATCACGATCTCAGGCGGTAAGTACTCGAGCTGATCGCAGACGAGCGAGACGTATGTCGTCTCGTCCATGAGTTCGAGCAGCCCTAACTCGTATTGTCTGGCGAGCGGCGTCTGTTTTAAGACGTGGAGCAAATGGATCTTGATTCCTTGTATGTCCATTTTAGCAACTTCTCGGGCCGTGTCGAGCATCATGTCTGGCGTTTCGCCAGGAAGACCGTTGATGATATGGACGCAGACGGAAATGTTCCGGCTCCGCAGTTTCGCGAGACCGTCGAGGAACGTCTTATAGTCGTGGCCCCGGTTGATCTTTTTCGCGGTTGAATCATGGATTGTCTGCAGGCCGAGTTCGACCGTGAGTGACGTCCGCTCGTTCAACTCAGCGAGATAGTCGACGACGTCGTCTGGCAGACAGTCGGGTCGTGTCGCGATCGACAGACCGACGACGCCTTCTTCTACGAGTGCCGGTTCGAACAGTTCGCGCAAGCGCTCTACGGGTGCGTACGTGTTGCTGAACGCTTGGAAGTAGGCGATATACAACGCATGCTTCCATTTCCGATGCAGACGGGCCGTGCCTTCGGCGAACTGGACCGGGATCGGATCACAGGCGTTGCCGGCAAAATCGCCGCTGCCGTCATCCGAACAGAATGTGCAGCCGCCTTTTGAGACGAGGCCGTCGCGGTTCGGACAAGTGAAACCGCCATCGAGCGGGACTTTGAACACTTTCTCGCCGAATTCGCGACGATACGCTTCATTTAATTTGTGAAATCTAGCTTGGCCAAACGGGTTATTCAATGCTATCCTCTCCTTCCTTGCTCATGCTATCACAAGGTGGGGCTTGCTTTACTTCATAATAAGTAATTTTTCTTGACAGTTATGTAGCGTTCCGTTAGCTTGGAGAAGGACTCATCACAGATTCGGCCTTCGTGCCGGATTTTTTATCGTTTAAAGGAATGAAAGGAGTAACGGGTATGAACAATAAAATGCCGATTTCGGTATGGATTCTAGTCATTGCGATGGCGCTCAATACAACGGCGGCGTCTTTTTTATGGCCATTTAACACACTCTATATTAATGGATATTTAGGCGAGTCGATGACGCTCGCAGGTATTGCGCTGCTCGTCAACTCAGCGCTCGCCATCGCGGGTAACTATATCGGCGGGACGTTGTTCGACCGCATCGGCGGGAAGCGGACGCTCGTCATCTCGGTCGGGCTGTTGCTCGCGAGCTCGCTCGGCTTCTTATTGTTTCATGCCACGTTCTTCGGGTATTTGGCATGGCTCGGTTTGATCGGGTTCTCGGGAGGACTCGTCTTTCCGACCGTGTACGCGTTTGCCGGTTTGATCTGGCCTGAAGGTGGCCGGCGCTCGTTCAATGCGATCTACGTCGCCCAAAACGTCGGGGTCGCCCTCGGGACGGCGATGAGCGGTCAAATCGCGCGAATCAACATCGAGTGGATCTTCTATGCGAACTTCTTCTTGTCGGTCCTTTTCGTCGTTGTGCTGTTGTTCGGCCTGCGTTACTTAAAAAACCCGGGTCGCCCAATCGTCCAGTCTCAGCTCGAAGCCGCGGCGACGACGCTCTCTGGCGCGACGATGAAATCGATGTGGTTTGTCGCCATCGGTTATGCCGCACTCTGGTTCGTCTACGTCCAGTGGCAAGGGACGATCGCCGTCCATTCGAAAGACCTCGGTGTGACGATCAGCCAATATTCATTGCTGTGGACGGTCAACGGGGCGTTGATCGTGTTCGCCCAACCGCTTCTCAACCGGGCGCTGCGCTACTTTGAAGACGATTTGAAGCGCCAACTCGTCGTCGGTGCCATCATTTTCCTAGCTGCTTTCATCATCGTCCCGTTCGCGGGAGGATTTACGATGTTCATGGTCGCGATGATCGTCATGACGATCGGTGAGATGTTCATCTGGCCGGCTGTCCCAACGATTGCCGCAAAACTTGCACCTCCGGGTAAAGCCGGACAGTTCCAAGGTCTCGTCAACATCGCCGCGTCGGTCGGGCGGATGATTGGACCGACGCTCTCAGGACTCACGTTCGATTTACTCGGGATGAACGCTGTATTTGGATTGCTGCTTCTACTCATTGTCACGGCGCTGTTCTTCTTTATGAAAATCAGTTCGCTGAATCGTCAAACTTGATCTGGATGTCACATCAACCGCGTATCCAATTCGCATGAGGTATTGCAATCTCATGTAAAATTCATGTAAAATATAGTCAGAGGATCCTTTCACATAATCGTTCCGTCGTTCCGTCGTTTCCTGTTTCTAGCCGATGAGGAGATGTACACCATGAACGAAGAAGTCAATTTACTCGTGCTCGCGACCCAATACATGTTTTGGGTCGGGTTTGTCGGAATGGCCGCCGCGACGCTCTATTTTCTAGTGGAGCGAAACAGCCTTGACCCAGAATATCGTTCTGTCGCCACGGTCGCTGCCTTGGTCACGTTTGTCGCTGCCATCCATTACTATTTCATGAAGGACTCTGTCGGGGATATGGGACTGTTGTCTGAGATCACAGGTTTCCCAACCGAGATTCGTTATATCGATTGGCTCGTGACGACACCGCTCTTGCTCGTGAAGTTCCCGCTGCTACTCAGTTTGAAAGGGAAGATGAAGTCTGGACTGCTGACGAAATTGATCGTCGCCGACATTATTATGATTGTTTCGGGATATCTCGGTGAATCGTCGATCAACTTGAACGGTGGCTTCACGCAACTTGGATTGTGGGGCTATCTAGTCGGTTGTTTGGCCTGGATCTATATCATCTACTTGCTGTTCACGAACGTTACGAAAGCGGCTGAATCGTCGCCGGCCCCGATTCGGAAAGCGCTACTCAACATGCGCTTGTTCATCTTGATCGGTTGGGCGATTTACCCGATCGGTTACGCGGTCACGCTGTTCGCGACCGGGGTAGAGGTTCAGCTAGTGCGTGAGCTAATCTACAACGTCGCCGACTTGGTCAACAAGGTCGGGTTCGGATTGATCGCTTTCTTCGCGGTGAAAACGATCTCGACGCTCAAACAAATTAAAACGTGATTGTAAGTTCACATTGACGTGGTTTTTTATCTTGCGCTAAAATGAAGAGGTGAGATGAAAATTGCGTTGATAAGGAGTAGTATCGTAGCGTCGATATTGTAGAGAGCCGGTGGTTGGTGTGAACCGGTATATGGACCGCGAGAACTCGCCTTGGAGCTGTTCGCCTGAACGAAAAGTAAGGTGAACCGAAGTTACGCCTCGTTACCGGCGTCTCAAGTGGCAGACATGCAACATGGGTGGTACCGCGGAGAGCTTTCAAGCCTTTCGTCCCATTTACCGGGGCGGAGGGCTTTTTATTATGCAGAGGAGGAAGAAATTTGAGCTATTTTAAACATCAAGACATCGAGCCGAAATGGCAAAAGCGTTGGGAAGAGAAAGATTCATTCCGGACGACGGAAGACCCGGACAAGGATTGTTTCTACGTCCTCGACATGTTCCCATACCCGTCAGGAGCCGGACTTCACGTCGGTCACCCGGAAGGTTATACGGCGACAGATATCATCGCCCGCATGAAACGGATGCAAGGCTATAACGTCCTTCACCCGATCGGTTGGGACGCGTTCGGTCTTCCGGCTGAACAGTACGCCCTCGATACAGGAAACGACCCGCGCGAGTTCACGGAGCGTAACATCGGGACGTTCCGCCGTCAGTTGAAAGACCTCGGCTTCTCGTACGACTGGGACCGTGAGATCAGCACGACCGACCCGAAATACTACAAGTGGACGCAATGGATTTTCACGCAGCTCTATGAGCGTGGCCTCGCCTACGTCGACGAAGTGGCGGTCAACTGGTGTCCGGCCCTCGGTACGGTACTCGCTAACGAGGAAGTCATCGACGGATTGTCGGAACGTGGGAACCATCCGGTCTACCGCGTCCCGATGAAACAGTGGGTGCTCCGCATCACGCATTACGCGGAGCGGTTGCTTGATGATTTAGAAACACTCGACTGGCCGGAGAGCGTCAAAGAGATGCAACGCAACTGGATCGGTAAATCGGTCGGCGCCGAAGTCGACTTTAAAGTCGACGGGCACGATAAAGTCGTGACTGTATTCACGACGCGGCCTGATACACTTTACGGAGCGACGTACGTCACACTCGCACCGGAGCACCCGTTCGTCAAAGCAATCGCGACGCCGGAACAACTCGACGCGGTCGAAGCGTACGCGGAAGAAGTCTCGAAGAAGACCGATCTTGAACGGACTGACCTCGCTAAAGAGAAGACGGGTGTCTTCACGGGCGCATACGCGGTCAATCCGGTCAACGGGGAAAAACTTCCGATCTGGATCGCTGACTATGTCTTGTCGACGTACGGTACGGGTGCGGTCATGGCCGTACCGGGCCACGATGAGCGGGACTATGAGTTCGCGAAAACGTTTGACCTCCCAATCCGCGAAGTCGTCAAAGGCGGTAACTTGGATGAGGCGGCTTACACGGAAGACGGCGAACATGTGAACTCAGGAGCGCTCGACGGTCTCAATAAAGTCGATGCCATCGCCAAAATCATCGAAGAACTCGAACTTGCCGGTACGGGCCGGGCGAAGACGACGTATCGTCTCCGCGACTGGTTGTTCAGCCGTCAACGCTATTGGGGCGAGCCGATCCCGATCGTTCATATGGAAGACGGGACGCTCAAGACGGTATCGATCGAAGAGCTTCCGCTCGAACTTCCGATCATCGATGAGATCAAGCCATCAGGCACAGGTGAGTCGCCGCTCGCGAACGCCGACGAGTGGTTGACGTACACAGACCCGGTGACGGGTGAAAAGGGTCGTCGTGAGACGAACACGATGCCGCAATGGGCCGGCAGCTGCTGGTACTACATCCGCTACATCGATCCGCATAACGAAGACATGATCGCCGATCCTGAGAAGTTGAAGCGCTGGCTCCCGGTCGACTTGTACGTGGGGGGGACGGAGCACGCGGTCCTGCACTTGCTATACGCGCGTTTCTGGCACAAAGTGCTCTACGACATCGGGATCGTCCCGACGAACGAGCCGTTCCAAAAGCTCTACAACCAAGGTATGATTCTCGGTGAGAACAACGAGAAGATGTCGAAATCAAAAGGCAACGTCGTCAACCCGGACGATATCGTCAAATCACACGGTGCCGACACGCTTCGTCTCTATGAGATGTTCATGGGACCGCTTGACGCGGCCATCGCTTGGTCGACAAACGGCCTTGACGGGGCACGTCGCTTCCTCGACCGTGTCTGGCGTTTGTTCGAACAAGCGAAACTCGAAGACGTCGCTGCGACGGCCGACTTTGAGCGCACGTACCATCAGACAGTGAAAAAAGTGACGGAAGATTACGAGGCGCTTCGCTTCAATACGGCGATCTCGCAACTCATGGTCTTCATCAACGAAGCGTACAAACAAGACACGTTACCGAAGCAAGAAATGGTCAACTTCATCAAGATGCTCGCTCCGGTCGCACCACACTTGGCTGAAGAGTTGTGGGAGCGTCTCGGGATGGAAGAAGAATTGACGTATGCGGCGTGGCCGACGTTCGATGAGTCGAAACTCGTCAGCGATACGATCGAGGTCGTCATCCAAGTGAACGGTAAGCTCCGGGCGAAGATGCACGTGACGCGCGACGCTTCGAAAGAAGCGCTTGGGGCGGAGGCACTCGCGAACGAGCGTGTACAAGAGTTCACTGAAGGAAAAACGGTCCGTAAAGTGATCGTCGTCCCAGGTAAACTCGTCAACATCGTCGTAGGATAAGTTAAGGAATGTGTGACATTGTCACACGTTCCTTTCTTTTTGGGGATGCCGTTTTCTTTTTGAGGCGGTTTTGTTACACTAAAGGGCGACACTGAATATAAAGGGGACTAAGCGTCCATGAAACGATCTTACGTACTGTACACGACATTGTTTGCGGTCGTGGTCGGCGTGATTCTTTGTTACGTGTTCGTTTTTTCAGACGAAGACATTCAAAGCCAAATCGCTGCGACATTTGAAAAGATTGAGATTCAAACGAGTCATCAAGCGACGTCGATGCCTCCGGTCGAGGCCTCGCCAGACGAAGAAGACATCGATACGACCGATGCGCTCGAACAAATACAGAATATCGACGAGGTTTACTATAGCGACACAATCGGGGCTTATTTGGTCTTGACGAAAGACCACGACTTCTTTGAAGTGAGCGGAAACGCGAATCGAGTGAACGCTTCGCTCAAGCTCGAGACCGAGAATCAATCGTTCCCGCTCGGTGACTTTATCGGGATGCGTATGATTGCAGAAGATAAAATTTATGCCGTTACATCGACCGGTGTCATCGTGACGATCGCGCGAGAAGAAGGACGTTGGATGGAGCGCGAACGAAAAGCAATCGCCGGGCTTGTCTCAACCGATCGGCTGTTCGGGCTCGGGTACGACAAAGAGACGGAACGGCTCATCATCATGAACCGCACGGCAGCGACACCGGATATCGAACTCATCTACGTTCAAGAACGGATTATGAAGGCGGAAACGCCGGAGGAAGCCGAACCAGCAACGGATGAACCAACCCAATCGGCTGAAGAAACGATCGAGACGGATGCTGTCTCTCCGGAAAACGAGGCACTTCAATCGGAAGGAACGGAAGAAACAGAAGACGTCGAACCGTTGACGGAGTGGACGATTGAATCACGCAAGCCGCTCACGACGGAAGGGATGAGCGCCTCGATTCAACAGAAGTTTGAGAAGTTCCGTGGGGTCGGTCTTGTCGAACGGCAAGGACGGATTTACGTCCTCGATTCGGAGGAACTCGTGTTATACACGGTCAACCCAGGCGAAGGGACGATGAACGGTCAAATGGTGACGCCTCGCGTCTACGGTTCGACCGGCATGTTCCTGCAAGACAATGAAATTTTTGCAATCGTACGACCAGACGTGTTCGATCTTGACGCGTTCGTCTCGGTCGACTGATAGGAGCGGATCAAATGAGTAAACGTTATTTTTATGAAGAAGTACGTCAGTTTCACGAAACGTTCGGTCACCCGGAAGCAAGCGTGCCGAGCCCGCTCGAACTTGACCGGGCCGTGAAACGGTCGGTCTGGACGGCAGAAGAAGCGGTCGTCGAATTTTTGCACCAGTCAGCCCGGACGGAAGACGAGTTTTTGCAAGCCGTCGCGACGTTCCAACAAGGGTTTGAGAAAGCCGTGCACAAATCGCTCCAAGAAGCGCCGCCGACGAACGACGTCGACCGGCTCGTCGGTCAAGGGGACGCGCTCACGGACGCACTCTATTTCGTGATGGGGAGTTTCGTCGAGCTCGGGCTCGACCCGGTGCCGCTGTTTGAAATCGTCCAGCGTGCCAACATGGCGAAACTCGGCCCGGACGGATTGCCGATCCTGCGCGCGTCAGACAATAAAGTCATGAAGCCTGAAGGGTGGATGCCACCTGAGCCGGAACTCGAGGCTGAGGTCCGTCGCCAAATGGCAGAAAAATAAGAGAGCGTGGTCACTAGGACCACGCTCTCAGTTTGTTGATGAACCAAATCGTAAAAAGCGATCTGGTTCATCTTTTTTTATGTTCGAGGGCCTTGAGGCGCTCTGCCTAACATAAAATTGAAGTCGAGTCCGCAGTAGCCCGATGTCGACCGTTTACGTTGCTCGTCAGACGGCGCCGGCGCCCCGACTCCTGCAGGAAAGCAATCCGACGGAGACCCAGCAGCGACGTTAGTCGCGATGCGGCTCCGGGATTGCCTGCGGAAAGCGTGGGCGCCGATAGGACGAGCGATATCACTCCTGTTAGTCCACGCTCTCTTTACGTTGTAGGCTCGAGTGTGGAGAATTCCGCCGCATGTGACCCGGCGCAGTGGCCGGTCGTGAAAGCGGCCGTAATGTTATAGCCGCCCGTGTATCCATGAATATCGAGCACCTCGCCGGCGAAGAACAAACCGTCTGCTTTCTTTGACATCATCGTCTGCGGGGCGATCTCTTTGACCGAGACGCCACCGCCCGTGACGAATGCCTTATCGAAGTCGAGCGTACCGGTCGCGTGCAGTTCGAACGTCTTGAGACGCGTCGCGAAATCGATGACCGATTGTCGTTTCAACTGGCTCGCGTCTTCTTCGCCGAAAGCGAGTTCAGCCAAGAGGAGGTCGAGCATCCGTTCCGGGATGAACCCTTTCCAGACGTTTTTGACGGCACGTTTCGGCTGGGCTTGCACTTGATCCCATAGCGATTGAACGAGCTCGTCGCGCGCCATGTCTGGGAATAAGTCGAGTGACAGTGCGACGACCCGTTCTTTGCTGCGCTTGCGTTCTTTGATCGTATATTGACTGCATCTAAGTGCGATCGGACCCGAGATACCGAAGTGGGTGAAGATCATGTCGCCGCGGTGCGTCTTGATCGGCTTGCCTTTTTTACCGTGCACGGTGAGGGCGACATCACGAAGCGACAGCCCTTGCAACTGTTTCGTCCCGATGAACGAATCGTTCAAGAGGATCGGTACCTCGGTCGGGAATAGTTCTGTGATCGTGTGCCCCGCTTTCTCGGCCCACGGGTACCCGTCGCCGGTCGAACCAGTGTGGGGGACGGATTGTCCGCCGACGGCGATGACGCAGGCTTTGGCCTCGATTCGTTCCCCGTCTTCTAGCTCGACCGCCTCGAACTCATTTGCTTCATTAAAATGGAGCGTTTTCACTTTCGCGTTCTTCCGACTCTCGACCCCGAGCGAATCGATCGCTCGGAGGAGCGTGTTGACGACGTCCTGAGCTTTATCCGTCACCGGGAACATCCGGCCGTTGTCTTCTTCTTTCAACGGGATGCCGAAACCCGTGAACAAATCGATGATGGACTGGTTATCGAACTGGGCGAGGGCGCTATATAAAAAGCGGCCGTTCCCAGGAATGAACTGAATCAACTCGTCGACCGGTTTCCGGTTCGTGACGTTACAACGCCCGCCGCCTGAAATAGCGAGCTTGCGTCCGAGCTTAGAGCCCTTATCGATCAAGAGCGTGTTCGCTCCGGCTTTCGCGGCGGCGTAGGTCGCCATCAGGCCGCTTGGGCCTCCTCCGATGACGATGACATCTTTCATCATAGTATCCCTCGTTTCTGTTTCAAATCGACACGTAAAATTATCGTAACTTTATTATCCGCAACAGTAAGAGTATAATGAGAAACGGTCGTTTTGTAAAACTAGGACATTTCAAACGTTGTATGAATAGATGGAGGTATCTCATGTCATCAAGCGTCAAACAAGATTCAGGACGAGAATCCTTCGTCAAAGGAACGCTGCTCTTATCAGCCGGGAACTTGATTTCCCGAGCGCTCGGACTGCTGTACACGTTCCCGTTCCAAGCGATGGTCGGGATTGCCGGTGTTACGTTATACCAAGCGGCATATACGTATTATGCGCTCATGATCGCCATCTCGACGGCAGGGATCCCGGTTGCCGTCTCAAAATTCATCGCCAAGTATAACGCGCTCGGCGAGTATGGGACGAGTCAACGGCTGTTCCGGCAAGGGATGAAGCTGATGCTCGTGACCGGTGTCGTCGCCTTTTTCTTACTCTTCTTTGCCGCTCCGTGGTTGTCGGAGCTCATGGTCCGCAATTCGGAAAACAATCAACAGTACATCGACTCGCTCACGCTCGTCACTCGAAGCGTCAGTTTTGCGCTCTTGCTCATCCCGGCGATGAGTATGGTCCGTGGTTATTTCCAGGGACATCAAGACATGGCCCCGACAGCCATCTCACAAGTCATCGAACAGATCGTACGCATCATGTTCTTGCTCAGCGGAACGATGCTCGTCTTGTTCGTCTTCTCAGACTCGGAGTTCGTCCGTCCGCTCGCTGACACGCTCGGCGGGACGGCGGCGGTCGAGACGACGGAACTGAACGGATTGAAAGTGCTCGCCGTGACGATCGCGACGTTCAGCGCGTTCATCGGTGCGATCGGAAGCATCGTCGTCCTCGCGATGTACTGGCGCAGACGAAAAGACATTCATCGACAGACCGACAACCCTGAAGGGACGCCGGTCCGCTCGATGAAATCGCTCTTGCTCGAATTGCTCAGCTATTCGATTCCGATCGTCATGGTCGGCTTGTCGACACCGCTCTACCAGTTCGTCGATCAGTTGACGATGGTCAACACGCTGCTCAACGCCGGGAAATCGGTAGCTGAGGCGACGTCGGCGTTCGGTTTTTTGACCGGTAACGCCCACAAGATCGTTTTGATCCCGGTATCGATCGCGGCCAGTGTGTCGATGGCGACGATTCCGCTCGTCACCCGGTCGTTCACACACGGGGACATGGATAAAGTACGCAATCAAGTCAATCATATTTTCCAAGTGTCGTTCTTCGTGACGATTCCAGCCGTCATCGGACTCGTCGCGCTCTCAGAGCCGTTGTTTGGGACGCTCTTCCCGGGAGACCGGGAAGGGTGGGTCTACTTGCTCCATTACGCACCGAGTGCATTCTTCCTCGCCTATTACTCGGTCGCTGCGGCAATTTTGCAAGGGATCAATAAACAATACTTCACGATTTTCGCGACAGCGATGGGGTTACTAGCGAAAGTCGTCTTGAACGTCCCGTTCGTGTACGCGCTCGGTGGCATCGGCGCCGGGTATGCGACGATTGCCGGATACATCGTGGCGATCATCCTCATGGTGTGGAAGATTCAACGGGCACTTCAGTTCCCATATAAACAACTGTTACGTCGCACGATCCTCATGTTTGCGATGGGCGCGGCGATGTTCGTTGCGGTGTATGGGTCGTTGTTCGTCACACTAAATGACGAACCGAGTTGGAGCAATGACATCGTCGCGACCGTCGTCGGCTTCGGGATCGGGCTCGTCGTGTATGGCTATCTCGGATGGAGAAGCCACTTGGCCGGGAAACTGTTAGGAAAACGATTCCAATATCGGAGGAAAAATAATGCGAATTGATAAGTTGTTAGCCAATATGGGCTATGGTTCACGTAAAGACGTGAAACTGTTATTAAAACAGGGAGCGGTTCGAATCGATGACCAACCTGTGAAAGATGCGAAACGTCACGTCGACACGGACAGTGAGACGGTCACCGTGCTCGGTGAGCCGGTCGAGTACCGTCCGTTCGTCTACTTGATGATGAATAAGCCGGCTGGTGTCATCAGTGCGACCGAGGACAAAGTTGAGTCGACGGTCATCGAATTGATTGACCCGGCTTACGCCCATTACGAGCTGTTTCCTGTCGGGCGTCTCGACAAAGACACGACGGGCCTACTGCTCATCACGAACGATGGCGCGTTCAACCACGCCCTCATGTCACCGCGTAAACACGTCGACAAGGTGTATATCGCCGAAGTCGACGGTGAGATGACGGTCGAGGACATCCGCACTTTCGCGGAAGGAGTCGCTCTCGAGGACGGGTACACGACGAAACCGGCGCGTCTTGAAGTGCTCAGTCAGACGGGCCAAACATCTGTCGTCCGCCTGACGTTGTCGGAAGGGAAGTATCATCAAGTCAAGCGGATGATCGCTGCGGTCGGCAAGCACGTCGAACGGCTCGAACGAGTCCAAATTGGACCGCTCGAACTCGATGAATCGTTACAGCCTGGTGAATACCGTGAACTGACCGAAGCAGAAGTCGAACAGTTTTTGTCATGAATCAGGAGTGAACAGTGAGACCGGATGTCGGAAAGGCATCCGGTCTCACTTTTTATGCAAAAAAAAGAGGATCCGTGAACGGAACCCCTCGTAATTATATTCAATTTGCCGTCTTCAGTGAACGTTTCGATGATGTCCACGTGCCGCGGCTCGGACTTTCTACAAGATTGTTGTATTCAAGTACGTTCAAATCACGCTGGACGGTGCGTGATGTGATGCCGAACTCTTCTACTAGTTCTGAAGTGGTAACGCAATCCCTTTCGTTGATAAATAAATAAATCGACTTAATACGGGTTAGCATGCGATCTGTTGAACCTTTCATTGGATGACCCCCCAATGCGTAGAATGATGAAAGACGAAACCTACGGACGACAAATGAAATATGAAATTGTTATTTTCTAAAATTACATCTTAAGTATAACGCTCCTATACAGAAAAGCAAGGGGAAAGCACGAACGATTTCAATGTAAAGAACATGTTATGAACGTAAATATCGAATGAATGAACTGTAAATAATCGATTATAGAACCGAAAGACGAACAAAAAAATATTTTCGAAATAAATGTTCGTCTTTCTGACATTTGGATATACTAATAAGGGAGAGAACATTCGCAAAGGGGAGATTGACATGAACTGGAGACAAGAAGTCGACTTACGAAAAGAAGCGTTTTTAAACGATCTTAAAGGATTACTTACAATCCCGAGCGTGTTAGACGAATCGAAAACAGGACCGAACGAGCCGTTCGGCCCAGAAGTCCGTCAAGCGCTCGACTATATGCTCGAGCTAGGTCAACGTGACGGCTTTATCACAAAGGATGTCGCCGGATATGCAGGACATTTAGAATACGGCGAAGGTGAAGAACTCGTCGGCATCTTGTGCCATCTCGATGTCGTACCGGCCGGGGACGGGTGGACATATGGGGCGTTCAATCCGACGATCACCGACGGCAAAATTTTTGCACGCGGCAGCAATGACGATAAAGGGCCGACGATGGCTGCCTATTACGGATTGCGGATCGTCAAAGAACTCGGCTTGCCGCTATCGAAACGGGTCCGGCTCATTGCGGGCTGTGACGAAGAGAGCGAGTGGCGTTGCGTCCGTGAGTACTTCAAACAAGAAGAGATGCCGACGTATGGGTTTGCGCCTGACGCCGATTTCCCGATCATCAACGCCGAGAAAGGTCTATACGATGGCGTGCTCAAGCAACTTCCAATCCAGCGCGTCACGGGAACAAAACATCACCTCGTCTCGTTCATCAGCGGGGAACGCCCGAACATGGTGCCAGACGTTGCGACAGCGGTGTTGAAAACGAATGAAGTGCTCGAAGAGCAATTCGAGGCGTATCTCGAGAAGTATGAAGCGGACGGGACGTGTGTTTTTGAAGAAGGGATGTACACGTTCACAATAAAAGGCGTCGCGGCCCATGCGATGGAACCAGACAACGGGGTGAACGCGGCCTACGTGCTCGCAGGCTTCCTGCTCACGCTCGCGCTCGATATTCAAGGTGAGCGCTACATCGAGTTCGTCCGTCACGTCTTTGCGGACTCACGCGGCATCTCGCTCGGTATTGAAGCGAGTGATGAGACCGGGGATTTGACGATCAACGGTGGCGTTTTCCGCTACAACGACACGGAGCGGATGGCGACGGTTAACATCCGTTATCCGTATACGGCGAAGTTCACGGAACGTCTACAAAACTTGAAAGAAATCGCGTTGTCATTCGGTTTCGAATTGACGACAAGACACCATATGCCACCACACCATGTTTCGGAAGACCATCCGCTCGTGACAACACTAGCAGGCGTCTATGAGCGCCAGACTGGTGAATCAGCGCACTTGATGGCAATCGGAGGCGGTACGTATGCCCGCTCGCTCGAGGCCGGCGTCGCGTTCGGTGCGTTGTTCCCGGGAGCGAAAGATGTCGCCCATCAGGTCGACGAGTATATGGAAGTTGAAGATTTATTACGTGCTGCCGCAATCTATGCGGAAGCGATTTACGAGCTCGCTAAATAATAACCTTTGAGAGCTGACTGCATCGGTCGGCTCTCTGTCTGTTAGGAAGGAAGTTGATCGTGAACCAGCAAAAAAAATCGTTTCAATCGATTTATGTCGCCATCTTTTTCGCACAAGGCGCCCTCATCCCATACATGGCCTTGTTCTTCTCACAAGCACGTTTTGATTTGTCACCGAGTGAGGTCGGGACGATCGTCGCCATCTTGCCTATTTTATCGATCGGTGTACAACCACTCTGGGGCATGCTTGCCGACCGCACGGGCCGAACCCGCGCCTGGTTAATGTTAGCAATGATTGCGGCTGCGGCGATCTCGATCACATTTTTATTTGCGACGTCGTACGTCTGGATCATTCTGTTAATGGTAGCCTGGTCGATATTTCAATGTGCCCACATTCCGCTCGTCGATATGATGACGCTCGATTACACGTCCCGTGCTAAAATCGATTACGGAGCCATCCGTTTGTTCGGCTCGGCCGGGTTTGCCATCGCGGTCTTCATGATCGGCCGGATTGCGGATACGTCATGGGGGTTATCGAGTACGTTTCTGCTTAGTGCGATCGTACTCGTCGTCGGAACCGTCGCCTTGAAGCAAATTGCGGATACGGGTGTAACCCATACGGCGACAGTCGCCCCGTTCGCTTGGTCAGCCATTTGGAATGCACCGTTCGTGGCGTTTTTAGTCGGCGGCATGCTCGTCTTCGGTCCGATTTATGCAAACAACTACTACTTTGGCATTTATGTGACGAGCATCGGCGGCTCGACGACGCTCGTCGGGACGTTGTTTTTAGTAGCGGTGCTCTGTGAAATCCCGTTTATGAAAGTGGCGCATCAAGTTGTCGCACGTCTCGGCACCGTCAACGTACTCGCGGGGGCAGCTATGATTTCAGCGCTTCGGAACGGTTGGCTCGCACTCGAACCGTCGTTGTGGGTCGTTTGGTTGCTTGCCATCGTTCAAGGACTCGTCGTCGGGTTGCTCATTCCGGTTGCACTTCAGTTTGTCCGAAGTCTCGTCAGCTTAAACGTCACCTCGACAGCGATTGGCGTCTATATGGCTGTCACATCGGGCTTGGCGACGGCCGCGTTCAATCAGTTGAGCGGGATAATCATTGAAGTAGACAGCATTATCGGTGTATTTTGGATGTACACAGCAGTCAGTGTCATCGGCGCGATTTTATTCTTGGGACTGAGACGGTTCCGCGAGAAAGGATGACGAGCGATGTCGACACATTATTTTATAGCGCTCCCGATTGAAGCGCGACAGTTTGAACAAATCCAACGGGACATCTTGCCGTTCTATTCCTATCGCCGCGTTTATCGGCCAGAGGAATTTCATTTGACGCTTCAATTTTTAGGGGCGTTAGACGATGACCAAGTAGAGGCAGTCAAAGAGATCACTCGAGACGTGGCGCACGAAACGGCGCCGTTCACGTTACGTTTTCAGCAGATTGATCATTTTGGGAGACCCGATCGTCCGCGCGTGCTGACAATCATCCCGAATCCGTCTGTAGCGCTTTCGACATTCGTCAGTGCACTTCGGCGAAAATTGACAGAAGAGATTTCAGCCATCGATCGGAAACCGTTCGCAGCACACGTCACCCTTGCAAAGAAGTGGGATACCGGCGAGCGGATTCCTTATATCGCACCTGCGTTTGACGTGGAAGAAGCAATCACAGAAGTAGTGCTCTATCGAATTAATCCGACACAGACTCCTGCCTATGAAGCAGTTGAAGTATTTCCGCTAGCGCATTCAGAGGAGGACACATGGCGATCCCGATTAAAATTTTTGACGTAATTTCTAAATATGAACGGAACATGCTCGATCAATTCAATCGTTTTCAAGAGTATATCGAATCCGATACGGCGCGAATGCGCAGGCTCCACGACTTGAATCGGCTAACTCCGCCGGAAATCATGGAGTTTGAAAACCCGTGGTGGAAATTTTGGCGTCGTACAGAGCGCATCGAGCTCGAAGCGAACCCGTTGACGGAAAAGCAATTTCAAACGCTGCTCACAAACCGGCGCCGCATCCAAAAGCTTCAATTTGCGTGCGAAGGGGCAACAGAAGCAGATGTGCCACTATTAGCTTTTTTGCGGGACTATAGTTATCGGCATATGCTCACAGAATGGAACGAGCATCACTTTTTCATGTATCGTCCTGTCGTCGAGTGGAACGGGGCCATGGTTGAACTAAGCCATATCATCGTTGGACCGTCGCATATTTATCTCGTTGAATGGCTTGAAGGAGACCGCAGCATCTATCACGTATCGAAACAGAAGACTTGGATTCATCAACCGCTCAAAGGGGAAAATAAACGTGTAGTCAATCCGCTCATCGCATTGACACGCACCGAAGAGATGGTAAGACAGTTTCTTCCGTCCTATGATGGGGTCATCCAAAAAGTGGCGTTGGCTCCGAACGGCTATTTCGATCATGTGCCAGAGACACGCGCGACCCAGTTTGTTTCAAGGTCTGATTACGACCAATGGATGAAACAAGTCAATGCGAGGGCACCCATCGTGAAAGCCCAACAAATTCGAGATGTGGCGAAACTTCTAGATACGACAGCTCAGATGCCGTTTCGACAATTTTTGGATCAGTAGGAGAGGATGGAACGAGTATGTATCACACACCTGACCAACAGGCGACAACGCATGTGACGATCGAGCGGGCAACGCTCCTCTCATTTGAGACGATTCGACTCGAAGTCATCGCCGAATATGAGTCTATTCCAGTACAAATCGAACAAAACGGGCGCCCTGTCACTTACGTGGTGCTCGAAGAACGATCAACTGAGACCGGGACGATTGAACGGGATATTCGTCTCGCACGCCCGGTAACGCTGGAATCGGTTTATACCGTATTTCATCCTGGACATAAAACGATCGTGGTCGTCCCGAGAGAAATTGTCCAGACGAATGAGTTTGAACGCAGATACGCCTACGATGGACCGCTCGGACTCCTCTTTGGCATAAATGTGATTGACGTATTCGTCTGGTCGCCTGTCGCTTTCTCGATTTGGGTGACGGTGCATGATGAAGACACGCATCGGGAAATCGAGCGATTTCGGATGATGCGCGGTACCCGCGGCGTCTGGCATGCCGAGGTGCCGAAAGGTTACGAAGGGTTGCTGTATCGTCTTCACGTCAAAACACCGGTCGAAACGAACGATATCGTCGACCCTTACGCGAAAGCCGTCAGCCTGAATGGCGAATTTGGCGTATTGGTCGATGTCGAAGCCGAGATTACGAAACACGTTGAACCGGTGTTACGGCCGCCGCTCCGAAAAGCGACTGACGCCGTCATCTATGAACTTCATATCCGCGACTTCACCAGCCACCCCGCTTCGACGAGCCGTCTAAACGGATTGTATGGCAGCATCGTCGAAACCGGGATTCGGACGACCGGTAACAAGAGTGCCGGTCTCGATTACTTGAAAGAGTTAGGCGTCACACATTTGCAATTGCTCCCGGTCCATGACTTCGGCAGTGTCGACGAGTTGACACGCATGCCTTATAACTGGGGGTACGACCCGATTCATTGGTTCGCTTTAGAAGGGAGCTACGCTTCAAATCCAAGCACCCCGACAACAAGAGTGCTCGAATATGCCCGAATGGTGAATGAGTTACACAAAACCGGGATGCGCGTCGTCGTCGATGTCGTCATGAACCATGTGTTTATTCGTGAACAGTCATCGCTCGAAGCGCTCGTGCCGTATTATTATTTCCGGTATGAGCACGACGGAACGGTCGCAAACGGTACCGGTGTCGGGAATGATACAGCGTCTGAACGGTATATGATGCGTCGCATGATTGTCGATTGCATCACTTATTTTGCGACGACGTATCAAGTTGACGGTTTTCGATTCGATTTGATGGGAATCCATGATGTGGAAACGATGAACCAAGTTCGAATGTCGCTTGATAAAGTCGACCGATCGATCTTGATTTATGGAGAAGGTTGGGATTTGGCGACACCGCTCGGCCCGTCCTTGAAGGCGTCTTCCCATAATGCGGCGCATATGCCACGAATTGGTCATTTTAACGACATGATGCGAGATGCGCTGAAAGGTTCATCGTTCAACGAGCGCGAGCGCGGCTTCGTATCCGGGAACGAATGGCGGGAGTGGGAACTTCGTGAATGCATCACCGGTGCCGTTCAGATTCCGAACGTCACCGTCGGTCGGTTCCCGAGTCCGCAATATACGATCAATTATGTGGAAGCGCATGATAACTATACGACGTTTGATAAATTGCTGCTCGCTTGTGAGGATACGGATGAGACGACGAGGTTACGGATGCAACGGCTGGCCACAGCGATCGTCATCACGTCACAAGGCGTTCCGTTCCTTCACGCCGGACAAGAGTTCGGTCGGACGAAACAAGGCGTAGAGAACAGCTATAACGCCCCTGACCGAATCAATCATTTTGATTGGGACCTTCGTGACAGTCGGGCGACAGAAGTGGAGTATGTGAAAACGCTGCTCAAGTTACGCCGGCGCCACACGTGTTTCCGATATGATACCCGTCAAAAAGTAGTCGAGCAGTTCAAGTTTCTCCCGTCGCCGCCTGGCGTGATCGCTTACGAACTGACAGCGAGCCATTCTTACGATGCTTGGCAGCGAGTGCGTGTGTATTTGAACGGGACGTTCGAGCAAGTGACGTTCCAAGCCGAAGGCGACTGGAACGTATATGTGCAAGGGGATAAGGCGAGTTTGACGCCGATTGTTCGAAACCCGAGTCAGATTCAAGTCGAGTCGTTGTCAATGACGATTATCGCGTGTTAATATTGTGATTGTATCTTTTTAACTTCCAATGAGATTTGAGCGTGATGAACATGTATTCAGATATAATCGGTGCCCTCGGTGAAGAGTGGACAGTGGCTTCCGCAGGCGGGATTACGGGTGAAGCGTACGTAGCGACGACGCACCAACAAAAAATCTTTGTTAAACGGAATTCGTCTCCATTTTTAGCGATTCTATCCGCCGAAGGCATCGTCCCGAAACTATTGTGGACGAAGCGGATGTTCAACGGAGACGTTCTCAGTGCCCAACAGTTCATCGAAGGTCGTGAGTTATCGCCTGCCGACATGGAGCGTTCCGAAGTGGCGGCACAACTCGGAAAGATCCATCATTCGAAAGAGCTATTATTCATGTTACAGCAGTTAAACCATACACCGGTCACTTCAGAACTGTTGTACCGGCAATGTGCCGCCTATGAGCAGGATGAGGCAGATGAGACGATCGATGAGGCGGTCCGTTGGTTATCAGACCATCGGCTGCCCGATGACGAGCGCGAACTGGTCGTTTGTCACTCTGACCTCAATCACAATAATTGGATTGAGGATGAGTCGGGACTTCTTTATTTGACCGATTGGGACGACGCCATTATCGCGGATCGCGCGTTTGATTTGGCGATGGTCGTCTATAGCTATGTCGATGAAGTCGATTGGGAAGAGTGGTTCAGTCATTACGGGATCACGCTGACCGCCGATCTGCATTACCGGATGCACTGGTACGCGATTGCCCAGACGGTGTTGACCATCTATGGTGAACAGAGCGCCATGGCAAGAGCTGAAGGTTTGACCGTGCTTCGTGAGCTTCTCGACGAAGCGGATGAACGGACGCAATGAAAAAAGGGATGGCTCACGAATGTGAGTCATCCCTTTCGATATACATCAGACATCTTCAGGTTTCATAAAGTACGCCCAGACGAACGTAGCGATGACGGCGCCGAAAAACGTGAGCGGGGCCGCATAAAAGATTAAGAATTGATCTAACGTGCTCATTGATTTAACCTCCTTGTGAGGGATGATTCATGTTCATTAAACAATGATTTCGTGTATAATCGCAAGGGGACTGCTCGCGTGAAGCGGCTCAGTCAGCAGAAACTTGAACATTTCATGAACGAAAGGTAGGATTTCAATGCGCTTACGCCATAAACCTTGGGCTAAAGATTACATGCAGGCCCAAGAACATGTATTTATCACGAATCCCGAACAGTTGAAAGGAGGTTGGAAAACCGAATTCGGTAACGACAATCCACTCTTTATCGAGGTCGGTTCTGGGAAAGGGCAATTCGTTCTTGGGATGGCCCAACAGTTCCCGGACGCCAACTTCATCGCCATCGAGCTATTCGAGAGCGTTGCCGTCTCGATCGTCCAAAAACTCGTCGAAACGCCGATGCCAAACGTACGCGTCTTGACCGTCGATGCGAAGCAACTCGTCGATTACTTCGAAGCAGGGGAAGTCGACCGCGTTTACTTGAACTTCTCGGACCCTTGGCCAAAGACGAGACATGCGAAGCGCCGCTTGACGTATAAGACGTTTTTGGCCACATACGAAGCGATTCTGCCTCGTGGGGGCGAAATCCACTTTAAGACGGACAACCGGGGGCTGTTCGAATATTCGCTCGAGAGCATGAGCCAATACGGCATGTACTTCACGGATATTTCACTCGATTTGCACGTGAATGAACCGGGTGACAACGTTCGTACCGAGTACGAAGAGCGCTTCAGCGCCATGGGTCAGCCAATCTACCGGATGGAAGCAGCGTTCCGACCGAAAACTTGACACGCTTTTTTCTTATTTTGATAGCATTTTCTTCACACTTTTTTCTTTCTTCTTGGTACAATAGGAATGACGCTAAATTGGAATTAGAGAAGGGGGAATATGGGGATGTTGAAAAAAGCATGGGCAAGCCTGCTTGCAGTAATCTTCATTCTAACAATCGCACCACTCAATACCTCGGCAAACGAGGCGTTCTTAGACGCACTCGAAGAGGATTTGAAAGCGACGCATTACGACTATAAAGAAGGAACGGCTAAGATCGTCAAAGAAGAGACGCTCACGCACTCGAACGGCAACGAAGTCATCGCAGCGGTCGTCGAACTCGATACGGTACGTGACGGCATCTTCATCACACGTAAGACGGAGTTCCATTATTACGATGCGACGGACAACAAGATTCTGACGACGGCTGACCTTGTCGAAGTCGAAGGCGCGACCGAGTTTTCGGACGCGAACATCGACATGCTCGGTCAACAGATCATCTACTGGTTGCCGGTCCTGATCATGTTGCTCTTAATCGCGGTTCCGGCGCTCATTCTTTTCTTCGTCGTACCACGCTTCTACTCGACAACAGATTACATGAATCCGATTTATGAGAAAAACGATAATCCACGTTAAAAAAGAGCCGAGAGGCTCTTCAGCTTGTTGACTAACATCAATAGAATCGCTCGTCCTTCCGGCGCCCACGCTTTCCGCAGGCAATCCCGGAGCCGCATCGCGACTCGCGTCGCTGCTGGGTCTCCGTTGGATTGCTTTCCTGCAGGAGTCGGGGCGCCGTCGGACGAGCAACGCAAACGGTCGCCATCTGGCGGCCGTTTGTCTTTTTCTGAGGCCTCGATGGCCGAAGAAAAAAGCCCTGGATATGTTCTTAGAACCGATGAAAACGGAAAACGGTATGTATGGACCGTCACCGCCTCCGAACAGGAAGGGAATCATCATGAACCGATCCGCACCGACGCCTCGTTAGACCAGTTGGTCCCGAAAAACCACCTCGTCCGTAAGATTGACCGCCATGTCGACTTCTCCATCGTCCATCGCGCCAACCTTATGGCAGCCACCGCATAAAACATGAAGAAGCTGGCCAGTTCACTGGCCTGGAGAGACCGTATACATACCATTTTTTCAATCTTGTGCCGGGTAGAGCGCCTCAAGGTCATCGAACATAAAAAAAGACGAACCAATTCGCTTTTCGCGAATTGGCTCTTTTTTTACGCCATTTTCAACTGTTCCATAATTTGATCAAGACCCATGCCGTTTCCTGAAGAGACGGCTGCGACGAACGCGCTCTCGACGATCGGGCCGTCATAGAACTTGATTTTCTTATCGCCTTCATACATATCGATAGCAAGCTCAGCGTTCATCGTCGCCGATCCGATATCGGACAGGATGAGTGCCTCTTTGTCGACGGTTTCGATGGCCTCGAGGATACGGGTCACATCGGTTCCAATACTGCCGTCTTCTAGTCCGCTCGCAAGATGAATCGGAACGGCTGGAGCCATCTCTTTCATCAAATCTTGAATCCCTTCACCAATTTTAGCGCTATGCGAAACGATGATGAGCTCTACGATGTTAACCGACCTCCTTCATAATCGCTTTCAAGACGATTGAACTGGACAACGCGCCAGGGTCAATTGTACCGCGAGAGTTCTCTCCGAAGTACGAGGCGCGGCCTTTCGTCGCCACCATCCTTTCCGTCTCATTGACGAGATGATCCAACTTTGAGGTAAAGTTATCTGACTCGCTCAAACCGTCTAAAAATGGCTCCCAGACGTCGACCATCGTCTTTTGCCCGGCGGTGGACTTGCCTCGGGCTTTGATCGCAGCCGTCCCTTCCTCTAGCGCTTCTTTCACGAGCGCGAAGTCGGCCTCGGTCGCGTCACCAAATTTCGGTGCTGCCTTGACGAATGCCGAGCCATAGAGTGGGCCGGCCGCACCGCCGACTTTTGACATGAGCGTCATCCCGACTTTTTTACTCAACTCACCGAGAGAAGCGTACTCATCGTCGAGGATCGCAACGACCGCATCAAAGCCACGTGACATATTGATACCGTGGTCACCGTCCCCGATCGCCCGGTCTAGGTCTGTCAGTGTATCTTTATTCGCTTCAATCTCAGATTGGGCATGTCGGAGCGCTTGTTTGAACCCTTCAATCGTCAACATCGATTAAACACCTCGTTTGTTAGATTTTGAAACCGAGCGCCGCTGATGGCGCGTCAAGATAGCTTGTCAATTCATCGTCGAGCGGTAACAGGGTGATGGAGAAACCATGCATCTCGAGAGATGTCATATAGTTACCAACGTATTTACGTTTTAACGTGTAACCAGCCGCTTCTAATTTTTTGGCAACGAAGTGGTACGTCACGTAAAGCTCAGAGAGCGGTGTCCCCCCCATACCGTTGACCATGACGGCGACTTCTCCAGGCTCGACTTCTTTTGTCAGATGTTCGAGCAGGTCGTCGACAATCGAATCGACGTCGGTCGTCGGTTTCCGTTCGACACCGCGCTCGCCGTGAATCCCGATCCCGATTTCCATCTCTTCCTCGTTCAAGTCAAAGCCAGGTTTACCGCTCACTGGCATGTAGCACGGCTCGACCGCCATTCCCATCGAGCGGACGTGAGCTGCGACTTTTTTAGCGAGCGCTTTCACTTCTTCCAATGACTTCCCGCTCGCTGCTGCGGCTCCGGCAATCTTATGCACGAACACCGTGCCTGCTACGCCACGGCGGTCTTCTTTATTTGAAATCGCGACGTCATCAGCGACGACGACGTGATCGACTTTGATCCCTTCGGCGTCGGCAAGTTCGCCGGCCAGTTCGAAGTTCATGACATCACCGGAATAGTTTTTGACAACGAGCAACACACCGTTGCCGCCGTCCGCCGCTTTGATGCCTTCGAGTACCATGTCTGGGGTCGGGGACGTGAACACTTCACCACAAACAGCGGCGTCGAGCATCCCATCGCCAACGTAACCGGCGTGTGCAGGTTCATGCCCGCTTCCGCCACCTGAGACGAGTCCGACTTTTCCGGATTTGGCGCCGTCCGCTCTGCAGATGACGTTTACCCCTTCGACGCGACCGTACAGTTCAGGATGGGCGTGTACCATCCCTTCGACCATTTGCGACACAAGTTCACTTGCTTCACCAATCAGTTTTTTCACGTGGGATCACTCCTTTTTAAGTTTGAAAACTACCATTTTCAATTTTCCACTCTTTCGAACGGACTAAACAAAAAAGGTCGGCGAATTGTTTCGCCGACCTTGTCTCATACATATTCAAGTAAAGCGCCAGTCTCTGAATCGACCGTGAATTGGTACGTCGTTTCTTCGTCGCTCTCGAGGACCGAAATCCCGCCTTTGTAAACATCATACTCACGACCGTCATAAGTATAGATCTCCGGTGATGCCGAGATCCATGCGCCTTGGACGTGACCTTTCGCTGAAAACGCCCGTTTCGTGTACTCGAGCGCATCTTCAGCCGATAAGCTTCGTTCATCTAACACTTTTTTCGTCATAAGTGCGGCAACGACGGCAACCCCGATTCCAACTAACCAATACCTTTTCTTCATATGACTACCTCCCCTTGAACTATGGCTATCATGTACATCGTACCAAAACCTGTACCCCATTGGAATGAAAAGCATTCGCTTCCATCGAAATATTCTGTATATAATGAGACCAGAACGAGTGAAAGGATGAAATAAAATGGAACAAAAAACGAGAGAATTATTTAAGACGTTGACGGAATTGCCAGGAGCGCCCGGCTTCGAATCAGAAGTTCGTCAATTTGTCCGTGACCGGATCACTCCGCACGTCGATGATGTGATGATGGACGGAATCGGTTCAATCTTCGGGAAACGAGTCGGGGACGAGTCGGGACCACGCATCATGGTCGCCGGTCATATGGATGAAGTCGCGTTCATGGTCACACGGATCACAGAGAACGGCATGCTGTACATACAACCGCTCGGCGGCTGGTGGAGCCAAGTACTGATGGCACAACGGTTCGACATCGTAACATCGAACGGGAAAATCCCGGGTGTTGTCGCCTCGACGCCTCCGCATTTACTTGGGCCTGAGGCGCAGAACAAGCCGATGGAAATCAAGCAGATGTTCATCGATATCGGAGCCGACTCAAAAGAAGAGGCGGAGTCATGGGGCGTCCGGCCAGGACTTCCTGCCGTGCCGACGAGTGAATTCACTCCGCTCCACCATCCGAAAAAAATTATGGCCAAAGCATGGGACAACCGCTACGGCGTCGGTCTCGCCGTCGAGTTGCTCGAAGAGACGACCAAAGCAGATCATCCGAACATTTTGTTCTCGGGTGCGACTGTCCAAGAAGAAGTCGGCCTGCGCGGAGCCCAGACGGCTGCCGAGATGATTCAGCCGGACGTCGCGCTCGTGCTCGATGCGTCGCCAGCCAATGATGCTTCCGGCAATAAGACGGAATTCGGTCAGCTCGGCGAAGGCGCGCTCATCCGGATCCTTGACCGCGTCATGGTCATGTCTCCGGAAATGCGTGACTTCTTGCTCGATACAGCGTCAGATGAAAACATTAAGACACAATACTTCGTGTCACCAGGTGGGACGGACGCAGGTCGTATTCATATGAGTGGGCAAGGTGTGCCGACCGCCGTCATCGGCGTCGCAGCCCGTTACATTCATACGCACGCCTCGATTTTGCACACGGATGACTACGATGCGGCCAAAGCGCTTCTAAAAGCGCTCGTCAAACGGTTAGACCGTTCGACGATGGAAACGCTCCGCGCATCCCGTTAATGAACGACGCCACTTTAACCGAGTGGCGTTTTTTCCTGTTGATATTTACCGGAAAAAGATTATACTGAGAAAAGTGTGAAGACATAAACTTTACGGCTGACAAGACAATAGAAAGAGGGGTGAATCCCATGCTCAAGAAGAAAGGGATCACGCTCAGCCCGTCACTCTACTTTGTGACGGCGCTCAGCTATATGGCACTCGGATTATTCAGTACACTCATTATCGGGTTGATCATGAAGACGATTGGCGGACAACTGCTCGGTACGAGCGTTAGCGGTCTCGGCGATACACTCCAACAAATCGGAGACGTCGCCATCAGTTTGACGGGACCGGCCATCGGGATTGCGATCGCCTATGCGCTCCAGGCTCCGCCGCTCATCTTGTTTTCAGCGCTCGTCGTCGGGACGTTCGGCTATGAGTTCGGGCCGGCGGGTAGTTATGTCGCGACGCTTCTTTCGGTCGAACTGGCCAAGCTCGTCTCGAAGTCAACGAAGCTTGATATTTTAGTGACGCCATTCACGACGATCGCGATTGGTTACTTGAGTGCGACGTATATCGGGAAATATGTCGGTCTGTTCATGACCCAACTCGGCACGTGGATCGAGTGGGGGACTGAACAACAACCGCTCATTATGGGCGTCATCGTCGCGACGCTCATGGGTCTCGCGTTGACGGCCCCGATTTCAAGCGCGGCCATCGCGCTCATGCTCGGGCTTAGCGGAATCGCCGCCGGTGCGGCGACGGTCGGTTGTGCGGCCCAAATGGTCGGGTTCGCGGTCACGAGTTACCGGGACAACGGTATCGGTGGAGCGGTTGCCCAAGGGATCGGCACATCGATGCTTCAAGTCGGGAATATCGTCAAAAATCCATGGATCCTACTGCCCCCGACGGTTGCCGGTGCGGTGCTCGCCCCGATCGCCATCTTGCTGTTTGAATTAGAGAGTGTCGCGGCAGGGGCCGGGATGGGGACGAGCGGGCTCGTCGGTCCGATCGTCATGCTCGAAACGATGGGCTTCAGTTGGCATACGTTGATCGTCGTCTTCGGTTTCTTGATAGTCGGTCCGGCCATACTCAGCTATGCGGTATATCAAGTATTGACCCGGATGAACCGGATTCAGCCGAATGATATGAAAATCGAATATTGAACCGACACACAAAAAATAAGCGTCTCGCCAAGTTGCGAGACGCTTATTCATATGACGCCGAGCAGATCACCAGCCGAAGAAGTTACGGACGGTCTCGACGGTTTCGCGCGGGATTCTAAAGCTGACGAAGAACAGCGTGAGTATCAACGCGTAGATGGGAAGTAAAAAACGTTTCCTGACAATCGGCAAGTAGCGGACGAGGCGTTTCAACCCACGTTCTACGATGTAAATGATGGCGAATCCAACGATGAGCCAAACGAGAATCTGACTTCGTGTCTTATCTGTATCGATGAACAAGTACCCGTAGCGGAGAATGGAGAGCATTCCGACGGCGCCGACGAGCTGTTCGAGTGGGTGTTTCATATCCGGATTTAATTGTTCACGCGTCCATTTTGTCATATCGTCACCTTTTTCAAATAGTCTTCGCCCTTGATTATAGCAAAACACGAGAGCGGATTGTGAGAACGGACTTATGCTATCATTAACGAGGAAAATAGAACAGGAGTGATGAAGATGAAACGACTGACAACGATGACTGAATATACGGAAGCGAAGCAAGGAAAGACTGTGTTTATGTTCTCGGCGACATGGTGTGGCGATTGCCGCTTCCTCGATCCGTTCATGCCCGAACTAGAATCAAAGTTCAACGAGTGGACGTTCTATTACGTCGACCGTGACGACTGGATGGAGCTCGCACAAGAACTCGATATTTTCGGAATTCCGAGTTTTGTCGCCTTCAACAGTGGACAAGAAGTGGACCGCTATGTCGGACGCGAACGTAAAACGCCGGAGCAAGTCGAAGCATTTCTTAGCGAGTTAGGGTGATCTAGATGGAACGGAATGAACTGCGGCGAGCGATCGAACGTCAATTCACTGACGGGTATCGGACGTCTTATGACAGAGAAAATGAAGTGTTACGAATCGAACGGGCAGCTGACCGGTTCGGCGTCAACATTCGACTGGCCCCACTTGTTGCCAAAGCAAAAGTTCGCGGCAATGTTGCGGTTGAAGAAGTCGTCGACTATATAAAGACGGCCCTTACAGCCGACCAAGAGATTGAATTAGTCGGCAACGAAGCCCAAATTTTCCCGGTCATTCGGGCCGGTTCGTTCTCGACAGAAACAAAAACCGGACAAGCGCTCCTCACGACACCGCATACGGCGGAGACGGCCATCTACTATGCCCTCGACCTTGGCCACGGGTATCGTTTGATTGAAGAGCGGCATTTGAATGCGACGATGACGAAAGAGCGAGTCGATCAAGTGGCGCGGGATAACGTGAAAAAGTTACCGACCGACTTAAAAGAAGACGATGTCGCCGGCAACAAATTCTATTTCCTGTCTGCCCGCGACGGATACGAGGCGTCCCGTATCCTCAATGACGAATTTTTACGGGTCATGGATCGACGAATCGAAGGGGACATGTTAGTCGGGGTCCCGCATCAAGATGTGATGATCATTGCCGATATCCGAAACGATCAAGGATACGACGCGATGCAACAGCTCATGTTCGACTTTTTTACGAACGGACGCATCCCGGTGACAGCTCTTGCGTTTCATTATGAGGACGGCGTTCTCGAACCAATTTTTATTGTTGGAAAAAAGAACCCACCAACGGACGCATAATCTGCTAAACTATTTGTGTCTAGTTTGAAAGAAGGGGCGTATTTATGTATGCAAATTAATGCTTTTTATAACCGCGAAGGAATTGGCGATGTTCTCATGGTGTTGTTAAAAGAAGGTGATCGCCATCATCAAGTCGTCGAACGAAAAGACGATGTCGCCATCGTTAAAGCGGCGGACGGATCAGTGAACGGCTACAACGTGTTCAATGCGAGTAATTATTTCAATGTCAGTGACTGGCACGGGCCGGTCGACTTGACGGCAGAATTGATTGAGACGCTCGGTGTCATTTTACGCAAGCAAAATATCGAAGTGGATTTATCGGGCGTTAACTTCACGCCGACGTTCGTTGTCGGTTATGTCGAATCGGCTGAGAAACATCCCGATGCGGATAAATTATCGATTTGCCAAGTCGAAATCGATCAAGGTACGGTTCAAATCGTTTGTGGAGCACCGAACGTTGCGGCCGGGCAAAAGGTCGTCGTCGCGAAACCAGGAGCGGTCATGCCGTCTGGTCTCATTATCCGGTCGTCTAAACTCCGTGGCGAGAGCTCGCACGGGATGATTTGTTCAGCCCGCGAGTTGAACCTTCCTGATGCGCCGCAAGAAAAAGGAATTTTAGTGTTAGATGACGAATATGAAGTAGGGAAAGCATTTGAAATCGGTCGCTAAACTCGACCGATTTTTTGCTAAATGAGGATTGAGCGAAAAAGCGAGGAATCAAGTATGGATGCATATGAACGTTCATTAAAACAGCAAGCAGAGCGAATTCGGCGCGAACTATCCCAAGAAGGGAAGAAGAGTGCGCCTGCACCAAAACCTGAACCAACGGGCGAGTTTATTCCGTCTGACGTCCCATCTCCGATTTATGGATATGCGCGACCGAAACCAAAGATCAACTTACCGACCGAGCATTCGCCCGAGACGAGAGACGATCTGTCTATCAATCAAAGCGAGCCTGATATTGATTCAGAACCATCGACCCCAGTGCCTGCTAACGAGGAAATAGTCGTAGAGGAACCTGTGCAAGTTACAGAATCTTTCGTTCCAGACGAGGTTGTCGTGGAAGTGAACGAGTCGATGGAGTCACCATTCGTGGTAGAGGAAACGGTCTCGGCAGAACATCAGACTGTTACCGAGCCTTCTGAGCCAGAAGAGACGACTATTTCCCCGGAAACATCTGACGTGATCGATGATGAGTCTTCTGTGTCGGAGGCCGACAACGCATCGGACTCGTCGAGTGATCTGAAACCGTTACTCGGAGACGTATCTATTTTAGAAGACGGTTTTGCCTCTGTGTTCATGGGTTCGACCCATTTGAAAACGTCAAAGATCGTCGTCCGTGAAGAAAAAGAAGAGGCAGCTTCAGCGGACGTTTCAATCGAAGTGACATCGGTCGAAGAAGTAGCTCCTGTCGTCGAGGATGTTGCAAAAACATTACAGACCGATACCGACGAGCCCTTTCACGCTCTTGACGAAGCCGAGTTGACACCTGCTGTCAACGTGTCTTACAAAGCGGATAGCCCCCCATTAAACGTCATGATGACTCCGCAAGACCGGATGGCGATGTATCGCAGCCGACGCCTTGCTCAAAAAAACAATAATCTGTAATAGCACGACTCCATGAGTTTTGCTATAATGACAAAGGTTTGTCGCTTTTTCTGCAAACCGCAATGAATTAGGGGGGCTATTTACAGATGAACCGTTATCACTTCGTCGGAATTAAAGGAACGGGCATGAGTCCTTTAGCTCAAATTTTAAATGATATGAACAATGAAGTCCGAGGTTCGGACGTTGACAAAACATTTTTTACAGAAGAAGCATTGAAACGGAAAGGTATCGAAATTCTTCCGTTTGATCCTGAAAATATTACTGAAGGTCAAATCGTCGTTCAAGGAAATGCGTTCACTGACGATCATCCTGAAATCTTACGCGCGCGTGAGCTCGGTTTGACGATTTATAAATATTACGAGTTCCTCGGTGAACTAGCGGATCATTATACAAGTGTCGCCATCACAGGATCGCATGGAAAGACGTCTACTACTGGTCTGCTCGCTCATGTCATGCGTGGGATTGAGCCGACATCGTTCTTGATCGGAGACGGTACGGGCGAAGGCGTGGAAGACTCGAAAAACTTCGTGTTTGAAGCGTGTGAGTATAAGCGTCACTTCCTTTACTATCGCCCAGACTATGCGATTATGACGAATGTCGATTTTGATCATTCAGATTATTTCTCTGGCTTAGACGATGTCATTGATGCGTTCCAAGAAATGGCGAAACAAGTGGAAAAAGGTATTATCGCTTGTGGTGACGATGAGAATCTTCAACAGATTCAAGCGAACGTGCCGATCGTCTATTACGGGTTTGGTGCCCATAACGATTTCCGTTCCGAAAACGTGAACTCGACGGATAACGGGACGACGTTTGACGTCTATTTGCGTGACGATTTCTATGGGACGTTCCGCATTCCGGGATATGGTAACCACAGCGTCTTGAACGCCCTTGCCGTCATCGCGACGTGCGACTACGAGAACTTATCGAAAGATCTTGTGAAAGAGCGCCTCGAGACGTTCAACGGCGTTAAACGCCGTTTCAGTGAATCGACGCTCGATGGGCAAGTCCTGATCGATGATTACGCGCATCACCCGCGCGAAATCAGTGCGACTGTTGAAGCGGCACGTAAAAAGTACGCCGGACGGGAAGTCGTCGCGATTTTCCAACCGCATACGTACACGCGTCTCAAGTCGTTTATGGATGACTTCGCGTCATCACTCGCCGAAGCAGACGCCGTTTATTTGTGCGATATCTTTGGCTCAGCCCGAGAACAAGAAGGAACGGTCACGATTGAAGACCTTCAGTCGCGGATCGACGGTGCCAACGTTTTGAAACGTACCGATGTCGGCGTTCTCCGTCAACATCGTGATGCGGTCTTGTTGTTCATGGGAGCAGGAGATATTCAGACGTATCAACGCGAGTATGAGAACTTCGTCAAACTCGAAGCGTAAGTTGTGAGCGGATGGCCCGGGCCATTCGCTTTTTTTGTGTTTAAACTCGAATAAAGAAGGAAATAGTATTATCGACTGAACACAAAAAAGGAGATGTTAAGAATGGCAAGCCAAGGCTCATTGAATACGTTGAACAAAGAGGTGGCCAACTACGGCCTACTATTCGTCAAACTTCATAACTACCACTGGTATATTAGCGGACCTCACTTCTTCACATACCATGAAAAATTAGAGGAGCTTTACAACTTGGTCGCTGAGCTGTATGACGATGTCGCCGAGCGTTTACTCATGAATGACGGGGAACCGTATGCGACGATGAAAGAGTATTTAGAGCACTCGACACTACAAGAAGGTGATCGTCACGCCGATACAGAACAGATGATCAAAGACGTGATCACTGATTTCAAACAAATCCGTCAAGAAATGCAAGATGCGATGGAAAACTTTGAGGACGGGGACGAAGCGATCGAAGATACGTTCGTTTCCCACATCGAACGCCTCGAAAAAGAAATTTGGATGATGTCTGCCGCTCTCGGCAGAAAGACGAAACTATAATGAAAAGGTGCGCCAAATTTGGAGGCGCACCTTTTTTCGTTCATTTTAAGTTTTCTGGATTCAACGGTTGTAACGTGTCGACGACGAAACGGCCGTCTTTCCGGATCAAGACGTCGTCAAACCAAATCTCGCCGCCGCCATAGTCAGGGCGTTGGATATTGACGAGGTCCCAATGGATGGAAGAGTTGTTGCCGTTATAGGCATCGTCATACGCTTGTCCCGGGGTGAAGTGGAAACTGCCATCGATTTTCTCGTCGAATAAAATATCTTTCATCGGATGTTGGATGTAAGGGTTCACGCCGATCGCGAATTCACCGACGTAACGAGCTCCTTCGTCCGTATCGAACACTTCATTGATGCGCTCGGTATCGTTCGCCGTCGCTTCGACGATCTTTCCGTCTTTAAATGTCAGCGTCACGTTCTCGAACGTAAAACCGTGGTACGGCGATGGCGTGTTGTACGTGATGACGCCATTGATCGAATCTTTGACCGGCGCGGTGAACACTTCTCCGTCCGGGATGTTCATTTGACCCGAGCACTTGATGGCTGGGATGTCTTTGATCGAGAACGTGAGCTCCGTGCCTGGTCCTTTGATCGTGACACGGTCGGTTTGGTCCATGAGCGTGACGAGTGCGTCCATAGCCCGGTCCATCTTGCCGTAATCGAGTGTGCAGACGTTGAAATAGAAGTCTTCGAACGCCTCCGTCGATTTTCCGGCGAGTTGGGCCATCGACGGTGATGGATAACGCAAGACGACCCATTTCGTCCCTTTGACGCGATCTTCCGTATGCATTTTACCGATTGTGGCGCCGACAAGCTTTTGTTGCTCGGCGGGAACGTCCGACAGCTCGTTAATGTTATCACCCGCACGGAGACCGATATAGGCGTCCATCGCTTGCATTTGCTTGCGTTCGATGTCGGCCATCAATTCGAGTTGTTCCTTGCTTGCTTGCGTGTATAACTTCCGCAAGATACGGCTTTCTTTCAACAAGACGAACGGATGCCCCCCAGCTTCGTACGCTTTTTCGACAAGTGCCTCGACGAGCGACTCCTCGACGCCGAAATTCTCGATGAGAACGCGTTCGCCTGGCTTTAATTCGGTTGAATAATTGATCAACCCGTCTGCCAATTGTGTGATTCTTGGATCTCTCATACAAACACCCCTTAAACTTTTTTTAATTTATTTCTATTTTAGTGTAATCGAAAACATAAAAACGGGTAAAGGAATAATCAGACCGGATGGCGAAAACGGTAGTGACAAATCTTTTCAGTCATAATGGTGCTATAATGAAACCACCACATAATCGAACAGGAGGAATGGACGAATGGAAATCACCTTAGGAGGCATTGCAGGGCTCATCGCAGCACTTGCATTTGTCGTACTTGTATTTTTCTTGGCTCGCGTCTTGTCGAACGTCAATCGCACACTCGGCAGCGTCGCGAATACGACAGAAAATTTAGAACGTCAGTTAGATGGCATTACAATGGAAGTGACGGCGCTCTTACATAAGACGAACCGTCTCGTAGATAACGTAGAAGAGAAGACAGAGTTGCTCGCACCGGTGGCACATGCCCTCGACGAGCTCGGCACATCGCTAAATGAAGTGACCGAGTCGGTACGAACAGTTTCTTCATCGGTTCACGTGGCAGCAGACGAAAATAAAGACCAGATTGCCCAAGCCGTACGTTGGGGCTCGGTCGCGGTAGAGCTATTCAAGAAAAACAAAACAGAAACTTCTTCAGAAGAGCGCCCGTCACGCCGTCGTGGCCGCCGGGAGCGTAAGCAAGACACGCCATCGGTCTCACCAGGATTAATCGCGACAGACGATACAATCAAATCATAACAAGCCCAAGGAGGATATATTATGACATACGTTAAAAAAGACCAAACGAATCAAGATCAGCAATCAAGCGGCGGATTCCTAGCCGGCGTCGTCCTCGGCGGTATCATCGGTGCAGCCGTTGCCTTGCTCACCTCGCCAAAAAGTGGACGCGAAGTACGCACTTATCTCGATGAGAAAACATCGACTTCACGTGAACGTTTGACCGTCAAATCAAAAGAAGTACGTGAAAAAGCTGAGCCGGTCGTCGGAGAATGGATCAAAGTAGCGAGCGACAAGGCTGCTCCGGTCCTCAATCTCGTCAAAGATAAGGCACGCGAGGCTGCTGAACTGAAACAGCAAGTCGATGAAGATGAACTCTCTATCGAAGAAGCGATGGAAAAAGCGGATCAGCTCGTCGCGGAAGCGGAAGCCGAAGTGAAAGAACAGCTCGATCAAGCAGCAGAAGAAACGTCAAGCGAAGCAACAGAACAAGCTGACACAGACGCTAAGCCAGAATCGACCCAATCAAAAGGCGAATCAAACTCGAAAGCAAACAAGTCGAACACGAATAAGTCGAATGCGAGCAAGCAAGAGCCGAAGAATAGTCGCGACGAGTCGGCGAACTATGAGTCGGATTTCGAAGCGCCTGTCAAAGACTTGCTCGACGATGAATCAAAACAAGAACTGAAAGAATTGAAGAACGACTTGAAGAACGGCAATAAATAATGCTTCAAGTGTCCGGACAATCCGGACACTTTTTTTGTGGATTTTGTGTCATAGCCCATTTGTCTATGACAAAGCGAATAAAGTTCGCTATAATTAAGTTTCTGGAAAGAACGGCTTAGGAATGAGAGGGAAATTATGAGTCCACAAGATCAATTGAATCGATTACGTCGTGAAATGGATGAATTGAACCGGGAGATGCTCGACTTGATTAGTCGTCGTGGAACGCTCGCGGTCGAAATTGGAAAAGTGAAACGTCTTCAAGGTGTGGAGCGGTATGACCCGATTCGAGAACGAGAAATGTTAGATTTCATCGCCGCCTCGAATCCCGGTCCTTTCGAGACGTCACGCCTTCAGCATTTGTTCAAAGAAATGTTTAAAGCGTCTGCCGAGTTGCAAGGAGAAGATCGAGATAAAACGTTGCTCGTGTCGCGCAAGCGTCAAGCAGAAGATACGATCGTCACATTGAAAGATGTAGTCATCGGTAACGGTCGGCCGCAATTGATTGCCGGTCCATGTGCGGTCGAATCGTTCGAGCAAGTGAATGCAGTGGCTGAGAAGTTAGCGTTGTCCGGCGTGAAAATCATGCGCGGCGGCGCCTATAAGCCGCGGACTTCACCGTACGACTTTCAAGGTCTCGGATTTGAAGGCCTCAAACTGTTGAAACAAGCGGCCGATCGCCACGACTTGCGTGTCATCTCAGAGATCATGACACCGGGTGCGGTCGAGTCAGCGCTGCCTTACGTCGATATCATTCAAGTCGGGGCGCGCAACATGCAAAACTTCGATTTGTTGAAAGAAGTCGGAAAGACGTCAAAACCAGTTCTACTGAAGCGGGGTCTTGCGGCGACGATCGAAGAATTCATTTATGCGGCGGAATACATCATGGCGAGCGGCAATAGCCAAGTCATTTTGTGCGAACGCGGCATCCGGACGTATGAGCGGGCGACACGTAACACGCTCGACATCACGGCCGTTCCGATTTTAAAACAAGAGACACATTTACCGGTCATGGTCGATGTCACCCATTCAACGGGACGACGCGATTTGTTGCTTCCGGCAGCGAAAGCGGCGCTCGCGGTCGGTGCCGACGGCGTCATGGTCGAAGTGCATCCGAATCCGGCAATCGCCTTGTCTGATGCCCAGCAGCAGCTTGATTTCAATCAATTTGATCAGTTCATCGATGGACTCACAGCTCAGTTCCCTCAACTTGATTTGGTGAAAAAATAAGCTTTCCAATTGGAAACGTTTTATATAGCGTGAAGACAGGGTAAAATGATGACAGATACCTGTCTTCCTTTTTTGATACGTTTTTTGAAAATCGTTTGAAAATCATTGCTTGTAGGAGGAGTTTTAATGAATAGTAACAATATCACAATCTATGACGTCGCGCGCGAAGCCGGGGTGTCGATGGCGACCGTCTCACGTGTCGTCAACGGAAACCCGAACGTGAAGCCGACAACCCGTAAAAAAGTACAGGACGCAATCGATCGACTCGGCTATCGTCCGAACGCCGTCGCACGTGGTCTTGCGAGTAAAAAGACGACGACAGTCGGCGTCATCGTGCCAGACATCTCAAACATCTTCTTTGCTGATTTAGCACGCGGAATCGAGGACGTAGCGACGATGTATAAATACAACATCATCCTCGGCAACTCGGACTCGAACCGCGACAAGGAAATTCATTTGTTGAACACGTTACTCGGTAAACAAGTCGATGGGATCATCTTCATGGGCGGCCGTCTTCACGAAGACCTCGTTGATGAGTTCAAAAAATCACCGGTCCCAATCGTTCTTGCAGCGACGTTGAACCAAGGGTATGACCTCCCAGCGGTCAATATCGACTATGAGCAGGCTGCCTATGACGCAACCAAAATGTTGATTGGCCACGGCCATAAACAAGTCGGCTTCATCACGGGGCCGCTCGAGCAACAAATCAATGGCGAGAAGAAGTTCTCTGGCTACCGCCGTGCCCTTGAGGATGCGGGACTTCCGTTCCGTGAGAACGATGTCATTCTTGGGAACTATACGTATGCGTCTGGCCTCGAAGCGATGCAAAAGATGCTCGGACGCGATGACTGCCCGAAAGCAATCTTCGCCGGTACGGACGAGATGGCACTCGGCGTCATCCATGCGATCCAAGATGCAGGGTATTCTGTGCCGAACGATTTTGAAGTCGTCGGTCACGATAACACGCGTCTCGCCACGATGATTCGTCCGAAGTTGACGACGGTCGTTCAACCGATGTATGACATCGGCGCTGTCGCTATGCGATTATTGACGAAAATCTTGAATGCTGAAGAAATCGAAGAGAAAAACGTCGTCTTGCCGCACCGGATCGAGCGTCGTGACTCGTTACGAAAAGACTGAATCAAAAAACCCGATGTGAGTTGGCAATTGCCAACTTACATCGGGTTTTTCATAAGTAAAGTGACTTGCGGTCGTTTGAGATGAACGGCCAAAATGCGCGTTTCGTCACTTCCCAGTTCTTCTCTTCGATTTGTTGCCGTCGCGGAATATGGTCGAACGTGTACGCATGGTCATCCCATGTCGTCGGCAACGGCTGGTCTGACTCGTTTTGCCACCGTTCAATCCAGGCGGACGGGATGTCGCCTGCGTACGGAGCTTCGCGTGTCAATCCGGCCCACACTTGCGACCAGGCGCGCGGGACAGCTCGGAACCAGTCGTACCCGCCGCCGCCTAAGGCGACGAGTCGTCCTTCCGTGTACTCGTCGGCGAGGCGAGAGGCGATTTGAGGGATTTGTTCGAACGTATGAATCGTCGAGGCGAGATGCGTCAACGGGTCGAACGCGTGCGCATCAGCCCCGTTCTGCGTCAAGATGATATCTGGTTTGAACCACTCACACGCTTCCCGGAGCACGGTCTCGTAACAGCGCAGGAACGATTCGTCTTGGGTGAAAGCATCAATCGGGACGTTCCAACTATAGCCGTAGCCGTTCCCGTTGCCGCGCTCTGTGACCGCCCCTGTGCCTGGGAAGAGGTAGCGGCCGGTCTCGTGGATCGATAGCGTCATCACATCCTCGTCATCATAGAACAGCCATTGGACACCGTCTCCGTGGTGAGCGTCTGTATCGACGTAGAGGACCCGTGTCCCATATTGCTTGCGGACGTGAGCGATGGCGACGGCGGCGTCGTTATAGACGCAAAAGCCGGACGCTTTTCGTCTCATCCCGTGATGGAGCCCGCCACCGACGTGAAAAGCGCGTTCGACTTGTCCGCTCGCGACGAGTTCAAGCGCATGCATCGTTCCGCCGACGAGCCGGGCAGCTCCTTCGTGAATAGCTGGGAAGATGGGCGTATCTTCCGTCCCGAGTCCGAATTTATTTGCTTTCAGCCCTGACAGTTTACCCGCGGCAGCTGCTTGGACGGCCTCGATGTAGTCAACGTCATGGACAAGCGCGAGCGACTCGACTGAAGCGATCGGTGAGGCGATCCACTCAGAGGCTGACAGTTTTCCGGAATCGACCAGAAGAGATGTCGTCAGCTCTAAACGGATCGGATTGAACGGATGATCCGCGTGGAAGCGGTACGAGTTCTCATTCTCCCCGAATATGTAGGCGGGTCTCATTGGAACATCTCCGGACCCAGTACGTCAAAACCTTCTCGCTTTAATCGATCGATGATGCGCAGCGGGTTCATCGTTTGAACACGGAATGAGATGATTCGCTTATATGGATCGGGTGTCGGATGGACGAAGACGTTGATGATATTCACGTTCGTTTTTGCTAAGAGCCGCGTCACTTTTTCAAGTGCACCGGTCGTATTCTCGACAAGGATCTCGATTTGTGAGCTCGGTTCGAGTGCGCCCGTCAATTGGACGAAATAACGAAGTAAATCGGTTTCGGTCAACACACCGACAAGTTTCCCTTGCTCGACGATCGGCAGGCACGTCAAACGATATTCATAGAACAGGGCGGCCGCGTCTTCAAAAAAATCGTACGGGTGGGCCGTCGTCACGTCTTGACGCATAATGCTCGAGACGGGGTTTTTAAAGTCGGCACGCTCACTCTCTGGATGAAATACACTTGTGGCACCGCTCATCTCGAACTGACCGATAATCCCGACAACTTGCCGGGCCGGATTGGTGACGATCAAGTGGCGTACTTTATGGTCGCGCATGAGTTTTGCCGCGTGCGCAATCGTATTGGTCGGTTGAATCGTCACGACGTGGCGATTCATCATTTGCTCAATCAGCATCGTAACCCTCCTCAGTCATACATGAACCGGCGTCGAAGCCGGAGTGAATCGAAGTGATCGATCGATTCTTGCCGCACGTTTTTTCCGATGCGGGCCATCAGACAGTTGGCCGGGTGGGACGCGATTTCCGGATCGTCCGTCGGATAGAAGACAAGACCGCCGTGGTTCATCATTTTCTCCATCACTTTGCGGTAGTCCCAAATCGACAGACCGCTTCCTTTTAGATCCCAGTGCCAATAGTATTCCGTCGTCAAGATTAAAAAATCATCCATATGGGGATCTAGCATCGACACTTCGAGTAGCTGTTTACCGATCCGTTGTCCCCGGAAGCGTGGACTCACCTCGATGGCGCCGAGCTCGAGAATATATGGATCATTCCCCTCACTCCAACGTTCATACGGGTCTGGATACAAATACGTGACGTAACCGATGACGAGGTCGTCAACGCGCGCCACGATGATCCGTCCTTCTTTCAACCCGGCAATTTCAACGAGCGCCTTATGTTGGTCTTCTGGCTCTCGAAACGCGGTCAAGCCTTCATCAAGCCGATACGTTGCGAGCACGTCGCTCTCGATTGGTCCATCGATGATTACGGCTCCGAGTGAGGTTTCCCACACTTTTGAATGATATTGTTTTTCCATGGAGTCACCACCTTCTTCACGTTCTATTATAGCGCTTTCATTGCACAACGTTCACACTGTTTTGGAGTTTTTGGAAATTCATTGATTTGTCATAATATTAACACTATACTGAAAGTGGTTACACCATTCATTATAGGGGGAGGCGAATCTTTGACGATGGAAAACTTGAAAGCGTTATCAGGGGAGCATCAATTAGCGTCGTATGAAGAGGCTTGTCAGTCGTTCGAGTGGACGCAAGCAGAAGGATTATTGTCTTGGAACCTGACTGGAAATGTCAACATGGCGTACGAGGCGATTGATCGTCACGCTGAAGGGGAGCTGGCGGACAAACTGGCACTGCTCTATTTCGATGGGGATCGGGAAGAGCGGTATACTTACGCGCAGATGAAACAGGAAAGTAATCGCGCTGGAAATGTTCTGAAATCGGTTGGGGTGGAGAAAGGCGATCGTGTCTTTGTCTTCATGCCGCGGAGTCCAGAACTTTATTTTATTTTACTCGGTGCGTTAAAGCTCGGTGCGATTGTCGGACCGCTATTTGAGGCGTTCATGGAACAGGCGGTACACGACCGGTTGCTCGACGCGGAAGCGAAAGTCATCGTGACGACAGAGGCGCTGTTGCCGCGTATACCCGTCGATCAATTGCCACATCTTGAGACGATTTTGCTTGTTGGCGACGACGTCGACGAGTCAGGGGAAATCATCGATTACCGGAAACTGGCGAACGATGCATCGACCGATCTCGATATTACATGGGTCGACCGAGAAGACGGCATGATCTTGCATTATACGTCGGGCTCGACCGGGAAACCGAAAGGCGTCTTGCATGTCCATAACGCCATGATCCAGCACTTGATGACCGGGAAATGGGTGCTCGATTTGCAACCGGACGATATTTACTGGTGCACCGCCGACCCGGGCTGGGTGACGGGTACGAGTTACGGAATTTTTGCGCCGTTCTTGAACGGGGCGACGAACGTGATCGTCGGCGGACGGTTCAACCCTGAGTTTTGGTACTCGGTCATCGAGCGGTTCGGCGTCACCGTCTGGTACAGCGCGCCGACAGCGTTCCGGATGTTGATGGGCGCGGGGGAGGAAGCGTTCGAGAAGTACGACTTGTCATCACTGCGCCACATTCTATCGGTCGGCGAACCGCTCAACCCGGAAGTCATTCGCTGGGGCAACGAATCGTTCGGGCTACGCATTCATGACACGTGGTGGATGACGGAGACAGGAGCGATGATGATCTGTAACTATCCGACGATGGACATTAAACCGGGATCGATGGGGAAAGCGATTCCTGGCTGTGAGGCGGCGATCTTAGACGACCGTGGCCAACCGCTACCACCGCATCGGATGGGCAACTTGGCATTGAAGACGCCTTGGCCGTCGATGATGCGTAAAATTTGGAAAAATGATGCGAAGTACGAGAGCTACTTCTGGGGTGACTGGTACGTATCTGGTGATTCGGCCTATATGGACGAGGACGGTTATTTCTGGTTCCAAGGCCGAGTGGATGACGTCATCATGACGGCAGGAGAGCGGGTCGGACCGTTCGAAGTCGAGAGCCGCCTCGTCGAGCATCCGGCTGTCGCCGAAGCCGGAGTCATCGGGAAACCGGATCCGATCCGCGGTGAGATCATCAAAGCGTTCATCGCGCTCAGAAAAGGCTATGAGCCATCGGACGAATTGAAAGCAGAAATCCAAAAATTCGTCAAAGAAGGTTTGGCGGCCCATGCGGCACCGCGTGAGATCGAGTTCAAAGACAAATTGCCGAAAACGCGGAGCGGAAAAATTATGCGTCGCGTCCTCAAAGCATGGGAGTTGAACCTTGAGGCCGGAGACTTATCGACGATGGAAGATTGAGCATAAAAAAGGTCGACACGCGATGTGTCGACCTTTCGTTTGGCTTGCGTTATGAAGCGTCCGCCTCTTTCTCGGCTTCTTCTTTTGCTTTCGCTTCATCTTCAGCTTTCTTCTTGGCTTCAGCTTTGGCTTTCTTAGCAGCATCAGCTTTTTTCTTCGCTTCGTCTTCGGCTTTCTTTGCGGCCTCAGCTTTTTTCTTAGCTTCAGCTTCAGCTTTTGCTTTTGCATCAGCATCACGCTGTGCCTCGGCATCTTGTTGCGCCTGTTCAGCCTCTTCTTTGGCTTCTTCGGCTTTTTGTTTTGCTTCTTCAGCTTTCTTCTTCGCTTCCTCTTCTTTCTTCTCTTCAAGTTTTTTCTTCTCAGAGAACGTTCCAGAGTCTTTGAAGTCGTCCGGTTTGACACTAGACGGTTGGCTGAATCGTGCGTTTACGTTGATTGCTTCTGGGTTGTCAGCATAAACACGGTTAATAGTTTGTGACCAAATTCGTTGTGTACGTTGATAGTATTGACCTGACGTATTATCACTCACCATTTCAGCTCGCTGAGAATCATAGCCGGACCAAACGGCGAGGGTGACTTCAGGGTTTGATCCAACAAGATAAGAATCACGATGATTGTTTGTTGTACCTGTTTTACCCATCCAGTCGCCAGGGACGTTCATCAAAGATTTGGCGTAAGTTGCCGTACCTGACGTGTAAACGTCACGAAGCATGTCAACAATCAAGAATGAAGTGCGATCGTTATAGATGCGTGTCTTTTTCGATTTAGCTTCAAAAATAGTTTCGCCTTGATATTCGATTCGTTCGATGAAGTAAGGTTCAACGTGCTCCCCATAATTGGCAAGCATGGCGTATGTTGAAGCGAGGTCAACAGGTCTCACTTCACCAGTACCTAATGCCATGGCAGATGCAATGCGGTTGCCATCAGAAACTGGAATCCCCATGTCGATTAGTTTTTGTGTATCGGTTGGTTTTTGGTTGCGCTCTTCGTAAATCTTAACTGCCGGGACGTTTAAAGATAGCTTAAGTGCATCTCGAACCGTGACAGGGCCACGGTACGTTTTTCCTTCGTTTTGCACTTGTTTCGGAGGTTGTCCTGGACCGGTGAATTTATAGAAATATTCTTCGTCGATGACTGTTGTGGCCGGTGTGACCATTCCGGATTCAATCGCATTGGCGTAAACTAAAATCGGCTTCGCTGTCGATCCGATTTGACGTTCCATCCAAAATGCCCGGTTCAAATCATCCGTTTCACCGTTCACATAGCGACCGCCGACAAATCCGAGTACGCGACCCGTCTTGTTTTCAATCATAACTGACGACGTTTGTTCAGGAACCGTGCGATTTTCTTCTTTTACATACTGATTCGGCCCGAAATTACCTGCGTTTTTGGCCGGTTGCTGCATCGCTTCATGGACTTGCTTATCGAGCGTCAAATGAATCTTGAAGCCACCTTGACGTAGCATATTATGCGCCCGTTTGGCATATGTCGTCTTAATCGAGGCTTGATCATCAGCATTTAATTCTGACAACGTGATGCCATCTTGTGCGAGCAAGTAGTCGGTGATAATTAGGCGCGCTTGAAGTTCCGCTTCATCAACTACATACGGATACCGGTCTCGCGGCTTCGACTGTGTCTTCATGAAGTCTTGCGTGATGTCGTAATTATATGCGGCGTCATAGTCTGCTTTTGTAATCTTGCCGGCGACGTACATCCGGTTCAATACCGTCTTCATCCGGTTGATCGCCGGTGATACATCTTCTTTAATGACCCCGCCTTGATAGTAAGGGGTGTAAAGGAACGGGTTTTTCGGGATGCCGGACAAGAACGCGGCTTGCGGCAACGTCAGCTTCTCGGCCGACGTGTTGAAGACACCGCGCGAGGCGGCCTCGATGCCTGAGATGTTGCGTCCCATCGAGTTACGGCCGAACGAGACGACGTTCAAGTAGGCGTTCAAAATCTCGTCTTTGTCCATCGCTTTCTCTAAACGGAGGGCAAGCAGAATTTCTTTTGCTTTCCGTTCGAATGAGACCTCGTTCGTCAGCATTTGGTTTTTAATGAGCTGTTGGGTTAGTGTCGAACCACCTGTCCGTTCTTCCGAACCGGTCGCTTCTTGCAGGATGGCCCGAAGCGTCGCTTTCGGGACGACGCCGTCGTGTTCATAAAACTCGACGTCTTCGGTGGCGAGTAAGGCATCGACGACGAAAGGTGAAACTTTATCGACCGTGATCGGTACCCGAACTTCATCGGTCGTATAGTTCCCAATCCGTTCACCGCTTCCAAAATAAATATCGGACGTCGATGAGTACGTATTGATTTGTGACGTCATCGTTTTATAGGCTGGAGCCGGCATATCTTTAACGAGTGATGCGAAATACCCGGCCCCGATCCCGGCGCCTAAGAAACCGATGAGGACGACAGAGATGATGGTGAGGAGCAAAACGTTCCACGACACATCATAAAATACAGTGGCATAACGGCGGGCTTTCAACGACTTTGGTGTGTTCCATATGTCTCGAATCTTCTGCAGCATGACAGCCTCCTTAATATGGTGTAAAACTATTTTAGACAGTATTATATACGATTATAGCACAAGTCCTTGCCCACCTTATCGTGAATGAGCAGACTAATGCAAGTTTCAATCTTGCAGTTGACAACGAGGAAACGGAACTTATAAAATGAATAGCATAGTCAATAATAGTAGACGCGATGAAAAAAACGAAGTAGTCGGTTGACCGCTTGTCCAGAAAGCTAGTGGGTGCTGTGAACTAGCCAATGTCAACGATGAATTACACTTTTGGAGCGTGCGCAAGCCGGGTTGGGACCGTTATCTCTCGTTTTAAGTGGCCACAGCTGTGGCAATTAGGGTGGTACCGCGGAATCTCCGTCCCTTCTCATTTGAGAAGGGACGTTTTTTTATGTCAATTGAAGGAGTGGAAAACATGGAACTATTAAAAGATTTAGAATTTCGAGGGCTCGTCAACCAAATGACGGATGAGGCAGGATTGAAAGAGCAACTGAGCAAACCGACGACACTATACACAGGGTTCGACCCGACGGCGGACTCGCTCCATATCGGACATTTGCTACCGATTTTGACGTTGAAGCGTTTCCAAGAGGCGGGACACCACGTCATCGCGCTCGTCGGTGGCGCGACCGGGATGATTGGCGACCCGTCAGGACGGTCGGACGAACGCTCGCTCAATACGCTCGATACGGTCAAAGAGTTTTCGGACCGGATCAAAGATCAGTTGAGCCGCTTCCTCCCGCTCGAAGGGGAGAACCCGATCACGATCCGCAACAACTATGAATGGACAGAAGAGTTGTCGATCATCGATTTCTTACGTGACATCGGCAAGCATTTTCCGATCAGCTACATGCTCGCGAAAGACTCGGTCGATTCGCGCATGGAAAACGGGATTTCGTACACGGAGTTCTCATACATGTTGCTCCAATCGTTTGATTTCTTGAAGTTGTACGAGACAGAGAATTGCCGTCTCCAAGTCGGCGGCAGCGATCAGTGGGGCAACATCACGGCTGGGCTTGAATTGATCCGTCGCTTCGGCCATTCGGAGAAGGCGTTCGGTCTGACTGTGCCGCTCGTCACGAAGTCGGACGGACAGAAGTTTGGGAAGACGGCCGGTGGTGCGGTATGGCTCGACGCGGACAAGACGACACCGTACGAGTTTTACCAGTTTTGGATCAACGTCGACGATGCCGACGTCATCAAGTTCATCAAGTACTTCACGTTCATGACGCATGAAGAGATCGACGCGCTCGAAGTGGAAATGACGGCAGCACCTGAAAAACGTGCAGCACAGCGCCGTCTCGCCGAGGAAATGACGAAGCTCGTCCACGGTGAGGCGGGTCTCGATCAAGCGGAACGCATCACGACAGCGTTCTTCAGCGGCGATTTGAAGACACTCAAGCCCGAGGATATGGATGCCGCGTTCAAAGGGATGCCGCAGTTCGAACTCGACGGCGAACGCAATCTCGTCGATCTTCTCGTCGAGGCGAAAATCGCTCCATCAAAACGCCAAGCGCGCGAAGACGTCCAAAACGGGGCGATCTACTTGAACGGCGAACGCGAGCAAGCGCTCGACAAGCTCGTCACGCGTGAAGACACGCTCGGGGACTTCACAATCATCCGCCGAGGCAAAAAGAAATACTTCGTGATTCGTCACGTCTAACCGATCCGTCCATGTCCGCAAAGTTTGCGGACATGGACTTTTTTTGTTGTGTCAAATCAGGTGTGGTCTGATACCATTTCAAATATAGAGACCGAGGAGGACATCTAATGGATATCGAAGAGTTTTTTGGCGAACAGTTTCATCAGTGGCGGGAACGGTTCCGTTATTACGAGATGGCGATCACGGAGCTTGAGAGCGACCTTGGCATCATCGACCTCGATTGGCAGACCCGACTTGGCTATTCGCCGATCGAGCACGTGAAGACGCGGATGAAGACGTTGCCGTCGATCATTCGGAAGATGAATCAAAAACAGCTCCCACTCGAAGTGGAAGCGTTATGGGACAATATTTATGACGTCGCCGGTGTACGGATCGTCACGAGTTTCCGCGATGACATCTACGCGATTCTCGATCACCTGAAAAAGCGGGACGACTTACAGATCGACGTCATCAAAGACTATATCGAACATCCGAAGCCGAGCGGTTACCGCAGTCTCCATCTGATTGTGCGGACGAAAGTGTACTTGGCGGAACGTGTCATCTGGGTGCCGGCCGAGATTCAAATTCGGACGCTCGCGATGGACTTTTGGGCGGCGACCGAACATAAGCTTCAATATAAATATCAGCATCAAATCCCCGAGACGTCACGGCAAGAGCTCATCGAGGCGGCCCGAATGGCGGATGCGCTCGATACGCAGATGGGCCGGATTCGCGAACAGATCTTGATATAAAAAAATCCCCTTCTCGAGAGAAGGGGATAAAAGCATTAACGTGAGTAGTACTCAACGATGAGTTGCTCTTTGATTTGGTCGTTCAATTCAGCGCGCTCAGGGATACGTACGTACGTACCTTCGAGTTTCTCAGCGTCGAACGTGATGAATTCTTTTGTAGCTGGTGCTACTTCAAGAGCTTCAGCAATCGCTTTGAAAGTTTTCGATTTTTCGCGAACCGAGATGACTTGACCTGGTTTCACACGGTAAGACGCGATGTCTACACGTGAACCGTCAACTTGGATGTGACCGTGGTTGACGAGTTGGCGTGCTCCACGACGTGTGCGAGCGAGGCCCATACGGTAAACGAGGTTGTCAAGGCGTGACTCGAGCAAGAACATGAAGTTCTCACCGTGGATACCTTGCATTTTCCCAGCATCGTTGAAGATGCGACGGAATTGCTTCTCGTTGATTCCGTACATGTGACGGAGTGCTTGCTTCGCTTGAAGCTGAAGACCGTATTCAGAGATTTTACGACGACCATTGCCGTGTTGGCCTGGTGCGTAAGGACGTTTTGCTAATTCTTTACCCGTTTCGCTAAGCGAGATGCCTAAGCGACGCGAGAGTTTCCAAGCTGGACCTGTGTAACGAGCCATGATTGGACTCCTCCTTGTTGTTCATGTATTTTGCACAAAAGAACAACGGTGTCAAAGACGGGTGACGCCCCTTTCTAGGTTCAAGCACCTTCACTTGATAGCGAAGCTACAAGATGCTCCTCCGACTCAGTCGAGGCCCGAAAGGTGGATACGTCTGTCTAGGACTGCTATCGTCATTTCATGCACAAAAATCAGTATACGATGGATCGGGCAGCTTGTCAATCAGATGAAGCGAAGTAATGTCTGGCAAAATTGCTCTAAGCCTTGGCGATCGACTTCTGAGAAGCGATCGAACTCGGGACTGTCGATATCGAGGACGCCGATCGTTTTGCCGTCACGGATGAGCGGGACGACGATTTCAGAGTTCGAGGCCGCATCACAGGCGATATGGCCTGGGAATTGGTGGACGTCGGCGATCAACTGTGTCTCTTGTGTCGAGGCGGCGGTGCCGCAGACGCCTTTGCCGAAGGCGATATGGACGCAAGCAGGAAGACCTTGGAACGGTCCGAGAATGAGGCTGTCGTCACCGTCAGTCAAATAGAAGCCGACCCAGTTGATGCGGTCAAGAAACTGGTTGAGCAGAGCGCTCGCGTTCGAAAGGTTAGCGACTTGGTTCGTCTCTCCTTCGAGCAGGGCAGCGAGTTGTTTGTTAAGTAAGTCATAGCCGGCGGCCAGGTCGCCAGAGTAAGTAGTAGTTTGGAACATTTGTTTCCCTCCTATATCAAGATGTATTTCAGATTAGCATCATGGTACACGCATTTTTTTATTTTGTCTCCCAAAAAGAATTTCGCGGAAAATAACATTCTCTCCCTAAACCGTTGGAAAACCTATGCAAAACATTGTTTCTATAATATGATTATTAATATCTATACTTATAAAATACTTCATTTTCTTCTTAAAGATACATAAGTCCACGAAAGCGGCTTGGAGGTTGTTACAGAGATGGATTACGGAATATACGGAATTTTAATTGGAATTATTGTCATCGCTCTAGGAGCAATGTTAGGTAGTATGCTAGCTAGACGAAGTTTTTACCAGAAAATTGATGATTTGGATATGCGAAAACAAGGCATCCTGAGTGCGAGTGTCCCGGCCGAGCTTCAAAAGTTCAAACAGTGGCCGATGGAAGGCGAAACGAAAGAAAAATTCGAACGCTGGCACCAGTCGTGGGATGAACTCGTCAGCGTCCACACGGGTCAAATCGATGAGGCGCTATATCGTTCAGAGGAAGACCTCGACAAATATCGTTTCCTTAAAGTCAAATCAGACTTGGCTGCGACCGAACAGGTGATCGAAGAACTCGAATCGATGGTTCACGCGATGCTCGATGAGATGGCGGAGTTTAACGACCATCATGCCTCCCTGCTAGATATCGTCAAAAAAGACGAGAAAGAACTGTATCAGTTCCGCAAGACGCTCATTTCTCAAAATAGCGCTTTTGGCCCGACGTACGATCTCGTCGAAACCGAAATCGCTGTTGCGGAAGCGAAACGGACCGAGATGATGACGCTCAAGCAAGAAGGACAAGTCTCAGAGGCGTTCATGGCCGGCCAAGTCCTGTCTGAAAAGGTGACGAAGATCCGTGAACTCGTTCAAGTGATTCCCCAGTTTGTCCGGACGGTTCAATTTGACTTAAAGCACCAACTGAATCAACTGCGTGCGGGTCATAAAGAAATGCAGATGGATGGCTACGCCCTCGAGACGCTCGGTTTAGTCGAAGAAATCGAGCAGGCAGAAGACCGCCGTCTCGCGCTCATGACTCGGATCGAACAGCTTGATTTTGAACACTTTGAAACGGACATGCAGCAACTCAGTTCGGATATCGATCAATTGTTCGAGGCGTTCAGCTCCGAGGTCGATGCAAGGCAGTACGTAAAAAAAGAGTTTGCTGGGGTCAAAGAACGCGAACGGCAGACGAACGAATTGATGACGCGCCTTCACCAAGAGATGTCGCGGCTTGTCAGCAACTATGAGATCAATGCCCGGGTCGGTGAGGAGTTCGAACAATTGGACCGGGAACGTGCGGTGCTCGCTGCGAACGTCCTCGATATCGAACAAGCACTCGTCGCTCAGGTGATTCCGTTCAGTCTGATCAAATCAAAAGTGCAAGATGCGAAACGGTCACTCGACCAGTTCGGTGCGATGCATGAACGGTTTATCGAAAATACGAACTCGCTTCGTAAAGAAGAGCTCGAAGTTCGAAATAAACTCGAGTCATGGAAGAAGGAATTGTCCGCTCACCGTCGCCTCTTGGCGAAGAGCGCGATGCCGGTTGTTCCGACTGATTTGACGAGTGACATGCGACAACTTCAAAAAGGGGTGCAGTCGCTAGATGAACAGTTCGAGAAGGCACCGTTCAACATGACGTATATCGTCGGCCTCAGTCACGATGTCGAGGAAACGATGGATAACTTCCGTGACCGCGTCAAAGCACTGCTCCGGCAAGTGACGTATGCGGAACAGTTGCTCCAGTATGCGAATCGGTACCGTCGTCGTGATAACGAGGTGCATGTCGCCTTGACGCTCGCTGAGAACAAGTTTTTACACGGCGAGTACGGTACGGCCGTCGAAATCGGTGAACGTGTGCTCGGGCGCTTCGACGAAGGAGCGGCTCGCGAGATCCGTCAACGTGTTGAAAAAGGTTTAGAACAACAAGATATGCTTCGAAAATAATCTATGCATGAAGATTGACGTAAACGGGAATTAACGTAGACGTCAATCTTTTTTGAATCGAGGAGGAATTTTGTGATGGGAACGCTTTGGGTAAACGGAAAGATCTATACGCTGAACAAAGAACATGAAATGGCACGGGCGATGTATGTCGAGCACGGACGCGTGTTGAAACTCGGGGAGGAAGGTCATCTTCGCCGTACATACGCGGGCCGGATCAAACAGATTGTGAACCTCGAAGGGAAGAGCGTGTATCCGGCGTTTACGGACTCGCACATTCACTTGATCGGATATGGCGAGGCGCTCGACCGCATCGACGCGACCGAGACGACGGATTTAAACGCCTTGCTCGAAGCGATGAAAGCGAAGTCGGGAGGGGACGACTGGATCGTCGCTGAAGGCTTTAACGATCGTCTGCTCGGACAGATGCCGACACGTGAGATGATTGATGCCGTCATTCCGGATCGCCCGGTCGTCTTGAAGCGCGTCTGTCGCCACGTCGCCGTCGTCAACTCGAAAGGCCTCGAGCGCTTAGGCCTCATTCATCACACCGTCATTGAAGGCGGGAAGCTCGGACGTGATGACGACGGGAAATTGAACGGCGTGTTGTACGATGCGGCGCTCGATCTGCTCCATAAAGAGCTCGGCGGAAATCGTGAGAAGAACGTCGCCTCGATCCGTCGGGCCGTCGACTCGTTGTTCGCCCATGGGATCGTCGGAGCCCACACGGAAGACTTGTTCTACCACGGAGACCCGCTCGAGACGATTCAAGCATATGAAGATGTGCTTCAAGAACTTCCGTTCCATGCCCATCTGCTCGTCCATGAACAAGTCGTTGATCAATTGCTGCAAAAAGATGCGCTTGCGAAGCGCCTGCGCTTCGACTTCGGGGCGATGAAGATTTTCGTCGACGGTTCGTTCGGCGGCCGGACGGCGCTCTTGTCCGAGCCGTATGCAGATGAAGTCGGGCAGCGCGGGATCGAAGTCCACCGCCCGGACCACCTCGAGGCGCTCGTCAAAAAAGCGCGCTCATACGGGATGAACGTTGCGGCTCATGTCATCGGAGATGCGGCGGCTGAGCAGTTCATCACGCTGCTCGAGAAGTATCCGGCGAAACGAGGGACGCGCGATCGCATCATCCACGCTTCGCTATTGAACGATTCGCTGTTGAAGCGGATCAGTGCGTTGCCGGTCCTCATCGACGCGCAACCGGTCTTTTTGTCGGATGATATGGACTTGTTGTTCGACCGCCTAGGGAACGAGCGGGTCGACGACGCGTATCGGTTTAAATCGATGCTCGATACGGGTGCGCTCGTACTCGGGGGTAGTGATGCCCCGATCTCTTCTGTCGACGTCAGAAAGGGGCTCTATGCCGCTGTGACACGGCAATCGTTTGAAGCGTCGGGTGCACTGAATCCACCGGAACGTCTGTCGATGTACGAGGCGCTACGGAGTTTCACCTATTCACCGCGTGTCGCGACCGGAACACATGGCCGTGACGGCCTGTTGATTCAAAGCTATAACGCGACGTTCACCGTTTGGGAAGAGGATTTCTTTGACTTGAACGGACAAGATATTTTGAACAACCGACTTGTCATGACCGTCGTCGACGGTTCGCCAGTCTACGAGGCGGACGTCATCAAAGCATGAGAAAAGGCTAGTCGTCCGTGATGGACGACTAGCCTTTGTCAGTTTAGAAGAAAGAGCGTTGCACTTTGTGCCAGAACGAGTTGGTTTTCAACTTGACCGTTTTGACGACCTTGTCCGACAATTCGATGTCGATCCGGTCTGTATATTTCAGACTAAGCGCTTCGTTATCCATGCCGATAATCGGATAATCGTTTCCGTCTTCAACGATGCGGAGCGACAGCTTGCGTGATGCGTGGACGATGAACGCTGAGCCGAGCGTGCGGTAACGGTTGTTGTTCACCGAAGCAATTTCACTCACTTGCATGCATGGGATGAGCGGGTCGACGACCGCGCCATTCAACGATTTATTGTAGGCGGTCGATCCCGTCGGTGTCGATACAACCATTCCATCCCCGCGGAACGTCTCGAAGTGGAGGTCGTCGATGTAGACTTCGATCGCGAGCGATTTGATGATACTCGATTTGATCGATGCCTCGTTCAGGCAGAGGAGTGGCGACGATTCGTTGATCGAAGCGGATAAGAGCGGATATTTCCGTACTTCGAGACCGGCTTCGATCCGGGCAGAGTTATCCGAGAATAAACGGTCGACTTCGTCGAGTTTATGTATATCGAAGTCACAGTAAAATTCGTTGAGGCCGCGGCCGAAACCGACATAGATGGCGTCTTGACGGAACCCGGTGTAACGGACGGCCTGTAAAAACGCGCCATCTCCCCCGATGGCGACGATGATGTTGGCATCTTCCGGGCGGTCCATGATGTTGAAACCATGTTTCTCCCCGATCTCTCTTAATTTCTTTACCTCTTTCGTGAACTCGTTGACGTTACGATGGTGCAGATACACGTTGTTTCTCATCTAAATCATCCCCTTTGTCAATTGTGTCCTTCTCATTATAACTTGTTTTAGGCGTCCGATATAGGGAAAATGACAATCAGGCCGTCTGAAGCAGGATGCTTGTCTTCGTGACGGCACCATCGATATGATGAAGAAGTAAAATTCAGAACAAGGGGATGATTTGATGCCAACATTTAAAGGGAATACAGTCACATTGCAAGGGAATCCAGTGAAAGTGGGAGATGCTGCACCCGATTTCACCGCCCTCACGACTGCACTCGAAGAAGTGTCGCTCGCGTCTTACCCAGGGAAGAAATTGATTAGTGTCGTCCCATCGATCGATACAGGACTATGCGACACGCAAACTCGTGCGTTCAATGAAAACGCGGCATCGCTCGGTGGAACGGTATTGACCGTCTCGAACGATTTACCGTTCGCCCAGCGACGCTGGTGTGCGGCGTCAGGTCTCGATAACGTCATCATGTTGTCAGATCACCGCGACCAGTCGTTCGCGCATTCGTACGGCGTGCTCATGGAAGAGCTTCGTTTGCTAGCCCGGTCAGTCTTCGTGATCGACTCGGAAGGAACTATCCAATACGTTCAGTATATGGATGAGATGACAGACGAAGTCGATTTTGACGCGGCGCTTGAAGCGTTCGACGCGGCAAACTGATTCACTTGGCGAAACGTGGACGAATAGCTTACACTATATTGTAGTTAACCAACCGGCTCTCGAAACGAGAGCCGGTTTTGTATGGAGGAGATGAACGACTATGGAACGATTTGAACAATTGTACCGAGATTGGAAGAAAGAAACGAAAAAATTGGTGGGCGACCTCGATTTATTGCCGCTCGAAGCTTTGATCGAAGTGTTTGAGCGAGTCGACGTTGAATCGGAGAAACCGGATGACGTGCGCAAGGCAGTGAGTCTGCTTGTGCTTGAAGAGACGACAACGCTTCCGCCGAACCATCAACCGACACCGGACGCAGTCAGCTTATTTATCGGATATTTGGCGACGAAGCTCGTCAAAGACGGAGCGAACGTGCTTGAACTCGGAAGCGGCACCGGGACTCTCGTCCACGCCATTTTATCGCAAGTGAAAGACGCGACCGCACAAGCCGTCGAAGTCGATGAATTGATGCTTCGTTTGTCATATGCGATCAGCAATTTGCTCAAAAAGCCGGTTTCTTACTTCCATCAAGACGCACTTGCACCGCTGTTCGTCGAGCCGAGTGACCTCACACTCGTCGATTTGCCGATCGGTTATTATCCGAACGATGAAGTGGCGAGCGGTTATGAGTTGAAGCGAGAAGAAGGTCATTCCTATTCTCACTTCTTGATGATCGAGCAGGCGATGCGGCATACGTTGCCGGGAGGCCATGGTGTCTTCGTCATCCCGAACAATTTGTTTGAACAGGATGATGAAGGGAAATTAAAACAGTGGATGGACCGAGAAGCGGTCGTGAAAGGTGTCCTCCAACTGCCGACGACGATGTTCAAAGATGAACGGTATGCGAAGAGTATCCTCATCTTACAGAAGCAAGGAGAGGGCGTCACACGCCCGAAACAAGCGCTCCTCGTCGAGTTGCCATCGTTCACTGATGTGCGCGCTGTTGCCAATATTGTGAAACAGATTGATGAATGGTTTAAAACAACATAATATTTATTGGGCAAAAGACTTGAAAAACATATGCCATATCAAGTATCTTCATTATGATACAGTTATCGGTTTTAAAGAGAACAGATAAAGAAACGTGTTTAAATCGAAAGGTAAGAGGTGTATGACATGACAAAAATTATGGCAGTCAACGCAGGTAGTTCGTCACTGAAGTTCCAACTTCTCGAGATGCCATCTGAGAACATGCTCGCGCTTGGTCTCGTCGAGCGCGTTGGAAAAGACGATGCGATCTTTACTATTAAATACGGCGAAGGGCAAAAGTTCAACGTCGTCACGCCGCTTCACACACATAAAGAAGCGGTCGAGCTTGCGCTCGAAAAATTGATTGACCTTGGAATCATGGCTTCGTTCGATGAAATTTCGGGTGTCGGGCACCGTGTTCTTCACGGGAAAGAACTGTACGCGGATTCAGTCGTGATCGATGAGGAAGTGATGAAGAACATCGAATCGTTCGTCGAACTCGGACCGCTTCACATCCCGCCTAACTTGACTGGGATTCGTGCGTTCCAAACGATTTTGCCGAACGTGCCGCAAGTCGCCGTCTTTGATACGGCTTTCCACCAATCGATGCCGGAAGAAAACTTCCTGTACAGCCTCCCGTACGAGTACTACACGGAACACGGCGTACGGAAATATGGTTTCCACGGGACGAGCCACAAATATGTCACGCAACGTGCTTCTGAGCTACTCGGTCGTCCGCTCGAAGATTTGCGCTTGATCTCATGCCATCTCGGCAGTGGGGCGTCAATCGCGGCGGTTGCCGGCGGTCGTTCGATCGATACGACGATGGGCTTCACGCCGCTTGAAGGAATCACGATGGGAACGCGCTCGGGATCACTCGACCCGGCCCTCATCCCATTCCTTATGCAAAAAACGGGCAAGTCGGCTGAAGACGTATTGAACGTCATGAACAAAGAATCAGGCGTTTACGGTCTCTCGGGTATTTCAAGTGACTTACGTGACATCGAACAAGCTGCAGCAGAAGGTAACCACCGGGCTGAAGTGTCACTTAAAATCTTCTCGAACCGGATTCACGGTTACATCGGTCAGTACGCTGCTGAGATGAACGGCGTCGATGCCATCATCTTCACGGCGGGTGTCGGTGAAAACTCTGACGTCATTCGTGAGCGTATCCTGCGTGGGCTTGAATTCATGGGCGTCTACTGGGATCCATCACTCAACAACGGAGCACGCGGCAAAGAGTTGTTCATCAACTATCCGCATTCGCCGGTCAAAGTCATCATCATTCCGACGAATGAAGAATTGGTCATCGCCCGCGATACAGTTCGGATCGCAAACCTTTTAGAAACACACGCTTAATCCACACAATTTAACCTCTCTAGTCGCGCTGTTCATTCGAACAGCGCGACTTTTTTTAGTTCTTTTGTCATAGTTCATCCGGGGAAATTGTGTCTAAAGGATTATCCGGGAGACGCGCGCTGTAATAAAAAGAGTCAAAAAACGATACGTTTGTAACGTTTGAGTCATATTGCAACCAAAAATTGGAATTTAATATGACGTAAAAAGTGGTATCTCTGTAAAGTTGTCATCTCTCGTTAAAATAGTCCGCTTTTGTAACACTCCTGTAATTTTAGTGTCACTCAAATGAATTTTAGTTGTAAACGCACGTCCGGTTGTTTCGTCATATAGTTATCTGGACGAAACATTACTCGTCTTGACGCATCGTGTTTATGTTTAAACGTAACAATCACCAAGAACTGACAACTATGAAAAACGACAAAACAAACCGACTGGGAAAGGACGAACCTCATGTTAAAAAAAATTGGAACGGTCTTATTACTGACGGTCATGACATTCGCCATGCTTTTACCGCAACAACCAGTAGAGGCGTCTTCTAAAATTTATGTAAAAAGCCAAGTGAATGGATTAAACGTTCGCTCAGCGGCTACGATTAATGGTAAGGTACTCGGAAAAATCAATAAAGGACAACAACTCCAACGCACTGGTACAAAAGGGGCTTGGATTCGCGTCAACTATAAAGGTAAGGCCGGTTGGATCGCAACCAAATACTTACGCACCGTTAAACCGGTTGCGAAAGCGAACGTGAAATCGTATACGATGAACGCTTCTGCCTACACACCATACTGCAAAGGGTGTTCAGGTAAGACGGCACTCGGATGGAACGTGCGTACACAAAGACATAACGTCGTCGCTGTCGACCCGCGCGTCATCCCGCTTGGTTCTAAAGTACAAGTGTATGTCGGTGGGAAGTTAATGGGTACGTACACGGCGGCTGACACAGGCGGCGCCATCAAAGGACATAAGATCGATATTCTCATGTACTCGCAAAGTGCGGCCATCAACTTTGGCCGCAAGACGGTCACGGTCAAAGTCTTATAAGCCAATAAAAAAGAGTCATCGCAAACGCGATGACTCTTTTTTATTGAAATTATTGACGAACGATCAGGACGTCGCACTTCGAGTACCGGACGATGCTCTCGGATACGCTACCGATAAAGAAGCGTTCGACCGCATTCAAGCCGGTCGCTCCACAGATGATAAGGTCAATTTCGTGATTCGGTGCGATTTTTTTCGCAATCGTCACTTTAGGCGAACCGTATTCAATGACCGTTTCGACTTCTTTGACACCACGTTCTTTGGCCCGATTGACATAGTCGTCGAGCAGTTCTTTCGCATAAGTTTCTGCACGTTCGGTAATCGTCCGATCGTATGCTTCGACCGTTGCGAACGTCCGTGTATCGATCACGTGACCGATATACAGTTTTCCGTCGTTTCGAAGGGCGACGTCGATTGCTGTTTCGAATGCACGTTCCGCCTCTTTCGAGCCGTCGACGGCAGAAAGGATATGTTTGTAGACAATTGCCATGTAAATCCCAACCTTTCGCTTGAAATGTACGTGCGGCTTACATATATAGTATACCACTTCACTGGAAATTCACGCTCGGTTCTTTTGAGAATGGATGAAATTTTCACAACTTTCTTACGGAACAGGTTGAAGTTTGGAAATCGATAGATGGAACGGGTAAGATGATACAGAGGAGGGATGACGATGAAACACGTAGTCATCACGGCTGGTGCGAAAGGGATCGGCCGGGTTGTGACGGAACGACTGTTGGAGGAGGGCTGGTATGTCAGCGTGCTTCAACGAAAACCGATTGATTGGGAGCATGAACGGCTACATATGATCGAGACGCCGTTGACGGACCGAGAAGCGGTGACGGCCGGTTATGACGAGGCGGTGAGCAAGTTCGGTAAGCCGGACGCTTTGATTTTGAACGCGGGTCCGTATATTTTCGAACGGAAATGTCTCGTTGATTTGACGGACGAGGAGTGGGACGAAGTGATCACCGGGAACTTGTCCGCCTCGTTTTGGCTGATGCGTCGGGCGATTCCGGATATGCGGGCGAAGCGATTCGGTCGTATCATCACGTATGGCTTCCCTGAGAGTGCGACGGCACCGGGCTGGTTGCATCGGTCCGCCTTTGCTGCCGCGAAGACCGGTCTCGTCAGTTTGACGAAGACGGTCGCGCTCGAGGAAGCGGTGCACGGTATCACGGCGAACATGATCAATCCTGGTAACATCGTCGGTGCGCAGAAAGAGATGCGGATCGAATCCGCTGAACCGGATGATCAAACACCGGTCGGTCGGCATGGGACCGGCGAAGACATCGCGCGAATGATCATGTTCTTGCTCGCGCGGGACTCGGACATGGTCACCGGGGCGGTCATCGATGTGACCGGAGGCGTCAACGTCGTCCACCAATATCGAAAGTAAGGAGTGCTTCATATGAAGTTGGCCATTTTGACGGACATTCACGGGAACGTCCAAGCGTTAGACGCGGTTTTGAACGAGTTGGACGGTCAAGGGATCGATGACATCTGGAGTCTCGGCGATATGATCGCGATGGGGCCAGATTCAAACGAAGTGATGGCGCGACTCCTCGACCGAGGTGTCAAGATGATCACGGGAAACCACGATGAAGCCGTCCTCTCACTGCTCGCCGGAACAGGGCATCCCGAAAGTTATGCCCATACGCGGCCACATCACGAATGGGTCGCACGAACGTTGCGCCCTGACTACGCCGATGCGCTTATGAAATTGCCTCGTACGATCGAGCAAACGATAGGCAGGGAGCATATATACGGCATTCATTACCACATCCCGACTGAAAAACGTGAGGCATCGATCGTCGACGAGCCGTTTCATGACATCGTCGAAGCGACGCTTCCGAACATGCAGCGCTTATTTGGTGATTACGCGGCGGACGTCGTTTGTTTCGGTCACCATCACCCGGTCCACGCGTTTCAAGATGAGTGCAAACGGTATTTCAATCCGGGAGCGCTCGGCGTCGCCAAAGACGATTTGGCCCGCTACGGAGTGCTGCAGTGGGATGAGGCGGGACTGCGTGTCCTCGCTAAGACGATCCTGTACGATAAACCGTCTTTCATGAACAAGATGGAGCGTGACGAAGTGCCGCAGCGCGAAGTGATGTGGCGCCTGTTCTATTGAAAAAGAGGTTGAAGGCGTATGCCTTTAACCTCAAGCTGTTGACGAACGAGGTCGCTAAAAGCGATCTCGTTCGTCTTTTATTATGTCCGAAGACCTTGAGGCGCTCTGCCCGACATAAAATTGAAGAAATGCTATGTAACGGTCGTTCTCGTCCGCGGTAGAATGTGAAACGGCCGCCCGAGGGCGACCGTTTGCTTTGCTCGTCCGATGGTACTGCGGCTCCGGGATTGCCTGCGGATAGCGTTGGCGCCGGAAGGACGAGCGAATTTGACTGTGTTAGTCAACCTTTTTTAAATTTCTTGTAACGTCTTCGGGAAGCTCGTCAACAAGATTGGTCCGCTTTCCGTCATGACGATATCGTCCTCGATCCGGACGCCGCCGACACCGGGGAGATAAATGCCTGGCTCGACCGTGAACGTCATACCGACCTGGGCCGTCATATCGTTGTTGGCTGCCATCGATGGGAACTCGTGAACCTCGATCCCGATACCGTGGCCGACGCGATGGGTGAAGTATTCCCCGTATCCGGCCGTCGTGATGACTTGGCGGGCGGCGATATCGATCGAGCCGAGCGTCGTCCCGACGTTCGCCATCTCGATGGCGGCTTCTTCGGCCCGGAGCACGGTCTCATAGATTTCCCGCTGTTTCGTGCTCGCCTCACCGTAGACGACGGTACGGGTGATGTCTGAACAGTAGCCTTGCCAGACGACACCGAGATCGAATAAGGCGAAGTCACCTTTTTTAAGTCGGTTGTTGCCAGGCACACCGTGCGGATCGGCGCTATTTTCACCGAACAAGACGAGTGTGTCAAATGACATCTCACGGACACCTTGCCGTTTCATGGCGTATTCGATCTCGGCGATGACTTCAAGTTCGGTCACCCCTTCACGCAACGCGCGGATGCCGGCTTCGATTGCCATGTCGGCAAGTTCGGCCGCCCGTTTCATGACCCGGATCTCATCTGTCGACTTGATCATTCGGAGCGCTTGTAATTCTTCCGTCAAATCAATGATTGAAAGTCCGGCAAACCCGGCACGAAGTTGTTCGACGCGGTTATACGGTAAATGCTCGCCTTCGATCCCGATTCGTTCCGGAATGATTTGTTGGTCGAGAAACAGTTTGACGACCTTGTCCCACGGATTCTCGTGGTCCATGTACGTCACGATCTCACCGTTCCAGTCGCTCGCTTCGACGATTCCTTTTTCAAGGGCCGGACAGACGAGCGCCGTTGTCCCGTTCTTCAGTACTAGGATAGCGATCAAACGTTCATGGGCCTCGGCGTATACTCCTGAAAAATAGAAGACGGACGCTTTTGACGTGACAAACGCGGCGTCTAGCCCTTTCGTGGCCAAAGATTGTGCAATGTGGTTGGTTCGTTGATTCAACTCGATTCCCTTCCTTCTTGTTCAGTGGCTTTCTCGTTCATTATAGCGTTTTCCAAAATGGAAAGGAAATGTTGCATTTTCAGTAGTACAGTTTGAACAAGGTTCACTGATACAGTATACTGAGGGTGACAGAAAATGTATTGAGGAAAGGGACTCGTGACATGACAACAAAACATGAACAGATCATAGCACATATCGAGTCGCTCGATGTCGGGTCTAAAATCTCCGTTCGCCAAATCGCCAAAGAACTTGCGGTATCAGAGGGGACGGCTTATCGGGCCATCAAAGAAGCGGAGAACTTGGGGTTCGTGTCAACGATCGAACGGGTCGGCACGATCCGCATCAAGCGCAAACATAAAGAGAACATTGAAAAACTGACATTTGCCGAAGTCGTCAACATCGTTGATGGCCAAGTGCTCGGCGGACGCGACGGCCTGCATAAAACGCTGTCTAAGTTCGTCATCGGGGCGATGAAGCTCGAAGCGATGATGCGATATATCGACGTCGACTCGCTCGTCATCATCGGGAACCGGGAGAAAGCGCATGAACTCGTCTTGCAGTCAGGCGGGGCCGTACTGATCACCGGTGGATTCGATGCGACCGACGAAGTGAAACGGATGGCGGATAAGTACAACATGCCCGTCATCTCGACTTCATATGACAGCTTTACCGTGGCGACGATGATCAACCGCGCCATCTATGACCGTCTGATCAAAAAGGAAATTCTGCTCGTCTCGGATATCGTCATTCCGTTGCACGATACGTTTTATTTAAAAGTGGACGATACGGTCAAACGTTGGCACGAACTCAATGAACGGACGAAGCACAACCGTTACCCGGTCATCGACGACCAGATGAAAGTCGTCGGCGTCATCACCGCCAAAGATCTCATCGATCGGCCGCACGATACAGAAATCGAAAAAGTGATGACGAAAAGCCCGATCACGGCCGGTGTGCAGACAAGTGTCACGAATGCAGCCCACCAGATGGTATGGGAAGGGATCGAGATGTTGCCGGTCGTCGACAACTACGGTCGCCTGCTCGGCATCATCAGCCGTCAAGACGTCCTAAAGGCGCTTCAGCTCGCGAACCGGCAACCACAAGTCGGTGAGACGTTTGATAATATGATCACCAATCAGTTGAAAGAGGATCCGACTTCGAACGGGACGGCGTTCACGGTCGAAGTGGCACCTCAAATGACGAGCCACATGGGGACGGCGTCGTCCGGAGTCTTGACGACGCTTCTAGTCGAAGGGGCGACCCGGAGTTTGCGGCATATGAAAAAAGGCGACCTTGTCGTCGAGAATATCACGGTCTACTTCATGAAACCGATTCAAATCGAGAGCCAAATCCGCGTCTCGGCGAACGTGTTCGACCTCGGACGAAAGTTCGGGAAAGTCGACGTCGAGATGACACAAGGGACACAACTCGTCGCTAAAGCGCTCGTCACAGCGCAACTGATCGACCGGTAAAGAAAAACGAGCTGATGATGTCATCAGCTCGTTTTACATATTAAGATTGGTTGATTGGTTCTTCAGACGCCTTCGGGAAAATCTTGCGATAGCGAATGATCCCGACGATTGCGTTGCCAAGCCCGAGGACGAGCATGACGATGCTGACGATCCAGCCGATGGTCGAATTGAGGCCGAGGCCGCCGAGCATCTGGTTGATGGCGAACAGCGCCAAAAACAAGCTGAGCCAGATGAGCGCTTGCGTGTTGAACAACGCTTTCCGGTACGGCGTCTTCGTCAAGAAGGCCCGACGTTTATAGACCAAATACGCACCGAGTGAGAACAAGATGAGTCCGATCATGATTAATTGACTCAAGTGAGAAACCCCTTTCAAACGTATAATCTGTTATCATCATACCATAGAATGGACATCAAGAAAGCGAGGAACGACCATGGCACATTGGCCTGAAGCAACAACGATATTGAAGTTAATCGAGGCGGCGGACACGATTATGATCCATCGACACGTCCGTCCCGACCCAGACGCGCTCGGAAGTCAACTCGGCTTAAAGCGAATCATCGAGCGGGCTTACCCGGATAAACACGTTTACGTCGTCGGCGGGATCGCCCGCGACCTCGAATTTTTAGGGAAGATGCAACACGTGGAGCCGGAGATGTATGACGAGGCGCTCGTCCTCGTGCTTGATACAGCGAACCACGAACGAATCGATGGACCATACGCCTTGAAAGGGAAGACCGTCGTCAAGATCGACCACCATCCTGACGAAGACGAGTATGCGACACATCAGATCGTCGATACGACGGTCAGTTCGACGTCGGAGATTGTGGCCGAGCTCGCTCGGATATGGGGCTTGGCTATCGATGAGCAGTCGGCGTTCTTACTTTTCGCGGGTATCGTCGGTGATACGGGACGCTTCCAGTTCCGGAACGCGACGCCGCACACGTTTGAGATCGCTGCTGACTTGATCAGTTACGGCATCGACACGAACCGCTTGTACCGCCAAATGTATAAGACGAACTTGGCGACACTCCAACTGCAAGGTTACGTCCTGCAAAACGTTCAAGTGACAGAGGCTGGCGTCGGATATGTCAAAATCGACGCCGACGTGCTCCGGACGTTTCATGCGACGCCGGAAGCGGCATCGTTGCTCGTCAACAGCTTCTCTGGACTGGAGGGGTTGAAATGTTGGGTCATGTTCGTCGAGAACAAAGATGAGATTCGTGTCCGTATCCGCTCGAAAGGCCCGGTCATCAATGAAGTCGCCAAACGTTACCGTGGCGGCGGGCATCCGATGGCAGCCGGTGCGACAATTGACACGTGGGAAGAAATGGACGATGTGATTGCCGCACTAGAAGAAGTGGCCGCACCGTTCGAATTTGAAAATGAAGAGAGCTGACCGCGGTCAGCTCTCTTCATTTTGTATCGTCGTCTTGTGGGATGAACCACGTGCCGCGATCGGTGACGTCTTCGACGACGTCAAGTTGGTACTCGGCAATGTATTTGCGCAGCCGGTCGATAATTTCAGGGCTGTCGGCAAATACGGTCTGTCCGTTCTGTAAAAGTTCTAACTTGTCGCGCGCGATTTTACCCCGATTAATAATCATACGCTTTTACCCCCTTTTATCATTCGTTTTGTCTATAATTATTGTATCAGAGAAGCATCGAGATGAGTTTGACAATTAAGAAAAAAGAGAGAGGGGGGCGCTTGTGCTCCATTTAAATGTAAGATCAGCGTTTAGCTTGATGCATAGCACGATTCGCCTAGAGCAATATGTCGCCTCGATGGCGGAGCGGGGGAGTAAGTCGGTTGCGGTCGCAGATGACGCGTTTTATGGCGTTCCTCAATTTGTGAGACTATGCGAACGCTATGCAGTCAAGCCGGTCATCGGTCTACGGACGAGCCTTCATGTCGACGGGCTCGAGTTGGCCGTGCTCGTGTATGCGATGACCGACCTAGATATTGCAAAGTTGTATCGCATCGTCGAGGCAGGCGGATTGACCGAACCGACGGATTTATCGGTCGTCATCTTACCTGAGAATTGGAAAACGAGTGACCCGGTCCACCGACGTCGTTTGTTTAACCGTATCCTCGGCTTTGTGGCAGAAGAACGATTATGGCTCGGGTTGCCGGCTCCGCAGACGACCGAACAGACGCTCATCGTCAAACAGCTTCGGGGGATGCGCGAAGAACTCGGTGTTCGTTTAGTGCCGACGCCAGAGACGTGTTATATGCGACCAGAAGATTTTGAAGCGTATCGTGCTATCGTCGCAATCGGGGAAGGCGAGGTCATCTCCCAAGAGGACGTTCATCAAAAAGGTAAGTATGTGCGGCTGCCGAGCGAGATGAACGATTGGTTCGAACCCATGGAGCTCGAGGAACTCGCGCGATTCGATCAACTTGTGTCAGTAACGCAGATTCCGGCCGCGACTGCCGCGATCCCGGAACTGCCTGATGCCGTCGAGCGACTCAAACGTCTCGTCGCGGAGCGATTGAAAGCACTCGATTTGCTCAACGACACGTATATCGATCGGGCCCGGTACGAGCTTGACGTCATCGCCGGTACGGGGTTCGCCTCATACTTCTTGATTGTCGAGGACATCGTTCGCTTCGCCAGGGAGCAAGGCATCGAAGTCGGTCCAGGTCGTGGTTCGGCGGCCGGGTCGCTCGTCAGTTTCGCGCTCCATATCACAGAAGTCGACCCTGTTCGCTTCGATTTGCTGTTCGAACGTTTCTTGAACCCGGAACGGATCAGCATGCCGGATATCGATTTGGACTTCGAAGACGAACGGAGAGATGAGGTCGTCCAGTACGTGCTTAATAAGTATGGACTGCATCACGCCGCTCAAATCGGTACGTTAGCCACATTCGGTGCGAAGGCGGCGCTGCGTGACGTAGCGCGTGCTCTCGGGATGACGCTTGAAGAAGGCCAGGCTGCGAGTAAACAAGTCAAGGACGACGGAATCGCGGGCATTACGAACAATCCGACTAAAATGAAGTGGTTTGCCGGAAGTCAAAAACGGTCGCACTTGTTGACGATTGCGTCTCAATTGGAAGGTTTGCCGAGGCAAGCGTCGATCCATGCGGCCGGGATCGTCTTGAGCCGAGATCCGCTTGACACGGTAACGCCGCTTCAACCGACGGACGGGGGTCAAGTGACGCAATATAATATGAAGGATCTCGAGGCGCTCGGACTGCTGAAAATCGATTTGCTCGGCCTCCGGAACTTGACACGATTGCGCGAGATGGAGATGTTGATTCGTGACACCGATTCACTATTCTCCCTAAAATCGATCCCGCTCGATGACAACCGGACGTTACGCGTTCTCGCACGAGGCGATACAGACGGCGTCTTTCAGTTTGAGTCGGACGGGATGAAGCAGGCGCTGCGGCAAGTGAAGCCGACCGAGTTTGAAGATATCGTCGTCACGATGTCGCTTTATCGCCCTGGACCGATGCAGTTCATCGAGACGTATGCCAAGCGTAAGCACGGGATGCCGTACAAGCCGGTCCATCCGATCGTTGGCGAAGTGATGGAGACGACTAAAGGCGTGCTCGTCTACCAAGAACAAGTCATGAAGTTGTTGCGCGAACTCGCCGGATATTCATACGCCGAGGCCGATTTGATTCGTCGAGCCATCGCTAAAAAGGATATGGCCGCCATCGAGGTCGAGAAAATCCGTTTTTTGGAGAAGACGGCGAAGCACGACATGGATTCGATGCGACAAGTATTCTCATGGATTGAAAAATTCGCGGGCTACGGGTTCAACCGGTCGCACGCCGTCGCCTATAGTTTGATCAGTTATCGATTGGCGTATGTGAAAGCGCACTTTGAACGCATTTTTTATCTCGTGACGTACGATAAGACGAATCAACTCGTGCGCATGCTCCGGAAAGGGAAAATCCCCGTCTATCCTCCTGACGTCTTGCACGGGAAAGCGGGAGCGTTTCTAGAAGGTCCGGGTGTCCGTCTGGGCCTCAAGGCGATTCAAGGATTGACGAAGCGGGACGTGGAACGATTGATTGAGCATCACGATCAGTTCACCGATGTGAAACGACTCGTGGAGCTGATGGACTGGGGAACGAAAGATCAGTTGAAATTGCGCCGTCTGCTCGGTTCCGGGGCGTTAGACCGTATGTACCACGGGGAGCGGAGCCAAGCTTTCCGGGCTGTGGAACGCTTGCGGGAAGAGACGGGGACACATTTGCTCCCGGATGAACTGTCGGCCCTCGGTTTGAAACGGACCGAGATGCCGGAACCGAATTGGTCGGAGGAAGAACGCGAGGCGCTCGGGACGTGGATCGTCCACTCACCTTTGACGACGGTGGCACCCCTTCAAGTGGACACGGCCACAATCGAGGAAGTGTTGCGCGGCGACAGAGGGTTTATCGTCGTTTACGTCGATGCGATCCGGACGTTTAAGACGAAGAAAAACGAGGAGATGGGTGTCGCCATGGTCGATGATGGGGTCTCGCAAGATGAGGTCGTCATCTTCCCGCGCGTGTTCGCAAACTACGCACGTTCGCTCTATGTCGGGAACGTCCTATTGCTCGAGGTTCATCCAAACGAACGGGACGGGCGGATTCAACTCGTCGTGGAGCGGGTACGGCCGTTAAACGGTCAAGCGTTGTTCGTCCGACTTCGCCGTGAATCGTTCGCCGAGCTCGAAGAACTCCTTCATACAGCAAGTGGGGACGTCCCGGTAATTTGTCGCTTCTCTGACTCAAAAGAGGTGAAGCAACTGGCGTCTGCTTACTCGGTCAATCCGACGGAATCCTTCATGACCGCTTTGAAGAACCGGTTCGGGGAAGCGGACGTCGTCTTAAAGCGGGTCGATTCAAAAACGTCCAGCACGGGAACTAGTACCAAGTCATAAAAAGTGGTATAATCTGTTTGATTGGTCTGACCACTTTAAAGAAAATGCCATCCGAAAAGGAGTTGAACGGTCAGATGCATGGAAAATACGCATCCTCATTTCACGAAAACATTTCTAAAATTAGATCGTTGATCGTTCAGGCATCGCTCGCGCCGGGCGACCGTCTTCCATCCGAACGTGAACTTGCCGAGACGCTTTCAATCAGCCGCGCTTCGGTCCGAGAGGCGCTTCGGGCCCTCAGCTTTCTTGGGATCGTGGAGACGCGTCACGGGGGCGGGACGTTTTTGTGCGAGCAAGATCGGCACCGCTACATCGAGATCTTGTCTGAGTTTATCGTCACGAAACAGACGAAAGCGTCCGACATCGTCGACGTGTTGCGGTTGCTTGAGCGCCTGGCGTTCTCTGAAGTCGAGCCGACACCGGAGCGGGTCAAGCTGCTCGAAGTGAACTTAGCGAATGACCGCGAGTTCCGACAACAGCTGATTCTAGGCCTAGGCAATGAGCTCTTCATTCGAATTTGGAGTGAAGTGAACCGATTTTATGACGGGACGGACGCAGGTGAACTGTATACGATCGAAGAACGAACACAATTATTGGAGATGTGGCGCAAGGTGAGGATGCCGGAATGAACGAGGGGGAAGCGATGACTGCTTTTTTCAAGAAACCAAAACGATACATGCCGTTGCGTCAACGAGAACCGAAAATTGACGCACCACAAGGATTGATGACGAAATGTCCATCCTGTAAATATATGCATTATACGAAACAATTGAACGAACACCATAAAGTGTGCGATTGTGGCTACCATTTCCCGCTCAGTGCAGATGAGCGGATTCGATTGCTCACTGATGAGAACTCATTCGTGAAATTTGCTGGACCGCGCGTGAAAGAAAATCCGCTCGATTTTCCAGATTATGAAGAAAAATTAAAAAAAGACAGGGAACGAACTGGGATTGAAGAGGCGATTGTCTGCGGCCGCGGAATGATCTCTGGCCGTCACGCCGTCATCTGTGTCATGGACGCGCGCTTCCGGATGGGGTCGATGGGGGCTTATGTCGGGGAAGCAATCGCTTCAGCCGTTCGGACTGCGACCGCGGAACGGTTACCTGTCGTGTTGTTCACCGCTTCAGGCGGTGCGCGCATGCAAGAAGGGATGGTCAGCCTCATGCAGATGGCGAATACGTCCATCGCGCTCAAGCAACATGACGAGGCCGGATTGCTGTATATCGCCTACTTGACCCATCCGACGACAGGGGGCGTCTCGGCTAGTTTTGCCATGCTCGGTGACTTGAACGTCGCCGAACCGGGTGCGTTGATCGGCTTCGCCGGACGGCGAATCATTGAACAGACGATTCGTGAAAAATTACCAGACAACTTCCAAACTGCTGAGTTCTTGCTAGAGGCTGGTCAACTCGATGCCGTCGTTCATCGTGAACAGATGCGTTCGTTCTTAAAGAACATCATCGATTTACATGACGGGGGGGCACACCATGTTTGACTCAACGAAAGAATTGAACGAACAACTCGTAAAGTTGCGCGAGATGGCGGAAACGAAAGGGATCGACCTATCCCGGGAGATCCGCCATCTCGAGACGAAGCTCCACCGATTAGAAAAAGACAATTATGGGAATATGAAACCGTGGGATCGCGTGCAATTGGCACGGAACCCGAAACGGCCGACGACGCTCGACTATATCGATCAGCTGTTCCCGGATTTTATTGAACTGCATGGCGACCGCCACGGATATGATGATGCGGCGATCGTCGCGGGGATTGCCACGCTCGACGGTGTCCCGGTGACAATCATCGGCCATCAACGCGGCCGCAATACGAAAGAGAACATGTTGCGAAACTTTGGCATGCCTCATCCGGAAGGGTATCGCAAAGCGTTACGGTTCATGAAGCAGGCCGAGAAATTCAACCGGCCGGTCATCACGTTCATTGACACGAAAGGTGCTTACCCGGGTAAGGCGGCCGAAGAACGCGGACAAAGTGAGGCGATCGCACGCAACTTGTTTGAGATGGCGACGTTAAAAGTCCCGATTGTTTCTGTCGTCATCGGCGAGGGCGGTTCTGGAGGAGCGCTCGGCATCGGTGTATGCGACCGGCTGCTCATGCTCGAGAACAGCACGTACTCGGTCATCTCGCCAGAAGGTGCGGCAGCACTGCTTTGGAAAGATGCGAAGCTGGCGGAACGGGCCGCTGAAACGATGAAGATTACAGCACAAGATTTGCTCGATTTAGGGATTGTCGATGAGATTGTGACGGAAGTGTTTGGTGGAGCTCACATCGATGTGTCACTACAGTCTTCGCTCTTGAAGCCTGTATTAATACAACACGTCAGTGAGTTGGTGAAACGCTCGCGTGATGAGTTGCTGCAAGGGCGCGCTGCCAAATATCATCAAATTGGCACATTTGGTTCGTGAAAACGGTAACAACCGCTTGAGGCTCACGTTAAACGACTCACGAAATGACTGCTTCCGACGGTACCCCATGCATTTTTTTCACATACTTGTGTTGTAAAACAAAGGTCAGACATGGTATTTTTATTTCAGATTTCGTTAAAACACATAAGAGGTGAGTGACGTGAATTTAAGACGAATTGCGGTATTGACAAGTGGGGGAGACGCCCCCGGAATGAACGCTGCAGTCCGTGCAGTGACCCGAAAAGCAATTTTTGAAGGTCTAGAAGTGTACGGCGTGTATAACGGCTATCAAGGTTTGATTGAAGGCGATCTCGTTGAATTGAACCTAGGTTCAGTCGGCGATATCATTCAACGCGGAGGAACGTTCTTACGTTCTGCCCGTTGCCCAGAGTTTAGAACTGAAGAAGGCCGGGCTAAAGCGGTCAAACAGTTGAAGAAATACAACATCGATGCGCTCGTTGTCGTAGGCGGAGACGGTTCTTACCGTGGAGCTCAGAAGTTGACGGATCTCGGTTTCCCGACAATCGGACTACCTGGTACGATCGACAACGATATTCCGGGAACGGACACGACGATCGGATTTGACACAGCGCTCAACACGGCGCTCGATGCGATCGACAAGATTCGTGACACGGCTTCTTCACATGAACGTACGTATGTCATTGAAGTGATGGGTCGCGACGCGGGTGACATCGCTCTTTACGCCGGTCTTGCCGGTGGAGCGGAGTCGATCCTCGTCCCAGAACGTCCTGAAGACTTGAGTGCGATTGTGGAGCGGATCAACCATGGTGTTGCCCGCGGCAAGAAACACTCGATTGTCGTCGTTGCTGAAGGAGCTGGCAGTGCCGAAGAGATTGGTAAGCTCATTGCTGAGCAGACAAACTCGGAAACACGTGTCACGATCCTTGGACATATCCAACGTGGTGGTTCACCAACTGCCGCCGACCGCGTGCTTGCTAGCCGGATGGGCGCTTACGCCGTTGAAATCCTGTTAGAAGGCAAAGCTGGACGGGTCGTTGGAATCCGTGGCGGTAAAATGATGGACCTCGATATCGACGAGGCGCTCGACCATAACAAGCATACGCTTGACATGAAGTTGATCGACCTGTCGAACCAACTTTCGATTTAACGAGTGACAGTGAACTCCACAGAGACGGGATCAGGTCAATCGACCCCCCGTTTTCTGTGTGTAAATGTAATACATCCCCTAGGAGGTTTTTATTTATGCGTAGAACGAAAATTGTATGTACGATCGGACCAGCTTCAGAGAAGCTTCTCCCGGAAATGATTGAAGCTGGAATGAACGTGGCTCGCCTTAACTTCTCACACGGTGACTACGAAGAGCACGGAGCACGTATCCGCGACATCCGTGAAGCATCACGCGTCGCAGGCAAAATCGTGACAGTCCTTCTCGATACGAAAGGTCCTGAAATTCGGACGCATACGTTCGCAGACGGAAAGGCACTCCTTGAAAAAGGGAAAGAAGTGACAATCGTCTCAACAGAAGAAATCGTCGGAACGAAAGACCGTTTCTCGGTCACGTACGAAGGATTGTTCGATGACGTCGAAGTCGGTTCTAGCATCATGCTCGATGACGGACTCATCGGTCTCCGTGTCGTCGAAAAACTTCCGAACCGCGATCTTCGTTGCATCATTGAAAACGAAGGCGTCATCAAGACGAAGAAAGGTGTCAACTTGCCGAACGTCAAGGTTAACCTTCCTGCCTTAACAGACAAAGATATCGCGGACATCGAGTTCGGTATCTCGCAAGATATCGACGTGATCGCGGCTTCATTCGTACGTCGTGCGTCTGACGTCGTCGCCATTCGTCAACTTCTCGAGAAGCACGATGCGTCGCACATCAAGATTTACCCGAAAATTGAAAACCAAGAAGGTGTCGATAACATCGACGAGATCTTGTCTATCTCTGACGGTTTGATGGTTGCGCGTGGTGACCTCGGTATCGAGATCCCGACTGAAGAAGTCACACCGGTACAAAAAGAATTGATCAAGAAGTGTAACGACCTCGGTAAGCCGGTCATCACAGCGACACAAATGCTTGACTCGATGCAACGCAACCCGCGCCCGACACGTGCGGAAGCGTCTGACGTTGCCAACGCCATCCTCGATGGTACGGATGCGGTCATGCTCTCAGGTGAGACGGCTGCAGGGGACTACCCAATCGAGTCAGTTCAAATGCAAGCAGCGATCGCTGTTCGTACAGAGCGTATGCTTGACTACAAAAACTTGCTCAAAGATCGTCAAAAACGCAGTGAGCATACGGTAACGGATGCGATCTCACAAGCGGTTGCCCATACGGCAATCAACTTGAACGCGAAAGCGATCTTGACGCCAACACAATCAGGTTACACGGCTGCCCGTACAGCGAAATATCGTCCGGAAGCAAACATTATCGCGGTGACTGAATCAGAGCGCGTCGCTCGTCAGTTGAACCTCGTTTGGGGCGTATACCCGATCGTTGCTGCTACAATGCCGAACAACACGGATGAGATGTTGGTTCAAGCATCTGAAGCAGCTCGTCACGCTGGACTCGTCACAGACGGCGACCTCGTCGTCATCTCAGCAGGTATTCCGGCAGCGACTTCTGGTACGACGAACATGATGAAAATTCACATCGTCGGACACGCTCTTGCAAACGGACGCGGCATCGGTGAGCGCGGCCTCGTCGGAGAAGTCGTCGTTGCGAACAATGCGGACGAAGCGAACGCGAAAGCAAAAGACGGCATGATCCTCGTCGCACCGTTCACTGATAAAGAAATGATGCCAGCGATCGAAAAAGCAGCCGGCATCATCACGGAAGACGGCGGATTGACGAGCCATGCCGGCATCGTCGGACCATCGCTCCGTAAACCGGTTATCGTCGGTGTTGAATCTGCAACGTCTACGTTCCGTGACGGACAGATGATCTCGATCGACCCGCTTACTGGAAAAATTTATAACGCGTAATCGAATGACAATCGAACCGACCTTCTCATGAGGTCGGTTCTTTTTCCATTCAGAAAGAGGGATGAACCATGGGTGCTTATTTATTTCTGCTATTACTCGTCTTGATCGGGGTGATTGCTCATAATCAGTCCATCATTATCGCAAGCAGCGTACTCTTAATCATTAAAGCGATCGGCTTCGGAGACCAGTTGTTCCCGACGCTCGCCGCAAAAGGGATTCATTGGGGTGTGACGATCATCACGATCGCCGTCCTCGTCCCAATCGCGACCGGAGACATAGGTTTTAGAGAATTGTGGAATAGTATTAAAGGACCGGTCGGCATCATTGCCTTTTCGTCCGGTATCTTTGTTGCCCTCGCCGCCGCCCAGGGCGTGCAATTGATGCGTGTCGATCCGGTCGTGACGACGGCCTTGCTCGCAGGCACCATTCTCGCGGTCGGATTCATGAAAGGCGTTCCGGTCGGACCACTGATTGGTGCCGGGATTGCCGCGCTCATTTTAGGGGGATATAACCTTATCGAGAAGTGGGTTTGACATTTTTTTACGACTGGATACGCTTACATTTCTTTTTTTCAGTAAATTGTTTATACTAGACGGAGGACAGGGTGGCGCGAACTCGATACGTGCTGGGGAGATTTATCGAACCCCCACCCTTATTCCCTGCAAACAGACTGTATGATGCGGTCGACTACTTTCAAAGACTGAGGGGGAGTTATGAATGTCAACAACTAAAGGGTTAGAAGGAATTGTGGCAGCAGCCTCAAAAGTCAGTTCGATCATTGACGGACAATTGACTTATGGAGGATACACAATCGATGACTTGGCAGACCATGCCACGTTCGAAGAAGTCGTCTTTCTATTATGGAACGACCGCCTTCCGAAGGCAGATGAATTAACGAAACTCTCAGAAGCGCTCGTTCAAGAAGCGAAGTTGCCAGAAGATGTCATCGCGACACTCGAGCGGGCACCAAAGTCTGCGAACGCGATGGCCACGATTCGCACGGCACTCTCTCAACTCGCGTTGTACGATGAAGAGGCTGAGGATATGAGTGAAGAGGCAAACATGCGTAAAGCGATTCGGCTTCAAGCACAAATCGCGACGATCGTGACTGCTTTCGCGCGGTTACGGAAAGGCAAGCAACCGATTGCGCCGAAGCAAGGCTTGTCGTATGCAGCCAATTTCTTATACATGTTGAACGGGGAAGAGCCGAATGAAGTCGCCGAGACTTCAATCGACAAGGCGCTCATTCTTCACGCCGATCATGAGTTGAACGCTTCGACGTTCACAGCCCGTGTCTGCGTAGCGACGCTCTCAGATATGTATTCTGGTGTGACGGCAGCGATGGGCGCACTCAAAGGTCCACTTCACGGTGGCGCCAACGAGGCGGTCATGAAGATGCTTCACGAAATCGGTTCGGTCGACAAAGTCGAAGACTACGTGCGCGGCAAGTTCGAACGCCGTGAGAAGATCATGGGCTTCGGTCACCGTGTTTATAAGGACGGCGATCCGCGTGCGAAACACTTGAAAGAGATGAGTCGCCAACTGACGGCTCAAATCAATGAGCCACACTGGTACGAGATGTCTGAGAAGATCGACCACCTCGTCGAGACTGAAAAAGGGCTCAAACCGAACGTCGACTTCTACTCGGCTTCGACGTACTATGCGCTCGGTCTTGACGAAGAGCTGTTCACGCCGATCTTCGCGGTCTCGCGGATGTCAGGCTGGATCGCACACATCCTCGAGCAATACGCCGACAACCGTCTCATTCGTCCGCGTGCCGAGTACGTAGGCGAAACGAACCGTTCATACGTACCGGTAAACGAGCGTTAATTGACGCATCGTTCGAAGATTACGTCACAATTTAGACATAAACTTTGGTAAACTAACAGATAACGTAGGTCGGCGCTCGCGTCGGCCTACATAAATGTACTTAGGGGGATTCATATGTCAACACAAGGTCAAAAGATTACAGTAGAAAACGGTGCACTCAACGTACCAAACGTACCAACGATTCCATTCATCATCGGAGATGGAACAGGCCCAGACATCTGGAACGCTGCAGTTCGCGTCTTTGATGCAGCTGTCGAGAAAGCATACGGCGGCGAGAAGAAGATCGAATGGAAAGAAGTGTTCGCTGGCGAGAAGGCGTTCAACCAAACGGGTGAGTGGCTTCCTAACGAGACGCTCGACGAAATCCGTGAATATTTGATTGCCATCAAAGGACCGCTCACGACACCGGTCGGCGGTGGAATCCGTTCACTCAACGTGGCGCTCCGTCAAGAACTCGACTTGTACACGTGCTTGCGTCCTGTCCGTTACTTCACTGGCGTCCCGTCACCGGTCAAACGTCCTGAAGACACAGACATGGTCATTTTCCGTGAGAACACAGAAGATATTTATGCAGGGATCGAATACGCTTCAGGCAGCGACGAAGTGAAGAAGTTGATCACGTTCTTGAAAGAAGAGATGAACGTCAACAAGATCCGTTTCCCAGAAACATCGGGTATCGGCATCAAGCCGATCTCGTCAGAAGGAACGAAACGTCTCGTTCGGGCATCGCTCGAATACGCGATTGCGAACAACCGTAAATCGCTCACGCTCGTCCATAAAGGAAACATCATGAAGTTCACAGAAGGCGCCTTCAAAAACTGGGGGTATGAACTCGCAGAAGAAGAGTACGGCGACAAAGTGTTCACATGGGCCCAGTACGACCGCATCAAAGAAGAGTCAGGCGAAGCTGCTGCGAACGAAGCGCAATCGAAAGCGGAAGCGGAAGGCAAGATCATCGTGAAAGATTCAATCGCTGATATCTTCCTCCAACAAATCTTGACTCGTCCGCGTGAGTTCGACGTCGTCGCGACGATGAACTTGAACGGTGACTACATCTCGGACGCGCTCGCTGCCCAAGTCGGCGGAATCGGGATCGCACCAGGGGCGAACATCAACTACGTGACAGGACACGCCATCTTCGAAGCGACACACGGTACGGCACCGAAGTATGCTGGTCTTGACAAAGTCAACCCGTCATCTGTCATCTTGTCAGGTGAGATGATGCTCCGTCACATGAACTGGAACGAAGCGGCTGACCTCATCGTTCGTTCGATGGAGAATACGATCGCATCGAAAGTCGTCACATACGACTTTGCCCGTCTCATGGATGGCGCGACAGAAGTGAAATGTTCAGAGTTTGCGGATGAACTGATCAAAAACATGTAAGTAGCACTCAGTTTGGACTAAACCAAGGGGGAGAGCACAATGATTCGTCGCAACAAGATTTCTGTTATCGGTAGCGGATTCACAGGGGCCACGACGGCACTATACTTGGCTCAAAAAGAGTTAGGAGACGTCGTCCTTCTCGACATGCCAGAGTTTGAGAACCCGACGAAAGGAAAAGCGCTCGATATGCAAGAAACGGCGCCGATTCAAGGATTTGATTCGTTGATCACCGGGACGTCGGATTACGCCGACACGGCTGATTCGGACATCGTCGTCATCACGGCCGGTATCGCCCGCAAGCCGGGCATGAGCCGGGACGACCTCGTCACGACGAACGCTAGCGTCATGCGGTCGGTCACGAAAGAGATTGTCAAGTATTCACCTGACGCGATCTTGATCGTCTTAACGAACCCGGTCGATGCGATGACGTATACGGTGTTCAAAGAGTCGGGCTTCCCGAAAGAGCGCGTCATCGGCCAGTCCGGCGTGCTCGACACGGCGCGGTTCCGGACGTTCGTCGCTTCGGAGTTGAACGTCTCCGTGAAAGACGTGTCCGGGTTCGTCCTCGGCGGTCACGGCGACGACATGGTGCCGCTCATCCGCTATTCGTACGCAGGAGGCATCCCGCTCGAGAAGTTGTTGCCGAGTGAACGCATCGACGCGATCGTCGCGAGAACGCGTAAAGGCGGCGGTGAGATCGTCCAACTCCTTGGCAACGGTTCGGCATACTACGCGCCGGCCGCGGCCATCGTCGAGATGGTGGAAGCGATTTTAAAAGATCAACGCCGCATTCTACCGGCCATCACGTATCTTGATGGAGAGTATGGCTTCCGTGACCTCTATCTTGGCGTGCCGACGGTTCTCGGTGCGAACGGGATCGAGCGTGTGCTCGAACTTGACCTGACGGATGAAGAACAAGCCGCGCTCAAGCGCTCGGCTGACTCGGTCCGCTCCGTCTTGAACGTCCTAACTTGAAAGAAAGTCTAGTCTGCGTCGCAGGCTAGACTTTTTTTGTTGGATTCGTTTTTCTTTCAAGCGTGCTAAACTGGAGATAGACAGTGGATTTGTTTTGTTTTTGTAAAGAATTGCTTTGAAGTTGGTCGCGAGTGGGATTGATTTGTAAAATAGGTAGTGTAAACGACTGAACCGATAGATTCGAGGAGGAACTAGTGTGGCCGATAAAGTAATTGTTGTCGATGACGAAGTATCGATTGCGACGTTATTAAAATTTAATTTAGAACAAGCCGGATTTGAGGTCGAGACGGCCCATGATGGAAAAGCGGGGCTTGAATTAGCCGAGAAACAAGACGCGGTGTTGATCATCCTCGACTTGATGTTGCCGGAGATGGACGGACTTGAAGTATGTAAACGGCTGCGCCAACAAAAAGTGAACACGCCGATCTTAATGTTGACGGCGAAAGACGACGAGTTCGATAAAGTGCTCGGTCTCGAACTTGGTGCTGACGACTATTTAACGAAACCGTTCAGCCCGCGCGAAGTCGTGGCCCGGGTCAAAGCGATTTTGCGCCGGTCAGGTCCACAGGAAACGACGACGGTCGACGCCGACGTCATCGAGATCGGAGACGTCAAAATCATCGCTTCGAACTATGAGGTTTTCAAAAAAGGCGAACGGCTCGAATTGACGCCGAAAGAGTTTGAACTGCTGGCTTATCTCGCCAAAAACAAAGGCCGTGTGTTGACGCGTGATCAACTGCTGTCAGCCATTTGGAACTATGATTTTGTCGGTGATACGCGCATCGTCGACGTCCATATTAGTCATTTGCGTGAGAAAATTGAGCCGGTAACGAAGAAACCGACGTACATCAAGACGATCCGAGGTCTCGGTTATAAGATGGAAGAACCGATGCCCGAATGAAGACGTATCGCTCGCGTTTCTTGCCGACACTCATCCTGCTCGTGACGGGCGTGTTGCTGACACTCGGGATCGTGCTCGGTCAACTGTTCAAAGATTTCTATTTGGACTCGGAGCGCGACCGGTTGAAAGAAGACGCTCAACTCGCCGCCTTGTATTTGGACGGGGGTGAACTTGAGCAGATTCGTGACTACGTTCGACAAATCGACGATGAGAGCAGTTTCGACATCTTGCTGTTGAACCGCCGGATGGAAGTGATTGCCGGCACGCCGTTCCGCGTCGGAGCGTTCGAATACCGGATTGACGCCAACGCGATTCCGGCTAACGGTGCGTTCGGCAACGCGACACGCGACGATTTGATCCAGTTTACGAAACCGATCGAACTGTCGACTGGTGAAACGGTCTACCTTAGCTTTATCCGTTATATTTCTGACTTAGAGGGTGTCTACAACCGGATTTGGCTGACGGTCGCGCTCGCATTGTTCTTCTCATTTTTCCTGATTCTATTCGTCCTCCACAATTTGACGAACCAGTTCATCCGGCCAATCGATGAGGCGACGATCGTGTTACGCGAACTCGCCGACGGGAATTACCGGGCCCGTGTGTATGAACTGCGCAACGATGAAGAGACGGGAAGTCTGGCCGGGTCGATCAACGTCCTCGCCCGTAACTTAGAGACGATCTCGCTCGGGGAGTCGGTGCAGCGGGCAAGGCTCGAGTCACTGATCGAGTATATGGGAGCCGGTCTGTTGCTCGTCGATGAACGCGGTATCGTCACGCTCGTCAACCGGTCGTACCGGGATATGTTCCAATACGACGATTTGATGATCGGCCAGTTTTACCATGGCATTTTACCGAGTCCGGACGTCGAGACGTTGATCGAGGACGTCTATTTGACAGAAGAGCCGCACCGTCGCCAGCTATCAATTCGAATCGGGTTCAACCAAAAGACGTATATGGTGTCAGCTGCCCCGATCTTTAGCGATACCGGCATGCTGCGCGGGACGACGCTATTGTTTAACGACATCTCCGAACTGAAACGGCTTGAGAAAATGCGGAAAGATTTCGTCGCGAACGTGAGCCATGAATTGAAGACGCCGCTCACTTCGATCAGAGGCTTCAGTGAGACGTTACTCGACGGGGCGAAAGAAGTGCCCGAGTTGCGCGATCAATTTTTGGATATCATCCAAAAAGAAGCGACACGCATGCAAATGCTCGTCGAGGACTTACTCGAACTGTCGCGGCTCGAACAGGAAAATTTCCATTTGGAGTTCACACCTGTCCAACTCAATCAGCTCGTCGAAGAAGTGTGTCTCGTCTTAAGCCAGAAGGCGGAGCAAAAATCAATCCATCTTGAAGCGCGTCACGAAGGTAGCGTCGTCCTGCAAGCGGACTTGAACCGGATCAAGCAAGTCATCTTGAACCTCGTTGCGAACGCGATCAACTATTCGCCTGAAGGTAGCCGGGTCGAGATTACGGTCGAGAAGCGGGAGACGACAGCGCGCTTGAGCGTCAAAGACGACGGGATCGGTATCGCTCCAAAAGAAGTGAGCCGCATATTCGAACGGTTTTACCGGGTCGACAAGGCCCGGAGCCGGAATTCTGGAGGGACCGGCCTTGGCCTCGCCATCGTCAAGCACATCGTCGATCTTCATCATGCGACGATCCATGTCGACAGCGTCGAAGATGAAGGGACGACGTTCACAATCGAATTCCCGCTCGCTTAACAAGGAATTTATGTCGCGTTCACACGACCTTTACAAACAGATGTTACTCTATTGATGAGACCTCTTCATCATCTCGTATCCCGGCCGGTGCTCATCTCCACTCGGTCGAGAAGATTGACCCTTTTCTAGTAATTAGAAAAGGGTCTTTTTTTTCGAACGCATGTGCCCGTATGATATGATGGATACAGAAGAGAATGGAGGTTGGACGATGAATAAATTACTGCTCCTCGATGGAAACTCACTGACGTATCGTGCGTTTTTCGCGTTGCCTCCGATGACGGATGCATCGGGACGAAACACGAACGCGGTGTATGGATTCACGATGATGCTTTTAAAGTTGATGGAAGACGAGCAACCGACGCATTTCGCGGTCGCGTTTGATGCGTCGAAGAAGACGTTCCGCCACGATACATATGCGGACTATAAAGGTGGGCGGCAGAAAACACCGGGTGAGCTCCGCGAACAGTTCCCGATCGTTCGTGAACTGTGTGAGGCGTTCGGGATCAAAGTGCTCGAACTCGATCAATATGAGGCTGATGACATAATCGGGACACTTTCGAAAAACGAGGCGTTCGAACAAGTCACGGTCGTCACGGGTGATAAAGATTTACTTCAACTGATCGATCAGCGGGTCACCGTCTACTTAACGAAACGTGGCATCACTGACGTCGAGACGATGGACGAGGTGGCGTTCCACGAACGTTACGAGGGCTTGGCACCTCGCCAAATGATCGATCTCAAGGGGCTGATGGGCGATAAATCCGATAACATACCGGGAATTCCGGGTGTCGGCGAGAAGACGGCGCTCAAGTTGCTGTCAAATTACGGCTCGGTCGAAGGGCTGTATGAACATACACATGAATTAAAAGGGAAGCAAAAAGAAAAAGTCGAGGCGAACGAGCAGGAAGCCCGGATGTCAAAACAACTCGCGACGATCCATACGGACGTCCCGATCGACGTCAGTGTGGATGACTTACAGTTCCATCCGTATGACGCGGCAAAAGTCAAACCGTTGTTCATGAGCCTTCAGTTCAAATCACTGGTCGGCAAGCTGAACACCGATGCGACGACGGAAGAGGCGGCAGAAGCGCGAGACGTGACGCACGTCGGCATCGAACAGCAAGATTTGACAGAAGCCGTCCTGTTTATCGAACAGCTGCGGGACGACTATTTCGAAGACGACATCATCGGTGTGGCGATCGCATCGAAAGTCGGTGTGACCGTCGGGGATATGTCGTTGTTAGACGTACCGGACGTGAAGGCTTGGCTGGCGGACGAGACCCGGAAAACGATCTGTTTGGATGCCAAACAGACGATCATTCAATTGAAACGGAACGAATTGACACTTCGCGGCTACGAAGACTTGCTCGTCGCCGGTTATTTGCTCAACTTGTCGGGCGGAACGACGCTCGATTCGATCGCCGCGCACTTCGATTACGCGTTGCCTGAAGACGAGGCCGTCTACGGGAAAGGGGCGAAACTGCACGTGCCGGAACAAGCGGTGCTCGACCAACATCTCGGCGAGAAGGCGATGGCCATCTTCACGTTGTTCGCGAAAGTCATTCCGGAGATCGACCAAAACGAGCAGACGTCGCTTTATCAAGATTTAGAACGTCCGCTCGCCTCGGTGCTCGCGGAAATGGAGTGGGCCGGGATTCACGTCGACGTGGCGACGCTTCAAGCGATGGAAACCGACCTCAGGGACCGGCTCGATCAGCTCGAGACAGAAATTCACGCGTTGGCCGGCGAGTCGTTCAATATCAATTCGCCGAAACAGCTTGGCGTCATCTTGTTTGAGAAGTTGGCACTCCCACCCGTGAAGAAGACGAAAACCGGATACTCGACGGCAGCCGACGTGTTAGAGAAGCTAGCGCCGCTCCATCCGATCGTCGAACATATCATGCATTACCGTGAGCTCGGAAAACTGCAGTCGACGTACGTCGAGGGCTTGCAAAAAGTCATCAAAGCGGACGGGAAGATTCATACACGCTACACGCAGACGCTCACACAGACAGGGCGACTGTCATCGGTCAATCCGAACTTGCAAAACATCCCGATTCGACTCGAGGAAGGACGCCGAATCCGTAAGGCGTTTACGGCAAGTCAGCCGGGCTGGGTGCTGTATGCGGTCGACTACTCGCAGATCGAGCTCCGGATCATGGCGCATATGTCGCAAGACGCGAAGATGCTCGAGGCATTTTTGAATGACGAAGATATTCATACGTCGACGGCGGCGAACGTGTTCCGTGTCGCCAAAGAAGAAGTGACGTCGCTCATGCGGCGTCAAGCGAAGGCGGTCAACTTCGGGATCATCTATGGCATCAGTGATTATGGATTGTCGCAAAACCTCGGGATCAGCCGGAAAGAAGCGCAGACGTTCATCGACACGTACTTCGAGCAGTTCCCTGGCGTGAAGCGCTTCATGGATGCCGCCATCGAGCGGGCGCGGGAACATGGGTACGTCGAGACGATGCTCAAACGTCGCCGTAACATCCCGGACATCCATTCCCGCAACTTCAACTTGCGCGGCTTTGCCGAACGGACGGCTATCAACACGCCGATTCAAGGGACGGCGGCGGACATCATTAAAAAAGCGATGATCGACGTCGATACGGCCCTTCGAGCATCGGGCCTGCAATCGAAACTATTGCTTCAAGTTCACGATGAACTCATCTTTGAAGGACCGCTTGCTGAGACGTCCGCGCTTGAAAAACTTGTGAAGCAGGCGATGGAACATACGATCACACTCGACGTCCCGCTTCGGGCGGACGGCTCGTTCGGTGAGACGTGGTTCGACACGAAATAAAGTAAAGGAAGGAAATCGATATGCCAGAATTACCAGAAGTAGAGACGGTCTGTCGCCGACTGCGACCGTTCGTCTCCGGAAAGACGATTCAAGACGTCGATGTACGCGACGCGAAAATCATTCGTGGACATGAGGCCGACGTGTGGGTACAACAGTTGATCGGCGAGACGATGGTCGACGTCGAGCGGCGCGGCAAGTTCATTTTATTTAAATTGACGAACGGCTACCTCGTCTCCCATTTACGGATGGAAGGGAAATTCTTTCCGCACAGCGAAGTCGTCGATCCGGTCAAGCATACGCACGTCGTCTTCACGTTCACCGACGGTACGAGCCTGCACTATAACGACGTCAGGAAGTTCGGCACGATGGAACTTCGGACGAACGACGAGTTGTTCGTGACGCCGCCGCTGTCGCTGCTCGCGCTCGAGCCGTTCGACCCTGAAGTGACGGCCGAAACGTTGCACGCCCGTCTGAAACGCATGAACGTGAGAGCAATCAAGACGGCGTTGCTCGATCAATCGATTTTTGTCGGTCTCGGCAATATTTATGTCGACGAGACGTTGTTCCGGGCACGGATTCATCCGACCCGGCCAGCAGCCTCGCTTTCACTCACTGAAGTTGAGACCGTCCGTCAAGAAGCGGTCGCCGTGTTATTAGAAGCGATCGAGCGGGGCGGAAGTACGATCCGCAGCTATACGAATCCGGACGGGGCGGCCGGAACGTTTCAAGAGACGCTCTACGTCTACGGACAGACCGGTGAACCGTGTAACAATTGCGGCCGGCCGATTGAAAAGATGAAACTAGGTGGACGGGGGACGCATTACTGTCCGCACTGCCAACAGTAAGAGGTGGACACAATGTTGAAAATTGGTTTGACAGGCGGCATCGCGACAGGGAAGTCGACGGTGTCCCGCCTATTCCGACAACAAGGGATCCCGATTATCGATGCCGACAAGATTGCCCGTACCGTCGTCGACCCTGAAGGTAAAGCTTACTCTGCTGTCCGAGAAGCGTTTCCGCGCTGTTTTGAAGGTGAGCAGTTGAACCGGCCGGCGCTCGGGCGAGAGATCTTCCATGATGAAGCGAAGCGGAAATTGTTGAATCAGCTCATGCATCCGGCGATCCGGGAAGAGATGCAGGAGCAGATGCAGATCTTTGCGGCAGCAGGGGAAGCTGTCGTCATCTTTGACATCCCGCTCTTGTTCGAAGGGACGATGCGTGACCTCGTCGATTATACGGTCGTCGTCTATTGCCGGGAAGAGATGCAGTTGATGCGTCTCATGGAGCGTAACGGCTTGACGAAAGAAGAAGCGCTCGCAAGGATCCACTCGCAAATGCCGATTGAAGAAAAGAAGCATCACGCTGACTTTTTAATCAACAACAACGGGGCGCTCGGGGACTTGTTGCCCCAAGTGACGCGTCTCGTCGAACAATTTCAAGACATGAAAAAAGAAGGCGACTGACGCCTTCTTTTTTTGTTCAGTTGAGCGGGTCTGAGTCCGGTCCCCCTTTTTTCCATGTGTCGAAAATGGCGCGCCCGTCGCTTGGATGTCCGTTCGAGTAATAGATCGGATAGAGCGAGAAGAACACATAGTAAAACGAGAAATAGGCGAACTGATACGTGTAGAGGGTCGGTTCAATCTCCCGTGTCAGGATAAACCCGTTCACAATCAAGATACTCGATAGATTGAAGATCGATCCGCCCGCGTAGACGATACTCCTCGTCAAGCGATTACTGTATTTCAAGTCTGAGAATTGGCACCAGGCGTCATAGAAGTAGACGCGGTTAAACTGCATGCGCCCGACCTTGAATAGTTTCTTCCCGGTCCCGATCTCCATATCTAGTGATCCCCCGAATAATTTCGCAAAAAAGAAATGACCGAATTGATGGATAATTGTCACAATCGGTAAGATGATAAAAAACGAGATGACAAATTGGTCTAAGTCTGTCCAATCAAACATATAACGTAGCTCCTTTCCAAAGCTCTACACCAAATTTCCCTCTTTTTCAAAAACGAAACTGTAAAAAAGTGATAAAAATGTGACGATACATAGTGAAAACGCTTCCATTTTTCCGTTATAATGGTGTCGTAACGCAGAAAAAAGGGGGAACTGGAATGGGGACGAAAGTTGCAATCAACGGGTTTGGACGAATCGGGAGAATGGTGTTTCGTAAATTGATGATTGAAGGGCGTCACGACGTCGTGGCGATCAATGCGAGTTATCCGGCGGAGACGCTTGCTCACTTAATCAAGCACGATACGGTCCATGGGCCGTTTGAGCTCACTGTTCGGGCGCATGGGGATATGCTCGTTGTCGACGGGAAACAGATTCGGTTAATCGCAGAGCGTGATCCGGAACGATTACCATGGAAAGAACTAGATGTCGAGATCGTCGTTGAGGCGACGGGGAAATTCAATTCGGACGTCGGGGCGCGCAAGCATTTGACGGCCGGGGCGCAGAAAGTCATTTTGACGGCGCCGGGAAAAGGCGACTTACGGACGATTGTGATGGGGGTCAATGATCGCGAGTATATGCCGGAGCAAGACCATATCATCTCAAACGCCTCTTGTACGACGAACTGCCTCGGACCTGTCGTCAAAGTGCTCGATTCGACGTTCGGCATCGAGACAGGACTTGTCACGACCGTACACGCCTACACGAACGACCAGAACAATATCGACAATCCGCATAAAGATTTACGCCGGGCCCGGGCTTGTGGTGGCTCGATTATACCGACGTCGACCGGGGCAGCCAAGGCGATCGGCCTTGTGCTTCCCGAGCTGCAAGGCAAGTTGAACGGAATGGCGCTTCGTGTCCCGACGCCAAACGTCTCGCTCGTCGATCTCGTCGTCGAGCTACGTCGTGATGTCACGGCCGCCGAAGTGAACGAAGCGTTCGAACGGGCCGCTTACGGAGAAATGACCGGGATTCTCGGTGTCTCGAACGAACCGCTCGTCTCAATCGACTTTAATGGAGACGAACGCTCCTCGATTATCGATGCGGATTCGACGATGGTGCTCGGCGGCAACCACGTCAAAGTGCTCGCTTGGTATGACAACGAATGGGGCTATTCGTGCCGCGTCGTCGATCTTTTGGATATGGTGGCGAGCTACCTGCAAATTGGCCAACAAGAAACGCACGCTTGAGAAAAATATATTCCGTCAAAAATATTTTAACGAATTCAAACAAATAGCTTGTATCGACGTCCCAAACAGGATACACTCAATCTCGTGAACTTCAATTGGTCTGACAAACGCAACTTAAAGGGTTAGGACCTCTTTGGACTAACTTGCCCCCGTGGTTGTGGGCGATTCAGGCACAAAGTGAGTGATCATCAACTACTTTGAGACCATTGATGTAAAGGGGGATCCACTAATATGGATACTATGGGACGTCACATTATTACAGAACTTTGGGAGTGCAATCCCGACAAATTGAACGATATCGACTACATCGAGCGTTTGTTCGTCGATGCAGCACTTCGCTCGGGCGCTGAAGTCCGCGAAGTCGCTTTCCACAAATTCGCGCCGCATGGTGTGAGTGGGGTCGTTATCATTTCAGAATCACATTTAACGATTCACAGTTTCCCAGAGCATGGTTACGCATCAGTCGATGTGTTCACATGTGGGGACCGGATCGATCCAGCGACAGCTTCACAATACATTGCTGAAGGCTTGGAAGCGAAAGTTCGCGAAGACGTCAAACTTGACCGCGGTATGGGACCGATTCGTGTTCCAGAAGCACAAGTGGCGATCAACAAATAATCCGATTGACCTTTTGGGGCTGGCCGATTTTCGGTCAGCCTTTTTAATTGTTTTGTTAAGTCGTTAATTTTGATATGCTTAACGTATATAAATTAGGTGCCGAGGTGGACAATGGGATTACTAGACAAGTTTCAAACACATATCCAAACGGATGATACGCATAAAAATGAGGCGTTGCGCACGCGCTATTTCGCGACGTCGCCGAACGCAGTCCTGACATGGTTAGATGAACGAATTAAAACGGAAGGGCAGACGGTGCGCCGAATCGACGCCGAGCGAGGCGAGCTCGCCTTTTACGGTGACGGTTGGGACGCGTTGGCCACAGTCGTTCAAGTGGACGGAGGGCGGACCGCCGTCGATTTCACGATGAATCGTGAACAAATGCTCGGTCCTGACCTGAAACAAGTTGTCGCTTCGTATTATGATGCTTTACAAAATAAGTTCCCACTCCGTGCCATCGGGAATCAATCTGTCGAACGATAAGGAGGGCTGAGCATGCGTTGTCCTAAATGTGATCATAACGGAACGAGGGTGCTCGACTCCCGACCAGTCCAAGATTATTATTCGATTCGACGCCGTCGCGAATGTGAAAAGTGCGGCTATCGCTTCACGACGTTTGAAACGGTTGAACAAACGCCGCTCATCATCGTCAAAAAAGACGGGAACCGCGAAGAGTTCAGTCGAGAGAAAGTTCTGCGCGGGATCATTCGCGCCTGTGAGAAACGACCGGTCACACTCGAGCAACTCGAAGGTGTGGTCACGAAAGTCGAACAACAGTTACGGGCGCTCGGCCAGTCCGAGATCCCGAGTGAACAAGTCGGCGAACTCGTCATGAACGAACTGGCCCGCGTCGACGAAGTGGCGTACGTCCGCTTCGCATCAGTCTATCGACAGTTTAAAGACATCTCTGTGTTCTTTAAAGAGTTAGAGGAATTAATGAAGCAAGAAAAATCGACCAACTAAAGGGGCGGCCTTCTGGTCGTCTTTTTTCAGGGGAGAAACGTTATGGAAAAAGAACGGATTCTTTACGGGACTGATGAGCTATTGATCATGAGCACTGGGCTCATTGATCGCGAGTCTTATCAGTCACTTTATCATTTATATCAACCCGTCATCGGCGTGAAGGCGCTCGCCTTGTATCAAACGCTTTGGAGTGAATTGAAGCCGGGCAAAATGAAGTCGAACTACATGTCACATAGCGCCTTGTGTGAAATGCTCGATTATTCGATTAACGAACTGTCGGACAGTCTATTCCGGCTCGAGGCAATCGGCCTCGTTCGGACGTACAAGACGAAAGACGCGCGACTCACCCAATACGTCTATCAACTGAGAGTCCCGCTTGCGCCCCACACGTTCCTAAACGATGGGCTGTTATCGAGTTTTCTCTTCTATAAAGTAGGAGAGGTCCGATTCAAGCAGTTGCAAGGACGGTTCACCATCGATCCGTTACCGGCAGGCATCGTCGAAGTGACGAAAGACTTTAACGAAGTGTTCGACGTCAAAGGGGTCAACCATATGGCGTTCACGCAAAAAAATTATGAGAAGCCGGACCGCGCCAAGATTGAGATCAACTATACGTTCGATATGGATATCGTCAAAAAACTGGCAAACTTCCCAATCGGCTTCTTCACGAAGAAGTTAGACGAGACGATCACAAAACTCGCGTACGTGTCGCAAATTGATGAAGAGACGATGGCCGAGATGCTAAAAGAGTATTTCGTTCACGAAGCATACTTACCGCTCAGCGAACAAGAGAAGCGTGATGGTTGCCGGCAGATGGTATTACAATTGAAGAAAAAACAGACGCGACATCGAAAAGTGAAGTCGGACGAGACGGAGCAGGCGGAGGTCGGCGATTTGCATGACACAACGGTCATGGAGGAAGCGCACCCGCATCAGTACGTATCGACGCTTCGGAAGACGCCACAACTCTCGAAAAGTGACGAACAGCTCATCATCGAGATGGTCGATACACTCGGTCTCGCACCAGGTGTGATCAACGCTCTGTTCTATTATTGTATCGAAGTGAAGAAACAGACGCGGCTCAGCGAGAATTACGTGATGCGCATCGCCACGAGTTGGAAGACGGCGGGCTATTTGCACGCGAGTGACGCATTAGAACGTGAAGCGACGCAAGACGCGTTGATTGAGAAGAAGCAACAAAAACGTGAGAACGTCCAGCGTACGACGGTCGGCTCGCGTCGGAAAGACAAGACTGAATTACCGAAATGGCTCGAAGACGATGCGAAAGAGCAACGGTCTTACGATCAGAAGCGAAAAGAGGCGCTCGAATCATCAGTGCCAGATGACGCGGAACTCGTCAAATTGTTGAATGAACTGAAAGAGAAAGGATGAGCGACATGGAACGGATCAATCAGACGCTCGCCCAGATGATGAATCGTAAAGAAGTGCGGGAAGCGTACGAGTCGATTCGCAGACGAACTCTCGAGCACCCTGGTGTCATTACATTTTTAAAGGCGCATCCAGAACTCGACGAGACGGCGATTGAAGTCGGATTTACGAAACTGAGCGAATATGCCGAGCAGATGGACGGGAAGAAACTTGTCGATGAACAAGCCGTCATCCCCGGGCATCAGCCGGTCCTTTATGTCGATCTCGGTCAAATTGCGATCCGCTATGAAGAGACGGTCGCTCACCGCCAGGCGAGACGTCAAAAAGAGATGGATCGAAAGTTCAAGAGCTTATTTTTACCGGAAGAAGTGCGGGAAGCGAGCTTTCAATCGTTTGATTATTCGGACGATGCCCGAAAAATCGCACTCCGTGAGGCGATGCGATTCGTCTCGGGGATGAAGACGCGTCAAAAAGTGAACGGTCTTTACTTGTACGGCAGTTTCGGGGTCGGGAAGACGTACTTGCTCGCCGCAATCGCCAACGAACTCAAAGTCGCCGACATCGAGACGATTTTAGTCCACGCTCCAGGATTCGTCTCGGAAGCGAAACGTAAAATTCGTACCGATTCGTTCGATTCATTTTTGACCTCGTTTCAGCACGTGCCGATTTTGTTGATTGATGATATCGGCGCCGAGGCGATCAGCCCGTGGGTACGAGACGAACTGTTCGGGATCATTTTACAGTACCGCATGATGCATCGTCTGCCGACGCTCTACAGCTCAAACTTCAGTAGCGAAGAGCTCGAGACGCACTTCTCGATTGACGGCTCGCCGCAAAACAAGATGAAAGCGCAGCGGCTCATGCAACGGATCTCGACGACAACGACACAGATCGAACTGAAAGGCGAAAATCGTCGCCGGTAAAGGATTGTATTTCTCGAACGAGTTGACTATACTAATAACCATATAACTGATGCATAGAAGAGGATACGAGACATCGTCACGGGTTTCAAAGCGAGGGAAGAATGGTGAGAGCTTCCTAAACACGCCGATCGACTTACTCCCTCGGAGCACCGCACGGGTCAATCGTGCGGCGATTCACACTCGTTATCGTGTGTTCGAGCCAAGCTTACAGCTTGGGAACGAGGGTGGTACCACGAGAATCAAAGCTCGTCCCTTTCATAGGGATGGGCTTTTTTTATTTTTTTTCAAATAGAGAGGGGAAGTAGACACATGATTCAATTGACATTTCCAGATGGGGCAGTCAAAGCGTTTGAAGCTGGTATCACAGCAGAAGAAGTAGCCGGTTCGATTAGCCCGGGACTTCGTAAGAAAGCCATCGCCGCAAAAATCGATGGCGAACTGATCGATTATCGTCGTCCGATCGAGCGCGACGGTCAAATCGAGCTCGTCATGCCGGACTCGGAGGCAGGCCTCGACTTGATGCGCCATTCATCTGCTCACTTGATGGCTCAAGCGATCAAGCGGTTGTACGGCGAAGAGGGGACGATTCATTTCGGCATCGGACCGACGATTGAGAACGGGTTCTATTACGATATCGAGATGGACCGTCGTATCAATGAAGAAGATTTGCCGGAAATCGAGAAGATGATGAAACGGATCGTCGACGAAAACCTCGACATCACACGTGAAGTCGTCACGCGCGACGAAGCGCTCGAGCGTTACAAACAGCTCGGCGACCCGCTCAAAGTCGAGTTGATCGAAGATATCCCGGCAAGTGAGACACTTACAATTTACCATCAAGGTGACTTTTTTGACCTTTGCCGGGGACCGCACGTCCCGTCGACGTCGAAATTGAAAGTCTTTAAATTGATGAGCGTCGCCGGTGCTTACTGGCGCGGAGATTCTGACAACAAGATGTTGCAACGGATTTACGGTACGGCGTGGGCGACGAAAGAACAGCTCGCCGAGCATTTGCGTCTGCTTGAAGAAGCGAAAGAACGCGACCATCGTAAACTCGGGAAAGAACTTGATTTGTTCTTCGTCTCGCAAGAAGTCGGCCAAGGCTTGCCGATGTGGCTCCCGAAAGGTGCCTCGATTCGTCGCACGGTCGAGCGTTACATCGTCGACAAAGAGCTCGAACTCGGCTATCAGCATGTCTATACGCCGGTGCTCGGTTCGGTCGATTTGTACAAGACGTCAGGTCACTGGGATCACTATCAAGACGACATGTTCCCGAAAATGGAGATGGATAACGAAGAGCTCGTCTTGCGCCCGATGAACTGTCCGCACCATATGACGATCTATAAGCATGAGCCGCGCTCATACCGTGAGTTGCCGCTCCGTATCGCCGAACTTGGCGGCATGCACCGCTATGAGATGTCAGGTGCTTTGACAGGTCTACAACGTGTCCGTTACATGGTATTGAACGATGGACACACGTTCGTGACACCGGAGCAGATGAAGCAAGAGTTTAAAGATATCGTTCACTTGATCCAAGAAGTGTATGCCGACTTCGGGATTAAAGATTATCGGTTCCGCCTGTCTTATCGCGACCCGGCCGATAAAGAGAAATACTTCGACAACGATGCGATCTGGGAATCGGCACAGCGTCAATTGAAAGAAACGATGGACGAACTCGGCCTTCCATACTTCGAAGCGGATGGCGAAGCGGCGTTTTACGGACCGAAACTCGATGTCCAAGTCCGGACAGCGCTCGGGAAAGAAGAGACGCTGTCGACAGTCCAACTCGACTTCTTGCTTCCAGAGCGTTTCGATTTGACGTATACAGGTCCTGACGGCAAAGATCATCGTCCAATCGTCCTCCACCGCGGTGTCGTGTCGACGATGGAACGGTTCGTCGCCTACTTGATCGAAGAGTACAAAGGTGCCTTCCCGACATGGCTCGCGCCAGTCCAAGTCAAATTGATCCCGGTGTCTCACGTCCATGATGCTTATGTGGCTGAAGTGAAAGCAAAACTGTTATCACGTGGTGTCCGTGTCGAGACAGACCTTCGGGATGAGAAGTTAGGCTATAAGATTCGTGAAGCACAGATGAAGAAGATTCCGATGACGCTCGTACTCGGTGATAAAGAACGTGATGAGCGTTCGGTCAACATCCGTCGCTACGGTCAACAAGAACAAGTGTCGGCAACGCTTGATGAGTTCTTGACGTCCCTCACTGAAGAAATCGCGAATCGTTCACGGTAAAGGCAGGCCATCCTTCAACGGAAGGGTGGTCTTCTTTTCGGTCCAGAGACGGATGCGCAATGTATGAAAGAACACGTATGGTAGAAGAAAGGAGTGATTCAGTTTGAATTATATGAAACCAATTATCGCGCTGACGATCGGGACGGTCGTCTCGACTAGCATGATTCCTAAAGTAAACGCCGAAGCGATCGTCGACGATACAATCGTCACCCTCGGGGAGACATTATCAGCAGAGCAGCGAGACTGGGTGCTCGAGCGTGTCGAAGCGCCGGCAGGAATCGAACCGATTATCACGACTGCAGCTGACGAAGAGAAGTATTTAGGTGACGCCGTACCCCAGGCACAACGTGGCGGCGGCATGTACTCATCGGCCCGCATCAAGCTGACTGAGGGGACAGGTCTTGATATTCAAACCGAGAACGTCACGTGGGTGACGGAAGATATGTATGCGAACGCGCTCGTCACGGCCGGGGTCACTGACGCTGATATTTACATCACGTCCCCGATCCGTGTGACCGGGACGTCTGCGTTGACAGGTATTATGAAGGCGTACGACCAGACGGCTGACGAGACCGGGATTCAACTGACCGAGGAACGTAAAAATCTCGCGCAAGAAGAACTTGCGGTCACGTCAGAAATCGGGAAGACGGTCGGTCAAGAAGATGTGGCCGGGCTGATGAATGAGATCAAAGCGGAAATCGCGAATCAAATGCCCGAGACGAATATTGAAATTCGTGATATCGTCATTCAAGTGTTGAATCAAAACAACGTTCAATTGTCAGATACGCAATTGAACCAGCTGACGACGTTGTTCGAGAACATGCAGCAAGCCAACTTGGATTGGACAGCGATCAGTGATGGGTTAAAAGGAACGGGCCAAGACGTGCAGGCGTTTCTAGAGACGAAAGAAGTGCAAGGTTTCTTTGCGCGGCTGTTTGAGTCGCTCAGTAAGTTCTTCAAGTCGTTGACGAACTAAACGAAAAAGCAGAGCGAAGGCTCTCAGGCTGTTGACGAACCAGGTCGCTAAAAGCAATCTGGTTCGTCTTTTTTTATGTGCGAAGACCTCGAGGCGCTCTGCCCGACATAAAATTGAAGAAATGCTATGTAAACGGCCGCCAGATGGCGACCGTTTGCGTTGCTCGTCCGACGACGCCCCGACTCCCGCAGGAAAGCAATCCGACGGAGACCCAGCAGCGACGTGAGTCGCGATGCGGCTCCGGGATTGCCTGCGGAAAGCGTGGGCGCCGGAAGGACGAGCGATATCAATCATGTTAGTCAACAAGCTGAGAGCGAAGGCTCTGCTTTTTAATACCAACGTTTATGGATATAGTCCCGAGCAGACTCATGGTCATCGACGATCTTCAACGTGATGCGGTTCATCTCTTCAAGCAGATCGGTCAATACAGCTTCAAGTTTGGCGTCGTTCACTTCATGGTGACGCATCGTTTCTTGGACGATATGTTTGATTTGATCATGATAATCGTGATCTTGTTTCACGTCTTTTCTCCAGTTCATCCTCATCGCCTCCTTTTTTATTTTATTCCCTTTGAAAAGGTATTGCGAAACGACGGAATGACTGTTATTATCATAAAAGTGCGAGCTATCAATTATTCATGCGCGAATTCTTGACATCTTTTTCTGCTAGTGTTAAGATGACTTAGTGAGTAAATACAACAAAGCAGAAGCGCCCGCTTCTCACCTCGTCCGAATCGGTTCGGTCAGGTCCATCATGTACGTAATTCAGTTTCGGTGTCTTGCCGTTCTGAGTACGCAATGATGTGTGGGCGGGAAACTGCCGACGCTTTTTTTGTTACTATTACTATGTTGTCTTATTTAAAAATCTAAAACTCGTGCAATCGCACGATGGAGGTGCTAACCATTAGCAAAGAGCTCTTTATCAACGAAAACATTCGTGCCCGTGAACTTCGTCTTATTGGAGCGGACGGTGCACAACTCGGTGTACAATCGCGTAGTGAAGCATTACGCTTGGCGGAAGAAGCTGAACTTGACCTCGTCTTGGTCGCTGACAAAGCAAACCCACCGGTCGCTAAAATTATGGACTACGGTAAATACCGTTTCGAACTCCAGAAAAAAGAGAAAGAAGCGCGTAAAAACCAAAAAGTCATCCAATTGAAAGAAGTACGTCTCAGTCCTACAATCGAGGACAACGATTTCCAAACCAAATTGCGTAACGCTCGCAAGTTCCTTGAAAATGGAAACAAAGTGAAGGCGTCGATCCGTTTCCGCGGACGTGCCATCACACACTCGGAAATCGGCAGACGTGTTATGGAAAAATTGGCGGCGGAATGTGCCGACTTGGCAATAGTTGAACAAAAGCCGAAGATGGAAGGACGCAGCATGTTCTTAGTGCTGGCTCCGAAGAAAGAAGATTAATCATCGAGTCATAGTGGGGAGGAAATACTCATGCCGAAAATGAAATCGCACCGCGGTGCTTCTAAACGTTTTAAACGTACAGGATCAGGTAAACTCAAACGTTCACACGCTTTCACAAGTCACTTGTTCGGTAACAAATCGACGAAAGCGAAACGTAAGCTCCGTAAAGGTGCTATCGTATCAGCTGGAGACTACAAACGTATTCGCAACATGATTGCGAAGTAATACAGAAGGAATTTAGGAGGGAAACTATATGCCACGCGTAAAAGGCGGTTATACGACTCGTCAACGTCGTAAAAAGCAAATCAAACTTGCCAAAGGTTATTATGGCTCGAAACATATTCTATTTAAAGTAGCAAAACAACAGGTCATGAAGTCACTCATGTACGCATACCGTGACCGTCGTCAAAAGAAACGTGATTTCCGTCGTATTTGGATCACACGTATCAACGCGGCAGCACGTATCAACGGTCTTTCATACAGCCGTATGATGCACGGACTCAAGCTTGCAGGGATCGACATCAACCGTAAGATGCTTGCTGAGCTTGCAGTATCGGATGCACAAGCGTTCGCTTCACTCGCTAACACAGCTAAATCAAAATTGAACGCGTAATCGTTCAATCGAAAGCGCCGAGACTCTATCTCGGCGCTTTCTTTTTTCTCGTAAATTTCTTAAGATGAAGATAAGGAGGACACGCTATGGATCAATCTATCTTGGCCATCGTCGCGTTGGCGCTCATCGCTTTAAACGTCTATACGTATTTTCAGGCGAAGCAGTATACGCACGGTGAAGGGAAGTTCAACGTGCTATACGCCTATGCCGGAGGAGCCATTGGAGCGTTGTTTGGACTTCATTTGACACGCCAAAAGACGGTTCATGCCCCAAAAAGCATGCAAATACAAGTATTGATTTTAGCAGTGGGCTGGTCTTTAATGATTTTAGTACTGCTTTAAGTGGAGAATAGGAGGAGCAACCGGTGAACTGGACAACATTATTTGATCGGCAACGTGAATTAGATGAGCGGATCAAACAAGAACATCAACTATCCGGCAACCAATTCGATGAACGGCTACTCGCTTTACTCGTCGAACTCGGTGAACTCGCCAATGAGACCCGAAGTTTTAAATTTTGGTCAACGAAAGGCCCGTCGCCTCAAGACGTGATCTTAGAAGAGTACGTTGACGGTATCCATTTCTTACTGTCACTCGGACTCGCCCTCGGATACGAACGGGAGTCGTTCCCGGCAGGAAGCTCGTATCTTGACGCGACTGATGCTTTTTTAGATATCTTTCGAAAAGTGACGAATTTTGGTTTGTCGAAGACAGAAGCGATGTACGAGACGCTGATGGCGGCATATCTCGAACTAGGCTATACGCTAGGTTTCAACGAGAAATTGATTCTGACGGCGTATGTATCGAAGAATGAAGTCAACCATGAGCGACAAAATCAAGGCTACTAATGGAGTCGAAAGGGAGCGATACGAGATGAATGAAACTTTACATATGCTAAAACGACTGACGGATGCGACTGGCGTTCCGGGAAACGAAGGGGAAGTCCGTTCACTCATGCGCGAGTATCTCGAGCCCCACGTCGAGGCGTTCGAACAGGATGGTCTCGGTAGTCTGTTCGGCCGTGTGACAGGGAACGGTGAGGGACCGCGTGTCATGATTGCCGGTCATATGGACGAAGTCGGCTTTATGGTCACACGCATCGAAGATAGTGGTTTCCTGCGCTTCCAAGCACTCGGTGGCTGGTGGAACCAAGTATTGCTCGCTCAACGCATGGACGTCGTCACACGCTCTGGAGAGAAAATCCCAGGCGTGATCGGTGCGAAGCCACCGCATGTCCTTCCAGCCGAAGCTCGTAAAAAACCGGTCGAGATCAAAGACATGTTCTTAGATATCGGAGCGACGTCAAAAGAACAAGTCGCCGAGTGGGGAATCCGTCCAGGTGACACGGTCGTGCCGCATTGCGAGTTCACGGTCATGAAAAATGAAGACTTCTTGATGGCGAAGGCATGGGATAACCGAATCGGATGTGCGATCGCGATTGAAGCGGCCAAACGTCTGAAAAATGATGCGCCCGGAACCGTCTTCTCGGGGGCCACGGTTCAAGAGGAAGTCGGATTGCGTGGAGCCGTCACAGCGGCAAACTTGATTAAACCGGACGTCGCGATTGCCGTGGATACGGGTATCCCAGGTGATACGCCAGGTATGACACCGGCAGAAGGTTTGTCAAAACTTGGTGAAGGCGTTCAAGTCATCTTCTTTGATGCGACGACTGTCACGAACCCGCGCCTCATCGACTTGATCGTCGAAGTCGCGAAAGCAGAAGACATTAAGTATCAGTTAGATTTGACACCGGGCGGCGGCACCGACGCCGGACGGTTCCATTTATCAGGAGTCGGGATGCCGGCTGTCGCGCTCACGGTTCCAGTCCGTTATTTGCATACGAACGTGTCAATCATCCATAAAGCCGATTATGAAGCGGCCATCGATTTAGTCGTGGCGCTCACCAAGCGGTTGGATAACGAAACGGTTCAATGGTTGAAAGAGGGATAATATGACGAAAATCACGTCTACGAAAAGCGAGACGATTAAGCGTTTGAAGCGCTTGATGACGAAAAAAGGCAGACAAGAGTCTGGGCAATTTTTAGTTGAAGGTGAACACTTGGTCGACGAAGCGATCCGGGCCGGACGACTCGTCCAATTGATTATGGGCGAATCCTATCGTCCGAAAAGTTCATGGCGTCTAGATGAGATGCCGGTGCTCGAACTGTCCGACCATGTCGCCGATCTGTTATCAGAAACAGAGAAGACGCAAGGGGTGTTCGCTGTCGTCAAGATGACGCCGGTCGAACGCAAGATGAAGCATGTGCTCGTCCTTGACCGCATTCAAGATCCGGGTAACCTCGGGACGATGATTCGGACAGCAGACGCAGCCGGATTTGATACCGTGTTTCTCGGCAAAGGTACGGTCGACCCGTTCAATGCCAAAGTCGTACGGGCGACGCAAGGATCGTTGTTCCATGTGAACATTCAATCGGTCGACTTGCTCGACACGTTGCCGGAACTGAAAAGTTTAGGGTTTCACGTCTATGGGACGGCACTCTCGAATGCGAAGTCATACGACCAAGTCGCGTTCAACGATCAAATCGCGCTTGTCATCGGGAATGAAGCACAAGGCGTCCATGACGACGTGCTCGCCCTTTGTGACACACGTGTCCACATTCCTGTAATCGGAGAAGCCGAGTCATTGAACGCGGCAGTCGCCGCCGGCATTCTCATGTATCGCATCGCGCTACAATAACCTTGTCACCGCTTGAGAATCGTGATAATTTAGAAACATCGAACAATATAGGTAAGACGTTGAAAGAGCATAGTACGCGAACCCCCGAACGAGCACAGGGAGCATCGGCCTAGATTGAGAGCCGATGCCGAGGTCGGCGCTGAATTCACTCTGGAGTCGTGTTGGAGACAACACCGAACTGGCATCCCGATACCGATGCTCTCAAGTGGGCCTGATCGGCCAAGTAGGGTGGTACCGCGTTTATTCGTCCCTTCAGTCATCGACTGAAGGGACTTTTTTTGTAGAGGAGGAAACATTGATGAAAGAACAGTTAGAACAATTACAACGTGAGGCACTTCAAGAAATTGAAACGGCGTCATCACAAAAAACGTTGAATGACGTCCGGATTAAGTATTTAGGTAAAAAAGGCCCGATGACCGAAGTATTGCGCGGGATGGGCAAGTTGTCCGCCGAAGAGCGCCCGGTCGTCGGTGAACTCGCCAACACGGTGCGAACGACGATTCAAGAGGTGTTAGAGGCACGGATCGAGGACGTGAAGGCGGTCGAGCTCGAAGCGAAACTCGCAGCCGAGACGATCGACGTCACGCTCCCTGGTCGAACGGCACTTCCGGGACATAGCCACTTGCTGCAACAAATCGTCGACGAGATGGAAGACTTGTTCGTCGGTCTCGGGTATACGATTGCCGAAGGCCCGGAAGTCGAAACCGATCTGTACAACTTTGAAATGCTGAACTTGCCGAAAGATCATCCGGCACGTGACATGCAGGACTCGTTCTACATCACGGACGAGACGCTGCTGCGGACGCATACGTCGCCGGTGCAAGCACGGACGATGCTCGATGCGGACGGGAAACCGATTCGCATCATTTGTCCGGGCAAAGTGTACCGTCGCGACGAAGATGATGCGACCCATTCACACCAGTTCATGCAAATCGAGGGACTTGTCGTCGATGAGCATATCTCGATGGCCGACTTGAAAGGCACGCTTGAAGTGTTCGTCAAGCAACTGTTCGGTGAGACACGAGAAATCCGGCTTCGTCCAAGTTTCTTCCCGTTCACAGAGCCGTCCGTTGAAGTCGATATCTCATGCTTCAAGTGTGGCGGCAAAGGCTGTAACGTCTGTAAAGGGACAGGGTGGATTGAAATTCTTGGAGGCGGGATGGTCCATCCGCGCGTCCTCGAGATGGCGGGCTACGACGCGACGAAAATGTCTGGCTTTGCTTTCGGGATCGGTGTCGAACGGATGGCGATGCTCAAACACGGTGTCGATGATATTCGTCACTTCTATACAAACGACTTACGTTTCATCGAGCAATTCTAAGGAGGATCATACATGTTATTATCGAAAAAATGGTTGAACCAATATATCGACGTCTCAGACTTGAGCGGGCAAGCGTTAGGCGATTTGATCACGAAAAACGGGATTGAAGTCGAGAGTGTGACAGACCGCTCTGAAGGATTGAAAGGTCTTGTCGTCGGACACGTCCTCTCATGCGCGAAACATCCAGAGGCGGACAAGTTGAGCGTGACGACGGTCGACGTCGGTGACGACAGCCCTGTCCAAATCGTCTGTGGTGCACCGAACGTCGCGGCCGGACAACATGTCATCGTCGCAAAAGTCGGCGCAAGACTACCTGGCCTTAAAATCAAAAAAGCAAAACTTCGTGGCGTCGAGTCGCAAGGCATGATCTGTTCGCTCGAAGAACTCGGTTTCGAGAAAAAACAGATTCGCGAAGACGAACAGGACGGCATCCATACGTTCCGGGAAGAAGTTGAAGTCGGAGCGGACGTCATCAGCTTGCTCGATCTCGATGACGAAGTGATTGAACTCGGATTGACGCCGAACCGTTCGGACTGCCTTAGCCTATACGGCATCATTCATGAAGTCGCGGCGATTTTAGAACGCCCGTATACGTTGCCAGCAGCCGATGTCGAAACGGATACACCGAACGACGTGTCTGTTCGACTCGAGACAGACAACTGCACATACTACGCGACGCGACGCGTCGACGGGGTAACGATTGGCGAGTCGCCACAGTGGTTAAAAAACGTCTTGATCGCGGAAGGTGTGCGCCCGATCAATAACGTGGTCGATGTGACGAACTACGTCATGCTCGAACTCGGTCAACCGCTCCATGCGTTTGACACGTCTAAGCTCGGCCGTACCATTTTGGTTCGCCAAGCCCAGGACGGAGAAGAAATCGTCACACTTGACGATGCGACGCGCACACTCGACTCATCGATGATGGTCATTACCGATGGACAACATCCGGTCGCGATCGCTGGAGTGATGGGCGGAGCGAATACCGAAGTCGACGCGACGACGACGAGCATCATCCTGGAGTCGGCTTATTTCACGCCGGCCTCGGTCCGGAAGACGAGCCGAACGCTTGGTCTTCGTTCCGATTCAAGCGCCCGTTTCGAAAAAGGAGTCGATCCGGAACGTTTACTCCTCGCGCTTGACCGTGCCGCTGCGCTGATCGTCAACGTGAGCGGCGGGACAATCAGTGAACCCGTCATCGCTGGAAGCAAAGCGTCCGACGCCCGCACGATTGACGTGTCAATCGATTATATTAACCATCGACTCGGGATGGATCTCGACCAGACGACGATCAAACAGATTCTAAAGCGGCTCGGGTTAGACGTGACAGGAGACGAAGCGTTGACGGTTCACGTCCCGTCGCGGCGACCGGACCTAGAAGTGCCGGCTGATATTACGGAAGAAGTGGCGCGACTATACGGATACGACAGCCTTCCGTCGACGCTCCCAGCATCGCAGTCGAAAGGCTACCTGCCAAAAGACAACGTACTTCGTCGTCAAGTGCGCCGCGTCCTTCAAGGAACGGGCTTGTCACAAGCGATCACTTACTCGCTCACGAGCGAGCTTCATGCGTCACGGTTCGACGGCGAGGGAGCGACGACTGTCCGACTCGCCATGCCGATGAGCGAGGAGCGTTCGGTGCTACGGACGTCACTCGTTCCGGGATTGCTTGAAGCGGCCCGTTATAACACGGCGCGTCAACAAGCGAACGTCCGTCTATTTGAGACAGGACGTGTGTACGTAGAGCACGGAGAGACGTTACCACGCGAAACGGAACGCGTCGCGGGCGTAGTGACAGGACTTTGGTACGATCACCGCTCGCAAGGAACACGCGTCCCGGTCGACTACTTCGTCGCGAAAGGCATCGTCGATACACTCATGCGCTCGCAACGCATCGACGTGACATATGAAGCGGCCGTCATTTCAGACATGCACCCTGGCCGCACGGCGAACGTTCTCATCGCAGGGAACGTCGTCGGATACGTCGGACAAGTCCATCCGGCCGTGTCGAAAGACGCATACGGCTTGAAAGAAGTGTACGTCTTCGAGCTCGACCTTGGCGCATTGAAGTCTGAAGCGATGCTCGTCTATCAAGACGTACCACGTTCCCCATCGATTTCGCGAGATCTTGCGCTCGTGTTGAAGCGTGACATTCCGGCCGGTCAAGTCGAGGCGACGATCAGACAGGCGGCTGGTCCGCTCTTGATCGAGCTCGCTCTGTTCGACGTCTACACGGGCGATAACGTCGGTGAAACGGAGAAGTCGATTGCCTTCTCGCTCAAATATCAAGATCCGACGCGTACACTTCTTGATGAGGAAGTGACAGCGTCGTATGATGCAATCATCGAAGCAGTCAAAATCGAATATGGCGCAGAAGTACGCGCTTAACAGACAACAGCGATTCCCTTTATTGTGGGAATCGCTGTTTTTAGAATTCATTGAACTTCAAGCGCCAAGTCACCGAACTTCGTCCAACCGACGAGGCAAGTCACTTTATAAAGAAGGAATGTGATGACAGCCGGTAGGATGACGCCGGTGCCGACGAAGATGAGAAACGCTTCCATGCCCTGTGCGGCAAGGATATTGAGCGGGGCGATCATTGAGTTCAAGCCGAGCCCGGCAATCTCATATGGTACCTCGAGTGAGAACCAAAGCGTCGCGATCGGAGCGCTGATCATCGCGGCGATGAACGGTGGCATGACGACCCGTGGATTTTTGACGACGTTCGGGAACTGGACTTTCGGTGTGACGAAAAACGATGCGACTAAGCCACCTGGGTCGGTTTGGCGATAAGCCATGAGCGTGAAGCCGACGAATTGAGCGGTACAGCCGATCAAGGCGGCGGCACTCGCGACCGGGTCGAGCTGAAGCGCGATCGCAAGCGCGGCTGATGAGGCAGGTGACATGAGCATGACACTGAAGACGAGAGCGATGACGAGTGACGTTGCGATCGGTGATGTGTTGACCGACGAAGTGATGCTCGCGCTGATCGAGTTGATGAGCGGTGTCGTGACGGCAGCGGCACCGACACCGACGATGCCTCCGCCGAGCACGGCCGTGACCGGGACGACCATCATATCGAACTTCGTCTTACCGAGGACGCGTTTGCCTAACCAGACGGCCGCCGCTGCGGCAATCAAGGCACTGATCGGTTGACCGGGGACGAGGACAAGCCCGCTCTCCGTCGCTTGAAGAGCCGCACCCCCGACGGTCGCCGCAATCATCGAACTGAATAAGATGAGGGTGTTGCCGCCGAGCTGATAGGCGACTCCGGCACCGAGCGCCGGGGCGAGTAGTGACTTCGCGACTTGTCCGATCAAGACGAGCGTCTCGATTCCGGCCATCTTACCGATCGTTTCAATCAAGAGTCCGACCCCGAGTGTGACCAAGACGGCGCTAGCCATCCCTGCTGATATTTTAATCATCCGATCCATTGCGTACTGTTTCACTTCCATCATCTCCTCTGTGTATCGATCCAATAAAAAAACCTATCCTGATTGGATAGGCGCGTCGGTCATACCATGAGCGCCTCGTCCGAAACCATCGAAACAAGGGCCCAAAAATTCGTCTCGGTCAGCGAGTCGATTTTTCAGTCCCTCAGTCGAATAATAATCAGTAGGCCGTTATGTAATGGTGTACGCATCGTCGCCAGCTCCTCTGTTCAAGATTTGTCTAAGAGTAACACGATATTTTTCAATAATCAATATTTTCTGAAAACTTTCCGGAAAATATTTTTTCCACAGACAAAAACAGAGACCCGCTTCCGGTTAAGGAAGTGAGTCTCTGTTGAAAGGTATAGACTTAAGACGTACTGGCTGCCAGTAAACCGACTTGTTGATCGATGAAGTCCATTGAAATGGAATTGAACGTATCGGGTTGATCGACGTTGACGACATGCCCCGAATCGTGGACGACTTGGACGTGTGCCGTCGGTTGATGCTTCGCCGTTCGTTCGACGGCCTCAAGGAACATGTAATCCTCGTCGCCCATAATGTAGAGGATGGGGACGGATGTTTGGATTGAAGTGAAGTGACGCAGCAACGGATTCATGTTTTCCGTCATCTTGAACCAACGGATGAACTCGCGTTGGCACAAATTCGCCGCGTCGCGCACGAACATCATCCGCGATTTTTTATGCCGTTTCTTCGGCAACAAGATCCAAGCGAATAGTTGATACAGCCACATGTAAGGCACGAAGCTTTGCATGAGGCTGCCGAGCCGGATGAGCAATGTCGAGCGGACGTTGAACTTGACGATCGCACCACCTAAGACGACAGAGGCGATGCGGTCGGGGTGATGCTCGAACATCGCTTGGATGACGATCGTCCCGAGCGATAGCCCGACCATATGGCCTTTTTCAATATTTAAATGGTTCATCACTTCGACGACGTCTTCGACGACGACATCGAGTGTGTAGGCGTTGAGTGGTTGATTCAAAGATTGTTCTTCGTTATATGAGCCGCCATGACCGCGGAGGTCGAGCAGCAAGACGTTATATTTCTTTCGAAATGGACGAATTTGACGATACCAGTGAGATAGACTCCCGCCTGCGCCATGTATGAAGATGACCCAAGGATGGTCGTCGCTTAATGTGTACGTTTTATAATGCAACATGAACGCTATCCCCCAAAAGTTTTTAAGTTCATTGAACCATAAAATAAATATAACATATCTTTGAAGTGAGAACTATCGTTTCTGCTCGCACAAACGCATCGCTTTTTTCGTGTTCGCGAAGTGAACTTTAGCGATATCGTTCAAACGTTCTTGACCGTAGCGAAGGATCAAGGTCGCGGCCACTTGATCGACTTTCGCTCCGGCCCCTTTCGGTAACGTGACACCGAGTGTCGCGCTCAATTTGTCCATCTCTTTCAAGAAAAAAGCGCGGGCGAGGATCGAGGCGGCGGCGACGGCGACGTGGAGACCTTCCGCTTTCGTCGAGAAGTAGACATCGTCTTTGACGATATCGGTCTCAGAACTCAAATGTTTGTAGTAGACGGCTTTTTCGGCGAACTGGTCGATTAGAATCGCTTCTGGCGTCTCGTCTAACTTTTTCAAGAGCGCCGATAACGCCGCGTTATGGGCGATTGCGGTCATCTTCCCTTGCGTCATCGTCCGTTGCATTTTATTGTACGTCGGGTTGTGCAGTGTCGCTTTTTGGTAGGGAATCGTGACGTGCAAGTCTTTAGCGATGCGTAAAATATCTTTATCGGTAAGTAATTTAGAATCTTTGACACCGAGTTCTTTGACGAGGGCAATCTTTTCCTTCGGGACGTAGGCGGCAACAACGACGAGCGGACCGAAATAATCACCTTTCCCGACTTCATCGCTCCCGATGACGGACCAATCGGAAAAACCGGCCGGTAACGTATGTTTTGGAACGGACGTTTCCTTTTTGATGGAATCTCCCCATTTGGCCGCCTCTTCATCCGCAGCCCGACCTTGAAACATGACTTTTCCCGAATTGTACACGGTGACCACACAGTGGGGCGTCTTGGCACTGAAGCGAGCGTGTGGTGGCGGATTGACCGCGTGAGCGCGATAGCTCTGGATTAATTGTTCTTGAGCCGCGGTTGATAATTTGATGACTTGATTGCCCAAAGTGAGCACTTCCTTTCTTAACGTTCGCAAATTTATCTTACATTTTTTTCGCGCATTTTGAAACCAATGATTCAATTGATACGTATGAATGAGTGAGTAGAAAAGAAGTGAGGTGAGACGGAGATGTGGTGGCGCGATGACACGGACCAAGATGAGGCAGAGTTCCTCTATAAACATATTCTCGAGCTCGAGGCCAGGATTGCCAAACTGGTTGCCCATCAAGTCAGGGTGCGTCGCCTGCTGATGCAAGAGTCGTCGGAGGCGGCGACAGAGCAGATTATTACGTTACAGGGCGAAGTCGATCACTATTTAAAACTACTGCGTCAGGAACGGCTCGAAGAGGTTGACCGGTATGATCGTTTAAACCTTGAACGAACGCTTGGTCGCGTGCGGAAGGCGGTACAGTATCCGACCCGGCCGTTATCGGAATGGGATACGATTGAACAGGCGCTCGCGCTTGAAGTCGAACATTTGCGACGTGTGCTCGCATATGAACAACAGCGCCGCACCGAGGAGGGATGGTAATGGAATCGTTAGAACAACTGTACTGGTGGGTACTCATCATTGCCGGTCTCGGCACATTTTTATACATGCTGTTCTCGGACGCGTTCGATTTCTTCGAAGGCTGGTTCAATCCGGCCGTCATCCTCTCTTTCCTGGCGCTCGGGGCAGGTATCGGGTTAATCTTGAACGCGCTCGCCCATGTGTCGCCGATGATCGGTCTCGCGGTGGCGCTCGCCGGCTCATTCGCGCTCACGACGTTACTATACTTGTTCGTCCTCCTACCGCTGTCAAATGCGGAAGAGTCGATTGGTATGACTGATGAGTCGCTCGTCGGATTGGTCGGGCGATTGACCGTCCCCGTCCCTGAAGGCGGTTACGGTGAAGTGCTCGTCGAGTCGGTCGTCGGTTCGATTTTGAAGACGGCACAAAGTATTGACGGGAAAGCGATTCCTAGTGATCGTCGAGTCGTCATCATCGAAGTACAACGAAATATCGCGGTCGTCATGGAATATGACGAACCCACTATTCGAAAGGAGCAATAATGTATGGACACAACCATTTTAGTCAGTATTATCGTCGGGGTGATTTTGCTCGCCTTGATCTTCGTGTTTGTCTTGAAATATCGTACAGTCGGACCGGATGAGGCGCTCATCGTCACCGGGAGCTACTTAGGTAAAAAGAACGTCCACAGTGACGCTTCCGGTAACCGCGTCAAAATCATTCGCGGCGGCGGGGCGTTCGTCTTGCCAGTATTCCAACAAGCGGAACCGCTCAGCTTGCTCTCGAGCAAGCTCGAAGTAACGACGCCTGAAGTGTATACCGAGCAAGGAGTCCCGGTCATGGCTGACGGGACGGCCATTATTAAAATCGGTGGCTCGATCAGTGAGATCGCGACAGCGGCCGAACAATTCCTCGGCAAACCGAAAATCGAGCGTGAGAACGAGGCGAAAGAAGTGCTCGAAGGTCACCTTCGTTCGATCCTTGGTTCGATGACGGTCGAAGAGATTTATAAAAACCGCGACAAGTTCTCGCAAGAAGTGCAACGTGTCGCCTCGCAAGATTTAGCGAAGATGGGCCTCGTCATCGTCTCGTTCACGATTAAAGACGTGCGGGATAAGAACGGATACCTCGAGTCGCTCGGGAAGCCACGGATCGCCCAAGTAAAACGTGACGCCGACATCGCCACGGCCGAAGCGGATAAAGAAACGCGCATCAAACAAGCGGAAGCGATGAAGGACGCGAGGAAAGCGGAGCTTGAACGAAACTCTGAAATCGCGGAAGCGGAAAAAGAGAACCAACTCCGCATCGCCGACTACCGCCGCGAGCAAGATGTCGCTAAAGCACGGGCTGACCAATCGTACGAGCTTGAAGAAGCCAAGGCCAAACAAGAAGTCACAGAGCAACAGATGCAAGTTCAGATCATCGAGCGTCAAAAGCAAATCGAGCTCGAAGAGAAAGAAATCATGCGTCGTGAAAAGCAATATGATTCAGAAGTGAAGAAAAAAGCCGACGCCGACCGCTATGCGATCGAACAGGCTGCGGAAGCTGATAAAGCGCGTCAAATCGCCGCAGCAGATGCCGGGAAGTACCGCATCGAGGCTGAGGCGAAAGCCGATGCTGAACGCGTCCGTCTCGCTGGTGTCGCCGAAGCCGATGCTGAACGGGCGAAAGGGGAAGCAGAGGCCGATATTATTCGTCTTACTGGTCTCGCCGAAGCCGAAGCGAAACAAAAGATTGCCGAGGCGTTCGAACAGTACGGTCAAGCCGCCATTCTCGACATGGTCGTCAAGATGCTTCCTGACTACGCGAAGCAAATTGCGGCACCGCTCGGTAACATCGACAAAATCACGGTCGTCGATACGGGGAGCGGTAAAGACGGGGGAGCCGGGAAAGTCACGGGTTACGCGACTGATTTGATGGCTTCACTGCAGCAGACGCTCAAAGCGTCGTCTGGCATCGATATGAAAGACTTACTTGATAATTTTGCCGGGAAAGGAAACGTACCGACCTCACCGACACCTGAACGGAAGTTGACGGAAACGACCGTCGCGGCGTCGGAAGAATAAGTTGAATCAACAAGGCTGCAGGCAATCGTCTGCAGCCTTGTTTGTCGTGACGTCGTTCAAATTATTACCCTAAGTTTTAAAAGGTTTGACTTCAAATCCGGCGTAAATCAGACGATACATGAGATGTCAGACCATTAGAGAGAGGAAGTACATGTTATGAACAAAACAATCATGATCGGCGCACTGACGACTTGTATCGTTTGGCTATCCGGGTGTCAGTCTGTCATCGATCAACCGGAACAGACGGTCGAACCCCGCCAATCGATGGGTGTCGTCCTGTCTGACGTTGGTCTCGGGGACCAATCGTTCAGTGACGCTGCGATGCGTGGCATGGGACAGTTGCGAGAGGCGGGAGATTGGTTCGTCGATTATCGAGAATTGGACGAGACTGAAACATACAAAGCAGGATTTGAGCAATTGGTCGAAGACGGACATGATGTGATCGTCGGTCTTGGTTTCGCGAGTCAAACTGATCTAGAAACGGTGGCTTCGAAGCACCCAAATCAACAATTTGCCTTAGTCGACGCGGTATCGACGTTACCAAACGTCATCTCGGTCACGTTCGAAGAGACAGAAGGCAGCGCGTTGGCCGGTGCGGTCGCGGGACTTGAAACGGAGTCCGATAAAATCGGATTCATCGGAGGAATCGACAACGAGCTGATTCAGAAATTTGAAACCGGGTTCGAATTAGGGGCGAAAAGCGTGAACGAGGACGTCGAAATGATCGTCGACTACGCGAACGATTTCGCCTCGCCTGAGATCGGACGGAAATTGGCGGAAAAACAGATTGCCGCAGGGGCCGACGTACTCTACGCAGCGGCCGGTCTGACCGGTGTCGGTGTACTCGAGACGGCTGAACGAAACGGGATCAAGGCAATCGGCGTCGACAGCGATCAATCGATGATCGCACCTGATGCGGTCATCACGTCGATGTTAAAGCAAGTCGACTTGGCCATCGTCAAGATTGCGGACAGCCTTGAAACAGAAGCGATCAACGACCATATCGAACTCGGGATCGACGAGGGCGGTATCGGGCTAGCAGCGCTGCGCCGTGTGCAATGGACCGATGAAGAGACAGAGCAGTTTGAAGCAGTTCAGAAACGGTTGCTGGAGGGGGCGTTACAATGAGTTTACGCAAACGCTTTATCTTCTCGACCGTATTCACGGTCTTACTCATCGTCTTGATGATGAGTTATGTATTGACGACGTTGAACCGGTTGCAGACGTACAATGAGCAATACGGCACCCAGATGATCGAGTTATCTCAACTCGAGACGTCACTTTTACAAGAACAATCCCTTTGGACGTCGCTCGGTGAACAGATGAGTCAATCGACGCTGACACAGCTCGAGCGGATTCGTGCCACGAACACGGAGACGTTCCAAGAGATGAATCAAACCTATTTGATCGATGAGTTTTCAACGCACCTTGACCGAGCCACAGCCAAATATGAGCGCATTGGAGCGAATATTGAAACGGCTCAAGCAGGCGGCATTGCTGCCCGGATTCAAGCGGCGAAACTAGAAGGGGTTTTGAACGACGTGAACACGTTGTTGTTAAAAAACGGAACGTTTTACGAGGCGTTGCAAAAAGAAGCTGCCGACGAGACGAAGCGCCTGTTCCTCGTCTCAATCTTGTTGACGGTGTTCGTCGTCACGGTGTTAAGCCTGTACAACTTCTTCTTCGCCCGCTCGATCACACTTCCGCTCGAACGGAACGTAAAAGCAGCCGAGGCGATCGCGGCCGGGCACTTGATCATGTTGCCGGATTCAACGCGACGCGATGAGATCGGCCGACTAGAACGCGCCATGCGAGATATGACGGCGTCGCTTCAAACCGTGATTGGCTCGATTCGGGTCACGTCGGTCAAAGTGAATGAGATGACAGAGACGGCCGCCGCTGAAAATGAAGCGGTCGTGAGTACGACGTCGAACATCACGAACGCGGTCGATGAGATGGCGAACGGGGCCCAATCGATCGCGACTGAACTTCAAGAGACGCTCGAGTCGGTCGGGATCATGGCGACATCGTTCGAGACGAGCTTGAACCAGACGAAACAAACGACTGAAGAGACGACCGAGATGACGCGTGAAGTGGCGGCCGGAATCGAGACGTTGACGGATCAAGAACATATTTTACGTCGGTCGGGCGAGCGCAACCAATCGCTCGTCGAACGGATGGACCAGTTCGCGAGAAAAACAGAAGAAATCGAGAAGATGGCAAAACTCGTGGAAGACGTTGCCGCCCAGACGAATTTACTTGCCTTGAACGCCGCGATTGAAGCCGCACGAGCCGGTGAGGCCGGGCGAGGTTTTGCTGTCGTCGCGAGTGAAGTGAAGAAATTGGCTGAGGAGAGTAATGTGGCGACGCGTTCGATCTTCGGGGTCGTCCAAACGATTCGAGACGAGGTCGGTAATTTGACAGAGATGGTCGAAGAGTCGAGCCACGAGCAAACGGCGCAACTTCAAGCATTCGGACTGACGAAGCAAGCGTTCACACGCATCCATGATCGGACCGATCACGTGGCCTCGTTCGTAGGCACGATCGAACAAGAAATGGTCGCTTCGAGCCGTGAAGTCACGAACGTGTTGAAACGCGTCGAAGAAGTGAGTGGTGTGACCGAAGAATTAGCAGCCGGTAACGAAGAAGTCGCTGCCTCGATGAAAGAGCAACAGGCAAGCTTTGATCAAATCTTTGCCCTGATGCAAGAGCTAGAAGGACAAGCCGCCTCACTGGCGAGCCAAGTCCAACATTTTGAAGAGCAATGAGACAAGTTGAAGAGCAAAGAGACAAGTTTCGGCTTGTCTCTTTTTTGCGTTCCGATACGTCATCGATCCGTGGGTGACCGCTCAATCATTGCGACCGCATCTAGCAACTAGGACTTGAGCGTGAGCCGGCTATTTCTCGCATACTAATGAAGAGACATTCGTTTATGTGGGGGGAACGATATGGAGAAGTGGAAACGGTATGTCGTCGCGTTGCTCGTCATCTTGTTTGTCAGTGTCGGCTATATGTTCTATTCGAAAGAGCCGGAAACGACGATGGTCGAGGAGTTTACGACGGTGGAAAAAGCAGAGGCTGTCCCGGTGACAGAAGTTGTCGTCTACGTCACGGGAGCGGTCAAAGCGCCCGACACGTATACGATGCCGCAAGGGGCTAGAGTCGGGGACGTCTTGTCTCTCGCCGTGTTGACGGACGAAGCTGACCCTGAACAGCTGAATTTAGCCCAATTGCTCGTAGACGGCACGAAAATCACGGTACCGAAACAAGGAGAGGCCGTTGCAGTCCCGGAAACCGATACGACGAACGGCATTCACGTCAACAGTGCGACGAAAGAAGAGTTGATGACCGTCCCCGGGATCGGTCCGGCCAAAGCGGACGCTATTTTGAACTATTTGAAAGAAAACGGTCCATTTAAATCGTACGACGAGCTCGGGAACGTCAAAGGGTTCGGTGAGAAAACGCTCGAGAGCATGGAAGGCTATTTGTTGGTCCCGTGATATGCCGATCTATCCATTGATCCCGATTGGTCTATTCATTGCTTGGAAGTCCGGGGCTTTTGGTGTCGTGCTCTTGTTCGGGCTAGCCTTGTTCCTGACGTGGCGTCGGCAAGCGATCTACACACATGTCGGTGCGATCTCACTCGTTTTCCTAGTCCTGTTACAAAGTTCTACTCCGTCGGTACAAGAGGTACATGAAGCCGGGGACTCAGTCTTCGCCATCGAGAGCCGACGCGACAACGGTCACTCGGTTCGACTCTATGGTGAATCGAACGGGATGTCTGGGGTCTTGATCGGGCGCGACGTCGAGCTCGGGCGTCCGGGTGAGACGTGTCTCGTCACGTTCGAACCAGTCCCTTTTTCACCGCTTCGAAATACGGGAGGTTTTGACGAGGCGAAATGGGCGCACGGGGCTGGATTGTCTTTTAAAGGGAAGGATGTCCATGTCGAGCGGTGTCGACCGAGTGACGGATTAAATGGGCGCATGCTGCGCTGGAAAGAACGTCAGCTCGAACGGATCGAAGCGTCGCACCGTCCGGACGTGGCGCTTTACATGGAGGCGTTACTGTTTGGTGAGAGCCGATTGCTCGACGAGGAGACATCGTTCTCCTATCGCGTGACGGGTCTGCTTCATTTGCTCGTCATTTCCGGGTCCCACATCGCCTTGCTCGTGTTTGCGCTCAGATGGGTGTTTCGTCCGTTGCCGCTTCATCGGGAGACGAAACTTGGCCTCGTGATCGTCTGCGTGACCGCGTTCGGTTGGCTGACCGGGTTTTCGCCGCCGGTGGCACGAGCCGTGCTTGTCGCTGATGTCGTGCTCGTCTTGTCGCTATGCGGTCAGACGATTCGCGACCCGGTTCGTATGCTCAGTTGGTGTGCAGCCGTCCTGTTAGCCGTTCAACCGTACTTGCTATGGAATCTCGGATTTCAGTTGACCGTCGGCATGACCTTGTTTTTGCTTTTGACGCGGTCGATGTGGACTAATCTGTTCAGCGTAGCGCTTTACGCCCAATGGTTCGGCTTGATTTTTTTATGGCAAGTCCAGCCGGTCATCTCAATCTTTGCTCCGGTGTACAACGTGATTGCCGGATTGTTGATTTCCTGGGCGATTCTTCCGCTCGCGCTCGTCGCTTATGTGATGCCGTCGTTCGAACCGTCGCTCTATCCGGTTCTCGACGGGTTGAACGGGATGTTTCAGATGCATCATACGTATCGTCCGTGGGTCCCGTTGCACGACATCACATTTTGGCATGCGGTCTATTTGTTCGTTTTGCTCGGGATCGGATTGATTCTGTTAGATAAGAGACGTTCGGTCGGATGGATTTTTGCGGCAGTTTCGCTGCTTGCGCTGCACGTCTGGTTAGAATGGTCGGAGGAGCCACGGGTAACGTTTTTAGACGTCGGGCAAGGGGACGCCATCGTCGTTGAGCAAGCCGGTATCACCGGTGTCATCGATGTCGGCGGCGTGTTTCAACATCCGGACGAGCAGAAACGGTCGACGTTCGACCCGGGTGCCGATGTCGTCGTCCCTTACATATGGAAACGAGGCGAGACCCGACTTGATTTCATTTTGCTGACGCATGCCGACCATGACCATATCGGTGGGCTGACGGGCGTGCTTGATCTGATTCCGGTCGAGGAAGTGTGGATTGCGGCGGAAGTGGCCGATGAAACGAAGCGGCGGGCGTTAGTTGACGAGCTCGAACCGTATGACGTGAACGTGCGGTTGTTAGAAGCAGGAGAGCGGCCTTATCCATGGATGTGGGTCGTCACACCGGTTGATGCGGGTGAGGACGAGAATGCGAATTCAGTGTCGGTTTTTATGAAAGTCGGAAACTTGTCCTATTTATTGACGGGTGACTTACCGGAGGCGAACGAGCGGTTGATCCCGACTGTCGACGTCGATGTGTTCAAACTAGGCCATCACGGGGCCGAAACGTCTTCCGGTGCTGACTTGATCGCTCGAGTGGATCCAGAATTTGTGGTCGTCAGCGTCGGCGCCAACAACCGATACGGTCATCCGCACCCAGACACGCTCGCCCGTATTCAGGGAAGGCGGTTGCTGCGGACGGATGAGGACGGGATGGTCGTCTGTGAGCGGGGAGGGTGTTTCGGGAGCGTGAGAAGGGCAGTCAGGCCATGAAAACTATGATAAACTAAAAAGCGATTGCTCCCCCGGGGCAATCGCTTTACGACTTAAAGACTTAAGAATTTGATGAGAACACCGATTGCGAAAATTGTGACGAAAAAGCCGAACGGGACGATGAAGCCGATTGCTGAATCGATGGCATCGTTACGTTTGCACTGCACGTCGTTCTCAAACGGGTTTTCGCTTTGCGGGCGAACCGAGTTAATATGCATAGTGAGTCCCTCCTTAAAATGTTTCCTTCCTAAGTATAGCGAATCAACGAAGGATAATCTATGTTTTAGATAAGAATAAATTGTGAAAGTGGTGTGTGTGTTGAATGAACCGTGGTTGCACAACGGCAAGTTGTCGAACGTATACGTCCTGTATGGGACAGAGAAGTACTTACTCGAGACGTGGGAACGAGAAATCGTCAAGGCGGCCAGTCCGTCCGGCGACAAATTTGACGTCATGCAGCTCGATTTACATGAAACGTCACTTGATACGGCGTTAGACGAAGCTGAAACGGTACCGTTCTTTAGTGACTACCGCACCGTCATCGTCAAACAGGCCCAATTTTTAACCGGCGCCAAAGAAAAGCAAAAGCAAAATCTCGAGCGGTTGACCGAGTACGTGTTGCAGCCGGCGCCTTACTCGGTGCTCGTCTTCATCGTTGAAGCGGAAAAACTCGATGAACGGAAGAAAGTCGTCAAGCGCTTGAAAGAGCGAGCCATCGTCCTCGAGGCGAAGAAGCCGAGCCAAAGCGAGCTCATGCGCTACGTCAATGACGAGCTGAACCGGCGCAGGCAGTCGATGGAGCGTACGACGGTCGAACGCTTGCTATTCCTTTGTCAAGACGACTGGGGCAAGCTCGTCCGGGAACTGGAGAAGCTCCAGCTCTATGCTGGCGACGGAGCCAACATCCCGCTTGAAATCGTCAACGATCTCGTGCCTCGGACGCTAGAGGACAACGTGTTCCAACTGTCCGAGTATTTGGTGGGCCGACGGGCCGATTTGGCGCTGCGCCTCGTCCGTGATTTAGAAAAACAAGGCCAAGAACTGATCGGTCTCTTGGCACTGCTCGCTCGTCAATATCGAAATATGTACCTCGCCAAGCAGTTGACCGAGAAAGGGTACGGCGAGAAGCAAATCGCCTCAAAAATTGGCGCCCACCCTTATACGGTGAAACTGGCGACGCAAGCGAGCCGTAACTTTTCAGAGGCGCAGCTCGCCAAGGCGCTCACGCTCATCGCCGATGCGGACGAAGCGATGAAGACAGGACGGGGCGACAAACAGATCGTGTTTGACACGCTCGTCTGTCAATTAACATTACTGTGAGGTGGTTGTATGTTGCAGCAAGTGTTGCTTGAAGAAGTGATCCCGCTCAGACACCTCGTATTAAGGCCGGGTCTCCCGGTCGAGACGTGTTATTTTGACGGGGATGACGCTGAGACGACCCGTCACTACGCCTGGGCTGAAAACGGGCATATCTTATCGATTGCGACGGTGATACGACAAGACCGTGAGCTGTCTGGCGAACGAGTTTCGTTTCAACTGCGCGGCATGGCCACCGATCCGGACGTCGCCGGGACGGGCGTCGGATCTCGTTTCTTACAGGCGGTCCATCGTGAACTGAACGCTTCTTGGTGGTGTAACGCTCGCGAAGTCGCGGTCCGGTTTTACGAACGCAACGGCCTCGTCATCATCGGGGATCCGTTCGAAATCGAAGGCATCGGGACACATTACGTCATGCTATACAAAAAAACAGCCGGCTCCTGAACGGAGGCGGCTGTTTCGTTTGTTCTCTAATTAGAGAGCTGCGATACGAGCTGCGAGACGTGATTTGTCACGACCTGCTTTGTTTTGGTGGATGAGACCTTTTGCTGCAGCTTTGTCGATTTTCTTCGTAGCGAGGACGAAAGCTTCTTGAGCTGCTTCTTTGTTTCCTTCGACGACGAGAGTATCGACACGTTTTACTGCTGTACGCATTGCTGCTTTCTCTTGCGAGTTAGCGACGCGACGTTTTTCAGAAGTTTTTGCACGTTTGATTGCTGATTTGATATTTGCCATGTTATTTCACCTCCTGAAACAAGAAAGTGTATGTTCTCATTACTTCAAGTAATCATTCAACAGAACAAGCACAATTGTAGCAAACGGTTATTCGAAAAGCAACCACTTGATGATTATTCTGAAAACTATATGTGGTATTGTTGTAGTAGGTCGTACACATTAACTTAGGATTTTGATATAATGACACGGTATGCATGAGAAGGATAGGTGAACCCATATATGAATAAACAAGAATTAGAGAACCGTCAGAAGAAGATTCGCAACTTTTCCATCATCGCCCACATCGATCATGGTAAGTCGACGCTAGCTGATCGGATTCTCGAGAGAACTGGTGCGCTTACGGCGCGTGAAATGAAAGAACAGACGCTTGACGCGATGGATCTCGAACGGGAACGTGGCATCACAATCAAATTGAACGCTGTTAAATTGAACTATACCGCAAAAGATGGAGTTGAGTACATCCTTCATTTGATCGACACGCCTGGACACGTCGACTTCACGTATGAAGTCTCGCGCTCACTCGCGGCGTGTGAAGGTGCGGTCCTCGTCGTTGATGCCGCCCAAGGGATCGAGGCGCAGACGCTCGCAAACGTCTACCTCGCACTCGACAACGACCTCGAGATCATCCCGGTCATCAACAAGATCGACTTACCGTCGGCTGACGTCGAACGCGTCCGTCAAGAGATTGAGGACGTGATCGGACTGGACGCCAGTGATGCGGTGCCAGCTTCTGCCAAGGCAGGAATCGGGATTGAAGAAATTCTTGAACAGATCGTAGAGCTTGTGCCGCCGCCGACGGGAGATCCGTCAGCACCGCTTCAGGCTTTGATCTTCGACTCGTACTACGATGCGTATCGTGGCGTCGTCGCCTCGATACGAGTCGTCAACGGTTCGGTCAAAGTCGGGGATAAAGTCCAAATGATGTCGACCGGTAAATCGTTCGAAGTGACGGATCTCGGTGTCTCGACACCTAAACCGTTATCTGTGAAAGAGTTGAATGTCGGAGACGTTGGTACGCTCTCGGCATCGATTAAAACGGTTGGCGACGTTCGTGTCGGTGATACGATTACGCTCGCTAAAAACCCATCGACCGAGCAACTTCCTGGTTACCGTAAGATGAACCCGATGGTATACTGCGGTCTTTATCCGATTGATGCGGCCAAGTATAATGATTTGCGTGAAGCGCTTGAGCGGCTCCAGTTGTCTGATGCGGCACTCGAGTTCGAGCCCGAGACGTCACAAGCGCTCGGATTTGGTTTCCGTAGCGGATTCCTCGGTATGCTTCATATGGAAATCATTCAAGAGCGGATCGAGCGCGAGTTTGGAATCGACTTGATCACGACGGCACCGTCGGTTATCTATCACGTCACGACGACGTCAGGAGACGTCATCCACGTCGATAACCCGTCGAAGATGCCTGAGCAACAAAAAGTTGAATTGATCGAAGAGCCATACGTCAAAGCGGCGATCATGACACCGAACGATTACGTCGGCTCGATCATGGAACTTTGTCAGAAGAAACGCGGCAGTTTTATTGATATGGAATATATTGATACGACCCGTGTTAAAATCACGTACGATATTCCGCTCAGTGAAATCGTCTACGACTTCTTTGATCAATTGAAATCAAGTACGAAAGGCTATGCCTCACTTGACTATGATTTGATCGGGTATCGTCCGTCACGCCTCGTCAAGATGGATATTCTCCTCAACAACGAGCTCGTCGATGCGCTCAGCTTTATCGTTCACCGCGACTTTGCCTACGAACGTGGGAAAGTCATCGTTGAAAAGTTAAAGGCGCTCATCCCACGGATGCAGTTCGAAGTGCCGATCCAAGCAGCGGTCAGTACGAAAATTGTCGCCCGGTCGACGATCAAGGCGTTGCGTAAAAACGTCCTTGCCAAATGTTACGGCGGCGACATCTCGCGGAAACGTAAACTTCTCGAGAAACAAAAAGAAGGTAAAAAGCGCATGAAGATGGTTGGATCCGTCGAAGTGCCGCAAGAAGCGTTCATGTCCGTCTTATCGATGGACGAAGAATGAGTAGTCGCCCTTATCCGTTGATAAGGGCGATTTTTTTCATTTGGCAGGATTCGTGACGTCCGGTACGGAATAGTACCCACTTACAGAAAAATAGAGGAGGAGTAGCGGTGACCGTCTATAATTTTTCGGCAGGGCCGAGCGTTTTGCCAAAATCGGTACTACAAGAAGTGCAAGACGAGTTTCTGTCTTATCAAAAAACGGGTGTCTCAATCGTCGAGATGAGCCACCGTTCGGAGCGCTTCATTGCGATTACCGAGGCGCTCGAAGCGAGGCTGCGGAGGTTGATGGACATCTCAGACGATTACGCCGTCCTTTGGCTGCAAGGCGGGGCGACGCTCCAGTTCTCGATGATTCCGATGAACTTGCGTACGACAGGGCGTTTCGCTTATCTCGACAGTGGCACGTGGTCGAAAAAAGCGATCGCTGATGCCCGCCACTATGGGGACGTCTCAGTCGTCGGCAGTTCGGCGAGTTCGAATTATCGGGAACTGCCTGACTATAAAGGGGATGGCGAGACCGCCGATTATCTCCATTTGACGCTGAACAATACAATCGAAGGGACACGTTATACGATGCTTCCGGATACAGGCATCCCGCTCGTCGCGGACGTGTCCTCCAATATTTTGGCAGAATCGATCGACGTGAGCCGCTATGGTCTGCTGTACGCAGGCGCCCAAAAAAATATCGGACCGGCCGGGTTAAGCGTCGTCATCATTCGTCGCGACTTGATTGTCGACCGTGATTTGCCAAGTTATTTGAACTACGCCCGTCACACCGACACCGTTTTGAACACACCGGCGACGTTTAGCATGTATGTCGCCGAACGGGTTCTCGCCTGGGTTGAACGGACGGGTGGCGTCGCCGAGATGGAACGGCGCAACCGTGAGAAGAGCGCGCGATTGTATGCTTATTTAGACGGCTCAACGTTGTTCCGGTCGCTCGTCACAGGAGATATCCGTTCATTGACGAATATTCCGTTCACGACGGGACGGGACGAGACGGATCAAGCGTTTCAACAGTTTGCCGAGGAACGTGGATTGATCGAACTTGGTGGCCACCGCTCGGTCGGAGGGCTGCGGGCCAGTCTTTACAATGCGATGCCGCTCGAAGGGGTCGTACGTCTAGTCGAAGTGATGCAAGCATTTGAACAGGAGGGATACGATGTTCCACATCAAAACATATAATCAAATCGCATCAGCCGGGCTAGAGCGTTTTGAGCCGAGAGAATACGCCGTCAACGCAGTGGAGCAGGCCGATGCCTGGGTCATTCGGAGCCATGACGTACACGACGCCGAGATTCCCCCGTACTTGCTCGCGATCGCCCGGGCCGGGGCTGGGGTGAACAACATCCCGCTTGAGCGCTTGGCGCGTCAAGGGGTCGTCGTGTTCCATACACCAGGGGCAAACGCGAACGCGGTCAAAGAACTCGTACTCGCGAGCATGCTTTTATCGGTCCGGCCGATCCTTGAAGGCGCGCGTTGGGTCAACGAGCAAACGTTCCCAAGCCAAGCGTTACTTGAGCGAGCGATGGAAGACGAGAAGCGCCGTTTCGTCGGCTCTGAATTACGAGGGAAGAAGGTCGGCATCGTCGGCCTCGGTGCGATCGGGGCGTCGCTCGCGAACGACCTGCTCCAGCTCGGTGTCGACGTCGTCGGGTACGACCCGCATTTATCGGTCGATGGGGCGTGGAACGTATCGAAGCAAGTAAAACGAGCCAAGCACTTGGACGACTTGCTTAGAGACGTCGATTTGCTCTCGATTCATATGCCGCTGACGGACGACACACGCAACTTGATCGACGCTAGTTGGTTCAAACGGATGAAGCCAGGAGTGACGTTATTGAACTTCGCCCGTGGCGAGCTCGTGAACGACGCTGATTTGATCGAGGCGTTACAAGATAAAGTGGCGACGTACATTACAGACTTCCCGCAACAGGCGTTACTCGGCCATCCTCAAGTCGTCGCTTTTCCGCATCTTGGGGCTTCGACACGAGAATCCGAAGTGAATTGCGCGATTCAAGCCGTCGATACGCTGAAACTGTATTTAGAGACCGGAAACATCCGGAATTCCGCTAACTTCCCGGACACTGAACTTCCTTATGTCGGCAAGCGACGCTTGGCGGTGCTGCACTTGAACGTCCCGAACATGGTCGGTCAAATTGCGAGCCGGCTCGCCGAGAACGGGATCAACATCGATAACATGGTGAATCGTAGCCGGAACGATGTGGCCTATACGATGATCGACATCGATAACCATAAACAAGAAGAACTGTCCGTGCATGCTTTGTACGACATCGAGGGCGTCATGCGCGTCCGTGAATTTTAAGGAGGGATCAATATGGTCATATTTAAACCGTTTAAACCGTATATGCCGACCTATCCTGAAGCTGTGGCGGCTGACCCGTACGACGTCGTGAACGTCGAACAGGCACGAGGAGACGTCGAGCGACGTCCGAACTCATTTCTCTCGGTCGATAAGCCGGAACTGTTTGCCGCTGACCTGTCGCTCGAAGCGTGGGGACGACGTGCGAGGGCCGAGTTGGAACGGTTGTACGCGACTGAACTGACGGAACAGGCAAACGGCTTTTACGTGTATCGGCTGACGAATCAAGGGCGGCGTCAAACCGGTCTCGTAGCGACGTTTTCGGTCGCGGATTATGAGGCGGGCCGAATCAAGATCCATGAACATACACGAGAAGTGAAAGAGCGGGAACGCGTCGAACATGTGGCGGCGACGAAAGCGCACACCGGACCGATTTTACTGAGCCATGAGCCGGACGAGGCGTTACGGCGTATCCTTGAAGCCGCCACGAACGAACGACCTCTATTTTCCTTCACGGACAATCAAGGTGTCTTGCACGAAGGCTATGCGGTGCCGTCGAAAGACCAGGCGCGTGTCATTATGATCGGGGCGACGATCCCGTCCATCTATATCGCCGACGGACATCATCGGGCCAAAGCGGCGGCTGTCGTCGCGGCGCGAGAACTGCCTGAAGGTGAATCGAAACTAGAGCGCGATCACTTTTTAGGTGTGCTCTTCCCGAGCGACGAGTTGACGATCTTGCCGTACCATCGCCTGTTGACCGATGTTACGCCTGAAGAAGTCGCGGCTTTATTGGACGGGATTTCGTTCTCGTACGAAGTGGTGTCGACTGACGGCCTCGTCGTTCCGCAAGCGCGCGGTTCGTTCGGATTGTCTTACCGCGGCAAACAGTATGAGTTGACGAAACGACAGTCGACCGCGGCTCTCGACGTCGCCACGCTACAACGGGATATTCTCGAACCGTACTTCCGGGTGGACGATGTCCGGACCGATAAACGGATTGACTTCGTCGGCGGCTCAGACGCCGTCGAACAACTAGAACGGTTGGCCGAACGACCGGATGTCGTCGTGTTGACATGTCACGCCACGGCGATGGGAGAGTTGATGCAGGTCGCCGATGAATCCGGACAGATGCCACCGAAATCGACCTGGTTCGATCCGAAACTGAAGAGCGGATTGTTCATCCATCGTTTCGATTGAATGCAGACAGTGGCGTGAAGACGTAAAAAGCGTTATAAATGGAAGGAGAAGAAAGGGGTGGCCGCCATGGCTAAAGCCGTATATCTTCACATTCCATTTTGTGAACATATTTGTTATTACTGCGATTTCAACAAGGTGTTCTTAAAGAACCAACCAGTTGATGACTATTTAGATGCGTTAGAACGAGAGATCGTCCTATCGCTTGAACAATATCCGACAGATGAGATCGAGACGATCTTTATCGGCGGAGGAACGCCGACCGCGCTCGATGAGGTGCAGATGAAACGTCTCATGGGCATGGTCGAGCGGCACTTGCTCCCGCTCGCTACAAAGAATATAGAATACTCGGTCGAGGCGAATCCGAACTTTGTGAGCGCCGAAAAGCTCGATACGATGAAACGAGGCGGTGTCAACCGCGTCAGTTTCGGCGTCCAGACGTTCGACGACGGCGGGCTTGAACGGATCGGGCGGACGCATCGGGCGGATGACGTGTTCGCGACGGTGACGGAGGCGGCGAAACGGTTCGACAACATCTCGATCGACCTCATGTTCGGACTACCGGAGCAGACGCTCGAACAGATCGAACGGGACCTCGACTTGGCGTTCAAACTGCCGATCCAACACGTCTCGTCCTATTCCTTGATCCTCGAACCGCACACCGTCTTCGCGATCCAAGACCGCAAAGGCAAGCTTCGTCTGCCGGGTGAGGACATCGAAGTCGCCATGTACTTGAAAGTCATGGAGACGCTCGAACGCCGTGGGCTCAAGCAGTACGAGATCTCGAACTACAGTGTCGAGGGACGGGAGAGCCGTCACAACCAAGTGTATTGGCGGAACGAGGAGTATTACGGCTTCGGAGCCGGGGCTCACAGTTACTTGAACGGCGAGCGCCGGGCGAACGTCGCGCCGATCCCGCACTATATCAAGGCGGAAGGTTTACCGGTTCGAAGTACGACGACACTCGAGACGTTCGAGCGGATGGAAGAAGAGTTGTTTCTCGGACTCCGGATGCGCAGCGGTGTGTCGTTTGAGACGTTCGAAACGAAGTACGGTGTCTCGATGGAGTCGGTGTTCGGGCACGTCTTGTCCGAACTGAAAGCGAAACAGTTGATTGAAACGACGGACACGCACGTCCGGTTGACCGAGTCGGGACTCCCGCTCGCCAACGAGGCGTTCGCGGCATTCATCGGTGAGGCACGATTAAATGATGTGACAACGTAAAAACAGGCGAATCCGATGTCGGATTCGCCTGTTTTAGTTAGAGAACGAGCTCGCGGTAGATCGGCATGAGCCGTCCGAACGTGTCCTCGACAAGGGCGAGGAACGCCGCTTCGTTTTGGAGGATCGAGGCATCGGCCGAAAGTTGACGACCGATCAAGAAGTCGGCTTTTTTGACGGTCGCGAAGCGCTCGACGATAGCATCGATTGACGCAGAGGACGTCTCTTCGATCAAGAACGCCTCTTTTTTCATATGATCGCCGGCAAGATGGAAGTCGGGAAATTTATGTTTAAAGTCGATTGTCATGAGTCGTTTGCCGATTGCTTCTTTGTTCGGCATCTCATAGATGAAGGCAAGCCAGACGAAGACACGGTCGTCGAACAGACCGACTTGGAAATGCGGATGTTTCTTATAGCCACGTTTATCGTGACAGATCGCCATCCACGTATCTTTCGGCGGATTGACCGTCCGGCGGGCGTGCTTGGCGACGTGGAGATAGAGCGGGATGCCGACGTCGGCTTCAAGCTGCGGACCGACCTCGTCATAGATGCGATGGAACAGCGGTTGAATGTCCGCGCGAATACCTGACATGCGGGCGTCGAGCCCGTCTTGCGTAAACACGTTAAATTGTTTAGTTGTAAACATATGATCACCTCAATTCGTATCATACCGAAAGTGCGCGGAAGATGCATTTCGAATGACTTTCAATCGATGGAAAAAATGATGCATTTGAATTGACAAATAAGGAGAACATGATAATATTTGAAGTGTGATTAGCACTCAGTAAATATGAGTGCTAATAAAAGTGAGGCCAATCCTTCAGAGAGGAGTGATGTTGTGCTGACAGAGAGACAATTGCTCATTTTACGAGCAATCATTGATGATTACATTCAGACAGCCCAGCCCGTCGGTTCACGGACGCTTTCGAAACGGGATGACTTGTCGTTCAGTTCGGCGACGATTCGAAACGACATGGCGGATTTAGAAGACATGGGCTTGATCGAAAAACCGCACACTTCAGCAGGACGAATCCCGTCTGAAGTCGGGTATCGTTATTACGTCGATCACCTTGTCGAGACGAAACTCATCGACGAGCGGGAAACATATCGGCTCGGGGAACGCTTGCGAGCGTCCGCCCAAGAGTCAGAAGTCCTCATTCGTCAAGCCGCTGACCTACTCTCTGATTTGACCAATTATACGACGGTAGCGCTCGGCCCGAGCAGTCAGATGAACCGGCTGGCACGGATCGATTTGATGCCGCTCGATGAACGGCGCGGTGTCGTCTTGATCGTAACGGATCAAGGGCACGTCGAACATCGAACGGTCGTGTTCGAATCGCCGATGGCGCCGGATCTGGTCGAACAAACAATCCGATTTTTAAACGATCGTCTAAAAGGAACTCCGCTCGGTCAACTGAAGTTCCGTATCGGAGAAGAAGTGTCAAACCTTCGCCTCGCTCATCAACAACAATATGAGTCGATGATGCAACTCATTCAAGCGACCGTCGGGGTACATCATCCGACCTCGCTGTATCTTGGTGGGAAGAAAAACATCTTCAACCAACCCGAGTTTCAAACGCTCGATACGTTACGTCCGTTCCTAGAGTGGATCGACGAGCAAGAACGGTTGACCGACTGGCTCGAATCGTTGCCAAATCGCGAGATTTATGTGAGCATTGGGAGCGAGAATGGGATCCTTGCGCTTCAAAATTGTAGCGTCATCACCTCGGACTATACGCTCGACGGCAAGACGTTCGGGACGATCGCGATGATCGGTCCGACCCGGATGGATTATCGGCACGGGGTGCGGATGATGGGACAAATCATTGAAGCGTTAAGGCGAACGAAACTAGAAGAGTGAACGAAAGGAGCCTCAATATGACTACTGAAAATCAAAACGGGCCAGACCAAGAAGAAGAAGTGCTCGAAGAGAAAGATTTCGACGCGTTGCAGTCAGAGACTGCGGACGCTGACGAGGTTTCAAATGCTGAAATAGTGGAAGAAAGTTCTGAGGGACCAGATTTGCAACAAGAAATCGAAGCGCTCAAAGCGAGCGAGCTTCGGATTCGTGCTGATTTTGACAACTTCCGTCGCCGAACGAACGAAGAGAACGCGAAACGCGTCAAGTTCGCTTCGCAAGCCGTCATCGAGAAACTGATTCCGCTCATCGATAACTTTGAGCGTGCGCTTCAAGTCGAAGCGTCATCGGATGACGCTAAACAGATTCAAGCGGGTGTCGACATGATCCACCGTCAATTGCTCGACGTGTTAAACGCCGAGAACGTTGAAGTGATCGAAGCAGTCGGTCAGCCGTTCGACCCGAATTATCATCAAGCGGTCATGCAAGAACCGAGTGATGAGTTCGAGTCTGGGATTGTAACGATGGAGCTTCAAAAAGGGTACACGTTGCACGGACGCGTCATTCGTCCAAGCATGGTAAAAGTTTCGGAATAAAATTACTTAACTAGATGGAGGAATAGACAATGGCTAAAATTATCGGAATTGACTTAGGAACAACGAACTCTTGTGTAGCAGTTATGGAAGGTGGCGAAGCGGTCGTCATCTCAAACGCAGAAGGGAACCGTACGACACCGTCTGTCGTCGCATTCAAAGGGGAAGAGCGTCAAGTCGGTGAAGTCGCGAAGCGTCAAGCGATCACGAACCCGAACACGATCCAATCGATCAAGCGTCATATGGGAACGTCACATACGGTCGAAGTCGACGGTAAGAAATTCACGCCACAAGAAATTTCGGCCATCATTTTGCAAAAACTTAAAAAAGATGCAGAAGACTACCTTGGTGAGTCCGTAACTGAAGCGGTCATCACAGTTCCTGCCTACTTTAACGACGCTGAGCGTCAAGCGACGAAAGACGCCGGGAAAATTGCCGGTCTCGATGTCAAACGGATCATCAACGAGCCGACAGCAGCGGCGCTCGCTTACGGCCTCGACAAAGGTGAAGATCACACGATCTTGATCTATGACCTCGGTGGCGGTACGTTCGACGTCTCGATTCTCGAGCTCGGAGACGGCGTGTTTGAAGTTGTCGCGACAGCAGGGGACAACCGACTCGGTGGAGACGACTTTGACCAAAAAGTCATCGATTACCTCGTGTCTGAATTCAAAAAAGAGAACGGTATCGACCTCGCGCAAGACAAGATGGCGCTCCAACGCTTGAAAGATGCGGCCGAGAAAGCGAAGAAAGACCTTTCAGGCGTGACAAGCGCGCACATCAGCCTCCCGTTTATCACAGCAGGAGCAGCTGGCCCGCTTCACCTTGAAACAACACTCACACGTGCGAAATTCGATGAATTGACAGCAGACCTCGTCGAGCGCACGATGGAACCGACTCGCCGCGCGTTGAAAGACTCAGGCCTCACGCCGTCTGATCTCGACAAGATCATTCTCGTCGGTGGTTCGACACGTATCCCTGCGGTCCAAAAAGCGATTCACGATTTCACGAAGAAAGAGCCGTTCAAAGGCGTTAACCCGGACGAAGTCGTTGCCCTCGGTGCAGCGATCCAAGGCGGTGTCCTTGCCGGTGACGTGAAAGACGTCGTCCTTCTCGACGTGACTCCGCTTTCGCTCGGTATCGAGACGATGGGTGGCGTGATGACGAAGTTGATCGATCGCAACACGACGATTCCGACATCGAAATCACAAGTCTTCTCGACAGCAGCAGACAACCAGCCAGCCGTTGACATCCACGTCTTGCAAGGGGAACGCCCGATGGCGCCTGACAACAAGACGCTCGGTCGTTTCCAATTGACGGACATCCCGCCGGCACCACGCGGTGTCCCACAAGTCGAAGTCAAGTTCGACATCGATGCGAACGGAATCGTTCACGTATCGGCGAAAGACCTCGGTACGAACAAAGAGCAGTCGATCACGATCCAATCGTCTTCAGGTATCGACGAGGCTGAAATCGAGCGCATGGTGAAAGAAGCGGAAGCGAACGCGGAAGCAGACAAACAGCGTAAAGAAGAAGCAGAGCTCCGTAACGAAACGGACCAACTCGTCTTCGCGACGGACAAGGCGATCAAAGACCTTGGAGATAAAGTCGACGCAACAGATAAAGACAAAGCCGAAGCAGCGAAAGAAAAAGCAAAATCAGCACTTGAAGGTACAGACCTCGAAGCAATCCGTACGGCGAAAGATGAGCTATCTGAAGTCGTACAAGAATTGACGCAAAAAGTATATGCGAACATGGCTGAACAGCAAGGTGCTGAAGGCGCTGAGACACAAACAGAAGCGAAAGACGATAACGTCGTCGACGCGGAGTTTGAAGATCTCGACGATCGTAAATAAGGCAACCGATAGATTGGATGGCGCCAAAGCAGGTTTCTGCTTTGGCTCTTTCCATGTTAAGGTAGAATCGGTAAAATCGAACTTGAAACAGTAAAGAGGAGAGAGTAACGTGGCGAAACGAGATTATTATGAAGTGCTTGGCCTAGACAAATCGGCCTCGGCGCAAGACATCAAACGGGCCTATCGCAAATTGGCACGGGAATATCATCCAGACATCAACCAAGAGCCGGATGCGGCCGATAAATTTAAAGAGCTCGGTGAGGCGTATGAAGTGCTGTCAGACGAGCAGAAACGGGCTCAATATGACCGCTTCGGATTTGAAGGAGCGAGCCAGTTCGGAGGCGGCGGTGACTTCCAAGGCGGATTCGGCGACATCTTCGACATGTTCTTCGGCGGCGGCGGACGTCGTCAAGACCCGAACGCACCGCGACGCGGAGAAGATTATCAATACGTCGTCGACCTCGACTTCATGGAGAGCGTGACCGGTAAGACGGAAACGATCGACCTTGAGATCGAAGTCGAATGTGACACGTGTATGGGTAGCGGTGCCAAGCCGGGGACGAAACCAGAGACGTGCGGCCGTTGTGGCGGTAGCGGTGTCGAAACGGTCGAACAGAACACGGTGCTCGGTCGCATGGTCAATCAGCGGACGTGTAGCCAATGTCATGGAACAGGCAAGACGATCAAAGAGAAATGTACGACGTGCCATGGCTCTGGTCACGTCAAGAAGACACAGCAAGTCGAAGTCAAAATTCCTGCCGGTATCGATAACGGCCAACAGATCCGCATGTCCGGCAAAGGTGGTCCTGGCGCTAACGGTGGCCCGGCCGGCGATCTTTACATCGTCGTCCGCGTTCGGGCGCACGAAATCTTCGAGCGTGTCGACCAGCACATCTCGATGGAGATGCCGGTCACGTTCGCGCAAGCAGCACTCGGCGCCGAACTCGAAGTTCCGACCGTGCACGGCAAGGTCAGCTTGAAAGTGCCAGCCGGAACACAGACCGGATCGAAATTCCGTTTGCGTGGAAAAGGGATGCCGAGCGTTCGCGGCGGCGGCAACGGCGACCAGTACGTCAATATCGTCATCATGACACCGACGAACATGACAGATCGTCAAAAAGAATTGCTCCGCGAGTTTGAAGAGATCAGCGGAGAAGCGGGCGTGGAAGAACAGCACGGCCTCTTCCAAAAGATGAAAAAGTTTTTTAGCCAGTAAAAGGAGCGTGTACAAGCGATGAAATGGTCTGAAATTTGTGTCCACACGACACAGCAGGCAGTCGAAGCCGTATCAAATTTACTACATGAAGTGGGGGCACAAGGTGTCGTCATCGAGGACGTCGAAGACTACGACCGGATGATGGCAGAAGATCATTTCGGAGAGATTTGGGACGAATCCGGCCGCGATACTTATCCAACGTCGGGTGTCCACGTGAAAGCGTACGTTCCTGTCTCAGGCGACCTACCGGACACGCTCTCGACACTGAAAAAAGAAATTGAACGGCTGCGCAATATCTTTGAAGTCGGCGCTGGTACCGTGACGGCGCTCGAGATGGATGAGGAGGACTGGGCCCACTCGTGGAAGCAGTACTATAAACCGGTCAAGATCTCGCAACATCTCACGATCGTGCCGCTGTGGGAAGAATACGTGCCACAACCGGAAGAGAACGTGATCTTGCTCGACCCGGGTATGGCGTTCGGGACCGGGACGCACCCGACGACGATGCTGTGCATTCAAGCGATCGAGAACTATATCCAACCGGGTGACCGCTTGATCGATGTCGGGACGGGCTCAGGCGTACTTGCCATCGCGGCGGCGAAGCTTGGCGCGGAACGAGTCGAGGCGCTCGATTTGGATGCGGTCGCGGTCGAATCGGCCCGCCAAAACGTCGAGACGAACGGCGTTCTGGACGTCGTCGACGTCAAGACGGGTGATTTGTTGAAAGGGATGAGCGGTGAGTATGACTTGATCGTCGCCAACATTTTAGCTGACGTCATCATGCTGTTCGTTGACGATGCTTACGTGCGCGTCAAACCAGGCGGCTATTTCATCACGTCGGGCATCATCGGCCAAAAACGAGATGAAGTGACGGCAGCGCTCAAGGCGGCTGGATTCTCGATCGAAGAGACGCGAGTCATGGAAGACTGGGTCGCCATCATCGCGAAGAAGGGGTAAGCCATGCAACGCTATTTCTTACAACGTGATGCGTTTAAAACAGACACGGTCGCATTGCCGCAAGACGTCGTCCATCATATCGGGACGGTGTTGCGGGCGGGACCGGGTTATCAGATGGTGTTGTTAGACGGTACATGTGTCGAGTACGTCTGTGAGGTGATTGCGCTCGAAAAAAAATCGGGGACGGCAAAAGTACTCGAAGCGCGGCAGGCGACGACTGAACTGCCCGTTGATGTGACGCTCGCCTACGCACTGCCGAAAGGTGATAAAGTCGAGCTCGTCGCTCAAAAAGCGACCGAGCTCGGGTTGCATCATTTGAAGTTGTTCGAGTCGAAACGATCGGTCGCGAAATGGGACGCTAAAAAAGCCCCGAAGAAAGTCGACCGCTTGCAGAAGATCATGCAAGAAGCGGCCGAACAATCGTACCGGGCCGTCGTCCCGACGTGCGCGTACGTCTCGTCGCGTGACCTGATAGACGACTTTTCTAATTACGATGCGGTCGTCATCGCTTATGAAGAGTCGGCGAAGCAAGGGGAACAAGCGGCACTCGCGGCTGTCTTCAAAGCGCTTGAACGCGGACAGCGTCTCCTGCTGATCGTCGGTCCTGAAGGCGGATTTGACGATCAGGAGATTGACGCCTGGACGAATCAAGGCGCGCGCCCGTGTGCGTTCGGCCCCCGGATTTTGCGCACCGAGACGGCGCCGCTCTACGCGTTAGCGGCGTTGTCGTATGCGCTTGAATTGAATTGAACACGAAATCAGCTCCCGCAGTTTGCGGGAGCTGATTTTATGTTTAATGACCACATGACAAGAGCCCTCATCTAGGCGAGGGCTCTTCTTCATGACCGATTATTTTTTGAACAACGTGATCGTCTTCGTCGTCACGTTACCGGCGAGGTCGACCGCTTCGAACGTGAACGTATTCTCTCCTGACGTCACAGGAAGCGTGACTTTTTCAGTTCTTGAGAAAGCGCGCATCTCGTAAGGTGCTTTTAGTGCCTGGCTGAATTTCAAATCACCGTTCACGAGGAGCTTCACTTCATCAAAATTATCTTTGACAGTCACGTTGACGTTGACCGCAGTTTGTTTTTTCCCGATTTGTTTCGGTAGTTTCCCAATCTCGATGACGGCTGGTGTCGCATCGACGAAAATCGTCCGTTGGAAGTTGGCGACGTTTCCAGCCGCATCCTCAGCGACGAAGCGGAGTTTGTGCACGCCATCTATAAATGTCCGATTCGTACTGAAGTCATACCGTTTCGTTGTTTCATTCCATGTGAGCGGGACATCAATCCCATCGACTTGGAATGAGTTGATGTTTGATGCGTCTTGAATCGATCCTTTGATGGGGACGATTGACGTCGCGTAAGGTGACAAAGCGAGCGGCGCGTCCAAGAAGACGCCAGGTTTTTCTGAATCCGTCGAATAGGCGACTGTTTTGGTCGTGCTATTTCCGGCATGGTCGGTGACGCGGACGCTGACTTCATCGGTCTCACTAAGTGGCGACGTGAAGGCATGACTGGCCGACCCGTTTGCAAGTTTGGCGACAGACTTACCGTTCAAGAAGTATTCGACAGAATGGATACCAGAGAAGTCGTCGTTCGCTTTTACGGACAAACTGTCATCTTGCCACTTCGCCGAGAACGTCGGATCTGTATAGTCGACTTTAACCGGGAAGCGGAGCGTCTGTGCCTCTTTTTTCATGTAATCGATGCTCGCTTCGATCTCATAGAAGTACTTGCCGGCCGGGGCCGGGTTACCGTTCAATTGTCCGTCCCATTTGTAGTCGGCTGAGAAGTAGTAAGGTGTATTGCGTCCGCCATCGAAGTAGTTTTTACGCAACTCGTCATCTTGCCGGAGCGTGCGGACGACATCGCCTGACTCGTCGACGATGCGATATTTGACGTCTTTGGCGTTACGAAGGAGCGAGAAGACCGGTGTCGCCACATCTTTTACGTTGTCCCCGTCAGGAGAGAACGCGATTGCGTCGGACGTGAACGACTCATCTAGGTTCATGCCCAAATAATTCCCTGTCTGATCGACCATTCCAGCCGTCTGATAGAACGATCCTGATTCATAGATGGAAGCGTCGAAGATTGGTGCTTTGCCCCAGTCGCCTTCGAAACCGACGAACGGTACGACAAGTCCTGGATTGCCTTCTGCCCCGTTCACATCGGTCAAGCGCACGAAACCGTCGACGAAATAGCCGTTTTCAAATACGTCTTTGGCCGAGACGAGACCGCTCAGCGTCTTTGGATTGAGAACCTGCGCTTTCGAGACGTCGAGCGCGATTTTGAGTTCGACTGTTTGCTTCGCTTTCAGTTTGACCGTATTTGCTTTCTTCCCGTTGATCGTCACGCTGGCGTTTTGGAGTGGTTGGGCCTCCATCGCATTTTGAATCGTCCCGGCCGTCCGTTCGATGGCGAGGTCGGTCTGAAGTGAAGACGAAACATCGTATGACACGACTTTGTCGGATAAGTTCTCGACAACAAGCGTGAACGTCGCCTTGCTTCGGTTGAGTTCTTTTAAGGCAACTTTTGCTTCTTTTGTTGTCTTTTCATAGGCGACGGCTGGCGTTGAGACGGCCGCGTGCAATTGCATCAAACCGGCTCCTCCCCGACGCGGCGTGTATGGGAGGTTCTGATTCAACTGTTGGTTGTATGGACCGATATCAGTCACGGCTTTCGATGTGTTGATCAACAAATTCTTCGCCATCGTTACCCGAGCCGTACCGCTTAAAGCGAACTCGCGATCGACACGTTCGAGCACGAGGGCGGCGCCTCCTGCGACGTGTGGTGCAGCCATCGACGTTCCGCTCATCAATCCGTATTGATCGTCATTCAACGTCGAGAAGATTTGTCCGCCTGGCGCCGAGATTTCAGGTTTGAAATCGAGGTTTGGCGTCACGCCCCACGAAGTAAAGTTAGACAGTGAACCGGCTGCACGGTTAGCGACGCTAATGCGGTCACCTGCGAATTTAATGTTCATTTGTTCACCGGCAACGAGTCGCTGTTGAAGCTCATTTCCGTCTTTAATGCTGAGTGACGCCATCGGGATTTGTGGGTTCGCTAGCGCCATACTGACGTAATCACCATGACCGACGGCACCGCGGACGATGACACCGGCAGCCCCGTTCGCTTCGGCTGTCTTTTGAATGTTCGAGTAGAAATAGGCGCCGTCACGCACCGCGAAGACGATCTTCCCTTTCACGTCTTTCCCGACGTATTGACCAGGCTGTCCGTCACCGACATGGACGAGTTCATAGTCCCCGTTCGTGAAAGCTGGGCCATCTTGTTTCTTCCATCCGATTTTATCTGTCTTGTCACCGGATTGAATCGAGAAAGCGTCCAATTGGATTTGGTCGTTCTCGAGTGAGGCGACTGAAGTCGAGGCCGAGCTCACGCTCGGAGCGCCGACGACGCCGGTATCCGGATTGTTCGCATAAGGAAGGTCGTATCCGTTTCCGAAGTACGCCGAGTTACCAGCTGAGATCGACATGAAGACACCGTTATCGACAGCACGCTGTACCGCTTGTTGCTCGGGTGAGTCGGCATCGACGAAACCGGCCGTCGATCCGAGACTCATATTGATGACGTCGGCGCCGAGTTTGATGGCATCGTCGATCGCTTTAATATAGATATCGCCGTACGTCGAGGCGTAGTTCGGGTCGTTGCTGAATACTTTGAGACCGAGTACTTGCGATTCTGGAGCGACACCTTTCAAACCTCCAGTCGCCTCATCCCCGTTGGCCGCGACCGTACCCGATACGTGCATCCCGTGCATCGAGGCGCCAGGGGAATCATCGCGAATATCATCGTTCTCGTCGTAATAGTTATAAGCGTAAGGAACTTTCTCGTTTATGTAGGCTCCCGGCAAACCGAACTCACTGACTGCCGACTCGACCTCGCCTTGCGTGAGCTCTGCTTTTGTATCGTCGGTTAAGCGGAAGTCGCGATGGTCTGCATCGACACCCGTATCGATGACGGCGACGATCGTTCCTTCGCCGGTATACCCATAGTCGCCCCATGTCTGTTGCGATTGGACCATGCCGTTACTCGTTACCATATCCGGTTTGACCTCGGGACGCTCGTATTCATTGACGATATGGACGTGAGCGACTTCAGGTAACGCTTCAACTTTCTGGACGTCTGTAGACGAGAGCAACGTACTGAATCCGTTGAAGACGGTCGTGAACTCTTCAATCGTTTCTGCTTTCACACCTTTTTTTGAGATGGCGGCTTTCGCTTTTTTCTGTTCGGCTTTGACGAGCCCGTGAGCATTGTCTTTCTCGGCCTTCGTCAATTCATTAAATTTTTTCCCTTTCTTTTTTGCTTGTTCGATGGCAGGTGCACCGACGAGTTCGACGACGACACGCAATTTTTCTTGCTTGTCGGCAATCTCAGCGTTCGGCGTAACGGATCGTTTGGCAAGTACCGGATCTGTTCCGAGTCCGAGCAGCCCAGGTGTCAACGCCAGGCATGTCGCCAGGGAGACGTTTACATAAAATTTAAGTTTTGGCAATTTGAAAATCCTCCAATCGTTTAATTGAGAAGTATATGTATTTATGGAAAATGATAGCCTAATTCGAACTGATAATCCTTGGTTTTTCCGAAATAAAGGGTAATGAATTTGAACAAGTTTAAAAATTCTGACAATTACTTTCGGCCTATCTTTTACTAAAACAGCTAGGTCTAAATTCACGCGTTCAACTCAAGTTTCAAAATTGGGGCGTGATATGCCCTCGAATAAAATGATCCGAACAATTCGCTTGAGATTTTTTTTGAAAATTGGTATGGTCTGAATAGATAAAACATATAAAACTTATCGACATAGTCGGAATAAAGCGGTGGGGTGGAGCAATGGGATTACAGTTCATGGACATTTTTAAGGAATGGGCAACGCAATACGACACGACCGTGGCCGGACATGACGAGCAATATAAAGAAGTGTTCGCAGGTTATGAGGAGATGTTGAGCGAGGTCGTGGATCATCTCGAAGGGAAGGTCATGGAGTTCGGAGTCGGGACCGGGAACTTAAGTATGAAGATTTTAGAACGTCACGAGCTGGTTGCGGTCGAACCGTCACCGGAGATGCGGGCTGTCGCCGCCGAAAAACTTGAGATTGATATTATCGACGGTGACTTTTTAAACTATCCGACGACAGAGCAGATAGATACGATCGTGTCGTCATACGCATTTCACCATCTGACGGATGAAGAGAAACGGACAGCGATTCAAGGTTACGTCGAGCAGCTCGATTCACCGCGATTCGTCTTACTCGACACGATGTTCGCCTCGCAAAAGGCGAAGCGAGACATTCTCGACTGGGCGAGCGGGAACGGTTACGACGATTTAATCGAAGACTTGAACCGTGAGTTTTATCCGTACACGCAAACGATCCAAGCAATGCTCGAAGCGAACGGCTATACGGTCTCGCTGACACAAAAAAATAAATTCGTCTGGCTCGTCGTGGCCACGAAACAATCTGGAGGAACTCAATCATGAAAAGTTATAAAGTCGAAAGTTTTAATTTGGACCATACTAAAGTACAAGCGCCTTACGTCCGTTTAGCGGGTGTGAAAAAAGGGACGGCCGATACGATCTATAAATACGACATTCGTTTCATCCAACCGAACGAGGGACTCATGCCGATGCGGGCCGTCCACTCGCTCGAACACTTGATCGCTGAAAATAGCCGCAGTCACTCGGAGCAAATCGTCGACGTCTCGCCGATGGGTTGCCAGACTGGTTTTTACTGGACGATGTTGAACGATGGAGACTACGAAGCGATGCTCAGCCTCGTCGAAGCGACGTTGCGTGATGCGGTCGCTGCGGAAGAGTTGCCGGCGCAAAACCCGATCCAATGCGGAAGTGCCAACCACCACGACTTTGAGGGCGCAAAAAAATTAGCGGCCGACATGCTCGCGAAACGTGACGAGTGGCACATCATCTTTAAGGACGAAGCGTAATATGCTCGTCAACAACGTCTATGAACTGATCGGGGACACGCCGCTGCTCGAGTTACGGACGTTGCCTGTTCCGAAAGGCGTTAAAATATACGGCAAGCTCGAGATGATGAATCCAGGCGGGAGTGTGAAAGACCGGCTCGGGCTTCATTTGATCGAACAAGCGCTTGAACGCGGCCAACTCGAACGAGGTGGCACGGTCGTTGAGCCGACGGCCGGAAATACTGGTATCGGACTCGCCCTCGCCTGTCAGCGGTACGGGGTGAACTTGATGACGGTCACGCCTGAAAAGTTTAGTCAAGAGAAGCAAGCGCTCATGTCATTGCTCGGCGCGACTGTCATTAACACGGAAACCGAGCTCGGGATGAAGGGTGCGATCGAGCGGGCCAAAGAGTTGGCGCTTGAACATAACGCCTATTTACCTGAACAGTTCTCGAATCCGGATAACCCGGATACGTACGTCGATTCACTCGCCGAAGAGCTATTGCAAGATATACCGAATATCGACGTCTTCATCGCCGGCGCGGGCTCGGGTGGCACGTTCACTGGGGTGGCCGCGGTTCTAAAAAATCACGGCACCCGCAACGTCGTCGTCGAGCCCGAAGGATCAATCCTAAACGGTGGGCAACCAGGGCCCCATAAAACAGAAGGAATCGGTGTCGAGAAGTGGCCTCCATTTTTAGATCGTGAACTCGTCGATGGGATCTATACGATTTCTGATGATGACGCGTTTTATTACGTCGCCCATTTGGCGAAGCAAGAAGGACTGCTCGTCGGAAGTTCGTCCGGTGCGGCCATCGCCGCTTGTGTGCAAGAAGCAAACCGGATGACCAAAGGTGTCATCGTCACGATTTTACCGGACAGTGTCGAACGATATTTAAGTCAAGGAATAGTCAAGGAGGCAGAACATGCGTACAAAAACAGCGCTTATTCACGGCGGTAAGACGACGGACCCGTTGACGGGTGCCGTGACACCAGCCATCTATCAAACGAGTACTTATAAACAAGACGGAATCGGCAATTTGCGGGACGGGTATGAATATTCGCGGACGGCTAACCCGACGCGGACGGCGCTTGAGACGCTGATCGCCGACATCGAAGGCGGGGCGCGTGGTTTTGCGTTCGCTTCAGGGATGGCCGCCATCTCAACGATTCTCATGTTAATGAAATCAGGGGACCACGTCATCGTCGGTTCTGACGTATATGGGGGAACGTACCGTGTATTCAATCGAGTATTTCAATCACTTGGCTTGGAAGCATCTTTTGTCGATACGTCTGACGCGGCGGCAGTCCGCGAAGCCGTCCAACCGAACACGAAAATGATTTATGTCGAGACACCGACGAATCCGCTCTTGAACGTCACGGACATGCGAAGTGTGCGTGACATTGCGACCGAGGCCGACGTCTTGTTCGTCGTCGACAATACGTTCATGACACCGTATTTCCAAAATCCGATTGAGTTCGGTGCGGACTACGTCTTGCACAGTGCCACGAAATATTTAGGCGGGCATAGTGACGTCGTCGCCGGACTCGTCGTCGCCCGGACCGAAGAACTTGGGGAACGTTTGGCGTTCCTACAAAACTCGGTCGGAGCCGTGCTCGGGCCGCAAGACAGCTTCCTCGTCGTGCGCGGCATCAAGACGCTCGCGGTCCGGATGGAAGAAATCGAGACGAACGCGCTCGCACTCGTCGAGTTCTTGACGTCTCACGAGGCGATCAGCCGGGTGCTGCACCCGAGCATTGCCGGCGAGACGGCGAAACAAGTCCATCTGTCACAAGCCCGAGGCTTTGGCGGCATGATCGCTTTTGACGTCGGATCGGCCGAAGCGGCAGAGACGGTCGTTGCGAAAACGAACTACTTCACGCTCGCTGAAAGTCTCGGTGCGGTCGAGAGCCTGATCAGCGTGCCGGCACGGATGACACATGCCTCGATTCCGGCCGAACGTCGGGCAGAACTCGGCATCACGGACGGGCTCGTCCGTATCTCTGTCGGACTTGAAGATGTGAACGATTTGATTGAAGACTTGGAGCAAGCACTTGCGGCCTTGACGACAATCACGAGCTGAACGAACGTGTGACAAGAGGTGCGCTCTCAGAGCGCGCCTCTTTTGTCGTGGGAAGGGTGGAAGAAATCGCTTGAATGTCCGAAACGCATCGACTAAACTGACGATAATTGATTAGGAGAGCGGGTGAACGGATTGAATAAAGGAGTCATGCCCACAATCGGTGCGTACGTCATGTGGGGCATCCTGCCGATCTATTGGAAGTTTCTACAGGAAATACCGAGCAGTCAAATCCTCGCCCACCGTATCGTCTGGTCGTTTCTATTCATTTTACTCGTCTTGAAATGGACGAAACAGTGGACTGAATTCAATTATGCGCTCAGACATCGGGCGACGCGGAACGCCTTTATGTTGAACGGCTTTATCGTCAGTGCGAACTGGTTTGTCTACATATGGGCGGTCAATCACGGCTATATCATCGAGGCATCGCTCGGATATTACATCAATCCGCTCGTCAGCATGGTGTTAGGTGTCCTCGTTTTTCGGGAATCATTAAACCGAGTCCAATGGCTCGCGGTCGGTGTCGCGACGGTCGGGGTGCTCGTCTTGACGTTCGGTTATGGGTCGTTCCCGTGGATTGCTTTCGTATTGGCGAGTACGTTCGGGTTTTACGGGATGGTCAAAAAACGGCGGCCGCTTGCGTCGACGGTCAGTCTAGGCATCGAGACGCTCGCGGTCGTTCCGGTCGCGGTCATCTTCCTCGCCTTCGAAACGTCGCGCGGCGGGCTCACGATGACGGGCGAACCGATTGTTTGGGCCGCGCTCTTAGGCACGGGCGTCATGACGGCGTTGCCGCTCCTGTTGTTCGGTTACGGGGCGCAACATATCCCGTTCACGCTCGTCGGTTTTTTACAGTTCATCGCCCCGACGCTCAGTCTGGCGATCGGTGTCATCTTGTACGATGAACCGTTCACGACGTATCATATCTTCGCGTTCACATGCATCTGGATCGCCATCTTTTTCTTCAGTTGGAACAGCTGGGTCCAAACGCGAAAACGCCGTCAACTTGCATGAAGTGAAAGCTGTTACATTTCTCAAAAACATGATAATATGTTAGATGTCAGACCTATATGTCAGAGGAGGAATTTATTATGGAATTAGCACGTTATATCGACCACACGGCCTTGAAGGCAGAAACAACGAAAGATCAAGTCACAAAACTATGTGCAGAGGCACTTGAGTACAAATTCGCGAGCGTTTGTGTCAACCCGACATGGGTCGCTTACGCTGCCGAGCAACTTAAATTAGATGAGGACGTCAAAGTTTGTACGGTCATCGGATTCCCGCTCGGTGCGAACACACCTGAAGTGAAAGCGTTCGAAACGAAAGATGCGATTGCCAACGGCGCAGACGAAGTCGACATGGTCATCAACATCAGTGCGATGAAAGACGGCGATTTCGACCTCGTCGAACGCGACATCCGTGCCGTCGTCGAAGCAGCAAACGGTACGCTCGTCAAAGTCATCTTTGAAACGTGCCTGCTTACTAAAGAAGAAATCAAAAAAGCGGCTGAGCTGTCAGTCAAAGCGGGTGCAGACTTCGTGAAAACGTCGACTGGATTCTCAACTGGCGGCGCTACCGTCGAAGACATCCGACTCATGCGTGAGACGGTCGGACCGGATCTTGGCGTCAAAGCATCAGGCGGCGTCCGTGATTTCGCAGGCGCACAAGCGATGATCGATGCTGGTGCAACGCGCATTGGCGCTTCTGCTGGAATTGCCATCGTCACAGGCGGGCGTTCGGACAGCGATTATTAATTGAAGTAGTAGTTGACCACACGACTTAATTTCACTATAATGTGGTATGACGTGTGAAACACGTTTCCTTAGTCGTGTAATTCGGAGGGAGGGAAAACTAGTGGAAACTCGTGTCCGTAAAAACGAATCGCTTGAAGACGCTCTTCGTCGTTTCAAACGCGGTGTTGCGAAAGATGGCACTCTTGCCGAAGTTCGCAAACGTCGTCACTACGAAAAGCCAAGCGTAAAACGTAAATTGAAATCAGAAGCTGCTCGCAAGAACAAGAAATTCTGATTGAAGTTTCTTTTGTAGAGAGGGTGTTGGCTCATGAGTCTGCAAGAACGCTTGACGGACGACATGAAGCAAGCCATGCGCGCTAAACAGAAAGATCGTCTCACGACGATCCGGATGGTCAAAGCGTCGCTCCAGAACGAGGCCATCAAACTTGGTCGACAAGATCTTACTGAGGAAGAGGAGCTCACGGTGCTCAACCGAGAGATGAAACAGCGCAGAGACTCCCTCCGAGAATTCGAAAGCGCTGGTCGTGAAGACCTTGCTTCTAAAGTAGCTGATGAAATTGTCGTACTAGAGGTCTACATGCCTAAGCAACTCTCTGAAGACGAAGTCACAGCAATCGTCAAGGCAGCAATTGCCGAGACGAACGCTGCGGGTCCGTCCGATATGGGTAAGGTGATGGGCGTCGTCATGCCACAAGTTAAAGGCAAGGCTGACGGTGGTCTTGTGAACCGAATTGTCAAACAACAATTGACGAATTAATGATAAAAGGCAGGGATCTTTGGAGAAATCCAAAAGTTTCTGCCTTTTTTTGCGTATTATGAAACCACATTCAATCTTGTTTCGTATACACTAGAGATAAGAGGTAGCTTTGGATTTGGAAGGGGGTAGCAATACGATGACATTTGGTCTCGGAGTGATTCTGACGGTGTTTTTCGTCGGGATTGTCCTTCTTGGAATTGAAGTGTTCGTTGCCGGTTTTGGATTGTTCGGGGTCCTCGGGATAGGCGCCGTCGTGGCGAGTTTGATTATGGCAGGTGCCACGATCGGGCAGCTTTGGCTGTCACTTGGTTTAGCGACGGCGCTTGTTGCGGGACTCGGTTTTTGGGCGTACCGTCGACTGCAGTCGAATCGCTCACTCATGTACAAAGGCTTGATTTTGACCGATTCGACGTCGACTGATAAGGGGTATTTGTCTCATGACGACCGTAAGAGGTTGCTTGGGAAAGTCGGCGTCACATTGACGCCGCTTCGTCCAGCAGGTACTGCTGAGATTGAAGGCGAACGAATCGACGTCGTGGCAGAAGGTAGCTATCTCGATGAACAAACAAAAATTGAGGTGTATAAAGTCGACTCGGGACGCGTTGTCGTCCGACGCTTTGTAGAACCGAAGGAGGATGTAACAGAATGACACCAGAACTATTAAGCACGTTACTCATCACAGGTGGGGGATTGATCGCGCTCGCCGTGTTCTTCACGTTTGTACCGGTCGGCCTGTGGATCAGCTCGTTTGCTTCAGGCGTCCACGTCTCCATCTTCACATTGATCGGGATGCGACTTCGTCGCGTCGTCCCGTCTAAAATCATCAACCCGCTCATCAAAGCCGTCAAAGCAGGCATCGGCTTGAACACGAACCAGCTCGAGAGTCACTTTTTAGCCGGCGGTAACGTCGACCGTGTCGTCAACGCTTTGATCGCGGCGCACCGTGCCGATATCGAATTATCGTTCGAACGTGCCGCCGCCATCGACCTTGCTGGCCGGAACGTGTTAGAAGCCGTTCAGATGTCGGTTAACCCGAAAGTCATCGAGACACCGTTCATCGCCGGTGTGGCGATGGATGGGATCGAAGTGAAAGCGAAAGCGCGGATCACGGTCCGGGCCAACATCGACCGCCTCGTCGGGGGTGCCGGTGAAGAAACGATCATCGCCCGTGTCGGTGAAGGGGTCGTCTCGACGATCGGTTCGCAACATAACCATAAACACGTGCTTGAGAACCCGGACATGATTTCACGTACCGTATTGACGAAAGGTCTCGATTCAGGGACGGCGTTTGAAATCTTGTCGATCGATATCGCCGACATTGATATCGGTAAAAACATCGGCGCGGTGCTCCAAACCGACCAAGCCGAGGCAGATAAGAAAATTGCGCAGGCGAAAGCTGAGGAACGTCGCGCGATGGCGATCGCCCGCGAGCAAGAGATGAAGTCATCGGTCGAAGAAATGCGCGCCAAAGTAGTCGCGGCCGAGGCGGAAGTTCCGCTCGCGATGGCAGATGCGCTCCGTAACGGCAAGCTTGGGGTCATGGATTACGTCAACTACTTGAACGTCCAAGCGGATACGCAAATGCGTAATGCGATCGGGCACCCAGTCGAATCTGATAGAGAGTAATCGATATGGATGGATTATGGATCTTACTATTAGTCGCCTTCGGGGTCGCTTCCGCGGTCATGAAGCGACTTGAGAAGTCGTCATCTACAGGAGAAAAGCCACCGAGCACGGATCTGAAACGGTATTTGGATACGGTCGGCGACATGATGAAAGAAGTCGATGGACCACTCAACGATCCGCGAGACGAACGACAGAATAAAGTACCGCAAAAAGTTCGTCGTCGTGTCGCGATTCCGGTCGAAAATTCAGACCGGCACGAGTTTGATCCGAATCGGCACGCACCAAAGTCGCGTGAGTCGCTCCCGAAAGTGAGCGCTGCGTTCGAACAGGCAGTCAAAATCCCTCCGATAACGGAAGCGACCGATTCACGACAGACAGCGCAACCGCGCATTACGATGAAGCAAGCGCGTCAAGCCATCGTCTGGAGTGAGATTCTTCAGCCGCCGGTCTCGAAACGCCGCCGTCGGTAATTTTTTAGCAGTGACTCGATGTCGCTGCTTTTTTTGTGGCTCGAGCTAACGGTCTTTCTTTCACGAACGGCATGATAGTGCTAAAGTAAAGAAGGAACAATCTATAGATGAGGGGGAGAAACATCCATTGATTACGACAGATAAGATACCGTTCGTCATGGAACATGCGAGCGAAGCGCAGGCACTCCTCGGACCGAAAGACGAGGTGTTCCGTGCGATCGAGGCCGAGCTTGCCGTCGCACTTACGCCTCGTGGCGAAGAGCTGATCATCCAAGCCGACAGCGCGGAGACGCTCGAATTGACGAAAAGTGTGATCAAGACGTTGCAACAACTCGTTAAACAAGGTGCACGGTTGAACGAGGGCGATGCGATCAGTGTCATCCAACATATTAAGATCGGCAAAGGGGAAGAACTGCTCGAACATTATGGCCGCGTCGTCTTCACGACGAACAAAGGAAAACCGATCCGGGCGAAGACGGTCGGACAGAGCCGTTACGTCCGGGCCATCGAGAAACGCGACCTCGTGTTCGGGATCGGGCCGGCCGGGACCGGGAAGACGTATTTGGCGGTCGTCCTGGCTGCGCGGGCGCTGAAGGAAGGTCAAGTGAAACGGATCATTTTGACGCGTCCTGCCGTCGAGGCGGGTGAGAACCTCGGTTTCTTGCCGGGTGACTTAAAAGAGAAAGTCGACCCTTACTTACGACCGCTCTATGACGCCTTGTTTGACGTCTATGGTGTCGAACACACGAACCGTCTGCTCGAGCGAGGGACGATCGAAGTCGCCCCGCTCGCTTACATGCGCGGACGGACGCTTGAAGATGCGTTCGTCATTTTGGATGAGGCGCAGAATACGACGAAAGAACAGATGAAAATGTTTTTGACACGGCTCGGGTTCGGGTCGAAGATGGTCGTCACCGGTGATTTGACGCAAGTCGACTTACCGAGAGGGAAAGCGTCGGGGCTTCAAGAAGCGCTCCATCTCCTCGAAGGAGTCGACGGGATTCACTTCGAACACTTTAGCGCCTCAGACGTCGTGCGGCATCCACTCGTCAAAAAAATCATCAACGCCTACAGTACAGATATTACATGACGAAAGGGGGGGCACTGATGCAGCAAGCACGTCATTGGACGGTCGCCACAATCTCCGTCCTCTTTTTTCTCATCCTTGGCGCGATCCTCTACTTTACGGTGCGCCCATCAATCATCAGCGTAGAGCCGCTTGGCATCGCCGCACAAGATATCCGCTCCCCGATCACGATCGAGGACAGGGTCGCGTCGGACCGTCTGAGACAAGACGCGACGAACGCCGTCGGGAGTCAGTTCTCATTACGCCGTGAATTCGCCGATCAACAGATTGCCAAAATCGAGCAATTGTTTGCGGCGTTCGAAGACACGGATGAGGACACTGAACTGTCTGATATCAAAAATCGATTGAACTCTACAGAAGTGAACGGGCTCCTTGCAGACGATGAGTTGAACTCACTCCTGGAGGCGACCGTGAACACGCGTCGTACCGTCGAAGACGTCGCCGTGACGGCGCTTCAAGAAGTCATGGCGAATCGGATCGAAACGAGTTCCGAGTCGATTGCCGAGGCGAGAGACCGGGCGTCGACGGTCATCGACCAATCACCGTTGTCGTTAGAATTCCGAGCGGTCGCGACGAGTTTAAGTGACCAACTGATCGTCCCGAACTATGTTTTCGATTCGGAAGCGACTCGTCAGAAAGAACAAGAAGCGATCGACGCCGTTGAACCGGTCATCATTCAAGAAGGACAGCTCCTCGTCAACCAAGGGGAAGTCGTGACCCGTGAAATCTATCGGAAGCTCGAATTGACCGGTGCGATTGACCCGAACCGTTCGTTCGCGCCTTTGTTCGGTGCCTATTTGCTCAGCGGACTCTTGACGGTCGGATTTTTATTCATGCTGATCCGTTCAAAAATTCAAGAACTTTTGCTCCGACCTAAAATTTTGATTACTGTCTATGGCCTACTATTGCTGCAACTAGGTATTTTCTTCGGCGTCGGTTATATCGGGATCGAGTTCACGACGTATGCGTACGTCATCGCCCCGACGGCGTTCGTCGTCTTATTGCTCCGTATCTTAGTCGATGAACGGGTCGCGTTGGCTTCGGCGCTCATCACGATGATCGCTGGTTCAATTGTTGCGAGCTTTGGCCAAAATACGAGCTTTATGACGGTCGTTTACTTTGCGACCGGGAGTTTCCTGGCTGTCTTTTTGGTCGAACCGAAGATTCAACGGAAACGCTTGTTCCTTTCAGGCGTCTTGCTCGGAATCATCAACATCATCATGGTGCTCGCGCTCCTGTTCTTGCGGAACACGCAAGTGACGTGGGAGATGGTCGCCTATTTATCCGGTTTCGCGATCACGAGCGCCTTGTTGTCGATCGTTCTCACGTTCGGCTTCCTGCCGTTTCTAGAGCCTTGGTTCGGCGTGTTGTCGTCCGGACGCTTAGTCGAATTGATGAGCCCGACGCACCCGCTGCTGCGAAAACTGTTGATGGAGGCTCCGGGTACGTATCACCATAGCATGATGGTCGCCAATCTCGCCGAGTCGGCGTGTGAGGCGATCGGGGCCGACGGTCTGCTCGCCCGGGTCGCGAGCTATTATCACGACCTCGGCAAGACGGAACGGCCGCTCCACTTTATCGAGAATCAACAAAACGGCGTGAACCCGCACGACCGGCTCACACCGGAAGAGTCGGCCGACATCATTATGGCGCATCCTTACGACGGCTCTGATTTGTTGCGGCGCTATAAACTGCCGAAAGAGATTATCGACATCGCCGAGCAACATCACGGGACGTCGCTGCTCAAGTTCTTTTATGTGAAAGCGAAAGAGTCACGAGACGTGTCGGAGTCACGCTTCCGTTACCCGGGACCGAAACCGCAGTCGCGTGAGGCGGCGGTCGTCATGATCGTCGATTCGATCGAAGCAGCGGTCCGGTCGCAAAAACAGCCGACACCGGAGCGGATACGCCAGCTCGTCAGCTCGATCATTCGCGACAAGCTCCAAGACGGTCAGTTCGAAGAGTGTGACTTGACGACGAAGGAAGTGTGGCGTGTCGGCGAGAGTGCGTGCGAGACGTTGACCGGCTTGTTCCATGAACGGATCGAATACCCAGAACTAAAGAAAGAAGGCGAATTACATGCAAATCATCTCGAACGATGAACAAGGGCTGTTGACCGAGTCTCAGCTCGAGTTAGTCGAATCGATTTTAGTTCACGCGGCCTCGGCGGAACAAGTCGAAGAACCGAGTGAACTGTCAGTCACGTTTTTAACGAATGACGAGATTCAAGTCATCAACCAGGAATGGCGCGGCAAAGACGCGCCGACGGACGTCATCAGTTTTGCGTTTGACGAGATGGGAGAAGAAGAGATGGACTTCATGCTCGATGAGGATGAACCTCGTCTATTGGGCGACATCGTCATCTCGGTGGAGCGGTGCCGCGAGCAAGCGGCGGACTACGGTCATTCGTTTGAACGCGAACTCGGCTTCTTGGCGATCCATGGCTTTCTCCATTTGCTCGGCTACGACCATATGACGCCAGAAGAAGAAGCCGAGATGACGGCGCGTCAGGAGCAAGTGCTCGCTCACTTTGAGTTGAAGCGAGGCGAGGTGTGAATCCGTTCTGGTTTGCGGTGCACGGGATCGTGCACGCAGTGCGAACCGAACGGAACATGCTGATTCACCTCATTGCAAGCTTGCTCGTCGGATTGTTTTGTTGGTGGCTCCCGACGACAACGCTTGAAAACCTCATCTTGTTCGGTTGGGTCGTGCTTGTCATCGCTCTCGAATTGATGAACACGGCCGTCGAACGGACGGTCGATCTCGTGACGAAAGACATCGAGCCGCTCGCCAAACAAGCGAAAGACGTCGCGGCGGGCTCGGTCCTCGTCGCTTCGGGCGGAGCAGCCGTAACAGCGCTCGTCATTTTCGGACCGTATTTATTCGCTTTATAATCAATGTATTGGAAATTTAGAAAGCAGGTGCACTATGTATCAAGAAGGTTTTAAATCAGGTTTTGTTTCAATTATCGGACGTCCGAACGTCGGGAAATCGACGTTCTTGAACCGGGTCATCGGTCAAAAGATCGCCATCATGTCAGACAAACCCCAGACGACACGTAACAAGGTCCAAGGTGTCTATACGACAGACGACACGCAAATCATCTTCATCGACACGCCAGGGATCCATAAACCGAAGCACCGTCTCGGCGACTTCATGATGAAAGTGGCGACGAACGCGTTGCGCGAAGTCGACGCGATTTTGTTCATGGTCAACGTAACAGAGCCGCGTGGTGCCGGTGACGAGTTCATCATCGAGAAGTTGAAAGGACTCGACACACCGATCATCCTTGTGATGAACAAAATCGATTTGATTCATCCGGACGAGATCCCTGCTGTCATCGAACAGTATACGAATCAACTTGATTTCGCGGCGTACGTTCCGATTTCAGCCTTGCAAGGCAATAACGTCGAACCGCTCATCGGTGAGATCAAGAAGCTGCTACCAGAAGGGCCGATGTACTATCCGGCTGATCAAGTGACGGATCACCCGGAGCGCTTCATCATCTCGGAACTGATTCGCGAGAAAGTGCTCCATAACACGCGCGATGAGATTCCGCATTCGATCGCGGTCAACATCGAATCGATCAAGAAACGAGACAACTCGGACATGGTCGACGTCGAAGCCGTCATCATGGTCGAGCGTGACTCGCAAAAAGGAATCGTCATCGGCAAGAAAGGTGCGATGCTCCGTCAGGTCGGGACGGAAGCGCGTCATGACATCGAGCTCTTGCTCGGTACGAAAGTGTATTTAAACTTATGGGTGAAAGTCCAAAAAGATTGGCGCAATAAGATGGGCCAACTCCGTGACCTCGGGTTCCGCGACGACGAGTATTGAGCCATGTTACAAAAAGTCACGGGCATCGTCATTCGGACCGTCAATTACGGTGAATCCAACAAAGTCGTGACCCTCTTCACAGAAGAGCTCGGGAAAGTCGCCGTCATGGCACGCGGTGCGAAAAAGCCGGGGAGCCGGCTGCACGCAGCGAGCCAACCGTTCGTCGAAGCCGTCTATATCTTCCCGGCGAGCCGCGGTCTCGGTCAACTCAAGTCGTCTGACGTGATCACGTCATACCCGGAAATCCGTAAAGATGTCGAGCGGATGGCGTATGCCGTGTACTTGCTCGAACTCGTCGATAAAACTGTCGAAGATCGAGTCCCGAATCGGCCATTATACCGAATTTTGAATGACGCGCTCCAAGCGCTGAACGCCGGAATGGACCCTGAGATCATCACCCATCATTTCGAACTCAGAATTATGTATCTGCTCGGCGTCGCCCCGGTCTTGACCGGTTGTGTGCGGTGCAATGATGTGACCGACCCGATGTTCTTTTCCGTGACGTCGGGCGGGTTTCTCTGTTCGCGCCACCAAGAGGCAGGGTCGATTCAGATGAGTGAGCGGCTGGCAAAGTTACTTTACTTGTTGAGCCGGCATGAGTTGTCAGAGTTTAGTAACGTCCCGTTGACGAAGGAGACACGTCTCCTGTTACGGCAACTGTTTGACGCCTATATGGACTCTTACAGCGGACTGAACCTCAAGACGAAACGGGTCCTCGATCAGATGCAGCGACTTTACTTGAACGATGATTGACAATTCATGCAAGGTTCGATACCATAATCTACGATTAGACAAATGAAATAGCGTGCGCTGTGAAGGAAAATGAGTAGTTCTTAAATCATGGGTAAAGCGAGTTCGGGAAGGTGAGAGCCGAACGCCATGAAGAGAGCGAATGGCGATTCCGGAGCGCCCCAATCCAAAGAGTGGCCTCGATACCGAGGCAAGTAGGGTGGAACCGCGGGTAATCCCGTCCCTATGTGCATGGCACATAGGGGCGTTTTTTGTCGTTTCAATACTTTTGGAGGTGTCACATATGAAGCACAAAACGGTGCAAGAAATCATTCTCACGTTGCAAAATTTTTGGGCGTCGAAAAACTGCCTGACGATGCAAGCGTATGACGTAGAAAAAGGGGCCGGAACGATGAACCCGATGACGTTTTTACGGAGTCTCGGACCAGAGCCGTGGAACGTTTGTTATACGGAGCCGTCACGCCGTCCGGCTGACGGTCGATACGGGGAAAACCCGAACCGTCTGTATCAACATCACCAATTCCAAGTCATCATGAAGCCGTCCCCAAACAACATTCAAGAACTCTATTTGGAGAGTTTGGAGTTGATCGGTATCAACCCGCTCGAACACGACATTCGCTTCGTCGAGGACAACTGGGAAAACCCGACGTTCGGTGCGGCCGGACTCGGTTGGGAAGTATGGTTGAACGGGATGGAAATCACCCAGTTCACATACTTCCAACAAGTCGGCGGGATCGAGTGCGACCCGATCGCCGTCGAGATCACGTACGGTCTCGAACGTCTCGCGTCATATATTCAAGAAGTTGAGAGTGTGTTCGACCTCGTCTGGACAGACGGTTTCAAGTATGGCGATATTTTCTATCAGCCAGAGTTTGAACACTCGAAGTACACGTTTGAGCTGTCAGACGTCGATATGTTGTTCACGTTGTTCGATACGTATGAGAAAGAAGCGAAGCGGGCGCTCGAGGAAAACCTCGTCTTCCCGGCGTACGATTACATCTTAAAATGCTCGCACACGTTCAACCTGCTCGACGCGAAAGGCGCGATCTCGGTGACGGAACGGACCGGTTTCATCCAACGTGTCCGCAACATGTCGCGGGCATGTGCGGCCAAATTTATCGAAGAACGGGAACGCCTCGGCTTCCCACTCCTTAATCAAGAGAAAGCAGGTGCCTTGGATGCGTGACCTTTTACTAGAAATTGGACTTGAAGAACTACCAGCCCAATACGTGCTCCGCTCGGAGAAACAGTTAGGAGAGCGCGTGGCGGCGTTCTTGTCGGACGCCCGCGTCGACTTCGGAGCTGTCACGGTCTATTCGACACCACGTCGTCTCGCTGTACTCGTTCGTGACGTCGAGGAGAGTCAACAAGATTTGACGGAGACGCTCCGGGGACCGGCTAAAAAGATTGCGCAAGATGCAGACGGAAACTGGTCGAAAGCGGCAGCGGGATTTGCGCGTGGACGCGGACTGTCAGTCGACGACCTTTACTTCGCGGAAGAAAAAGGGGTCGAATACGTCTTCGCAGATCGTCACGAGTCAGGTCAGCCGACGGCTTCATTACTTGGCGGCCTTGAAGACGTCGTCCGCGGCATGACGTTCCCGAAAAATATGAAATGGGGTACGAGCAGCCTCCGCTACATGCGTCCGATCCGCTGGTTAGTCGCCATGTTTGGGACAGAACAGATCGATTTCGAGATCGAGGGCGTCCAAACAGGTAACGTGACACGCGGACATCGCTTCTTAAGTAAAGGCGACGTGACAATCTCATCACCTGACCGCTATGTGGCCACGCTCGAACAAGAGTTTGTCGTCGCATCTTACGACGACCGTCGCGAACGCATCGAACGTCAAATCGAACAGTTGGCGAATGAACAAGGATGGACGGTGCCACTTGACGCGTCGTTGCTTGAAGAAGTGACGAACCTCGTCGAATGGCCGACAGCTCTGTTCGGTGAGTTTGACGCGAGCTACCTCGACCTTCCTGAAGAAGTGTTGATCACGACGATGAAAGAGCATCAGCGCTATTTCCCAGTCTATATCGGTGACACGCTCCAACACTATTTTGTGACGGTTCGTAACGGTAACGCAGACCATCTGCAAAACGTTGCCAAAGGGAACGAGAAAGTCATCCGGGCACGACTCGCCGATGCCGTCTTCTTCTATGAAGAAGATAAAAAGACGAAAATCGACGACCAGCTCGACCGTCTCGATCGCATCGTCTTTCATGAGAAGCTCGGGACGACAGGCGCGAAAGTTCGCCGCGTCCAACAACTCGCGCTCACGCTCGCTCCACTGTTCAATGCCGATGCTCAGAAAGTCGAACGCGCTGGGGAAATCCATAAATTCGACCTCGTTAGCCAGATGGTTTACGAATTTACCGAGCTTCAAGGCGTGATGGGAGAAAAGTATGCACTCCAGCAAGGTGAGGACAAAGAAGTTGCGGCCGCGATCCGTGAGCACTATATGCCACGCTTCGCCGGAGACGCTTCACCGGCCACGCCGACGGGGGCCGCGCTCGCACTCGCGGATAAACTCGATTCGATTGCTGCGTTCTTCGGGGTCGGCATGATTCCAAGCGGTTCACAAGATCCGTTCGCCCTTCGCCGCCAAGCGCAAGGAGTCGTTCAAATTCTTGGAGATTGGCACGTCGATCTACCAGTCGACAAATTACTTTCACAAGTTGTCGAATCTCAGGTGGAAGCAGGACTTTATGATGCCGATAAAGAACAAGTCAAGGCGCAACTTAATGACTTCTTTATGCTCCGCTTGAAGTATCGTCTGCAAGAGAGACAAGTACGATACGACGTGATTGACGCCGTTCTCACGACTGGTCTGACTGTCGAACAGCTCGACGCTCGCGCGGAGGCGGTTCAAAACATGCTGTCAGACGAGGCGAAACAGTTGATCGAGCAGTTGACGCGCGTCGTCAATATCGCTAAAAAAGGCGAACCAGGACTAGTGGATCCGGCCCTGTTTGAGAATGCTGAAGAGAAAGCCCTTCACGCCGCGGTCGAATCAACGTTGCCCGAGACACATGAAGCGGTCGAAGTGGGCGACTACATGCGTGCCATCACATCACTTCGAGCGCTTGAACAACCGATAAGTGCTTATTTTGAAAATACGATGGTCATGAGCGACGTAGAAACGATTCGCCATAATCGTCTCAGTGAGATGAAGCGACTCGCTACGACGATCGAGCGTGTTGCTGACTTCAGCGCGCTCGTACTCTGATCAAACTAGAGGGGGTTGGCTATGCAGCTGAATGAACGCCAACAGAAGATTGTTGAGATTGTGAGAGTGAACGGACCGATCACGGGAGAGCAGATTGCTCAAGAGTTATCGCTCACCCGTGCCACGCTCCGCCCTGATCTTGCCATTTTGACGATGACTGGAATATTAGAAGCAAGACCACGCGTCGGCTACACGTTCGTCGGCAAACGAAATTCATCGCTGCTCCGCGAAAAACTTGATTCGCTGACCGTTGGTGATTTCATGTCGTCCGCGAAAGTCGTCAGCAATGAAATGACCGTGTATGATGCGGTCGTCACGTTGTTCTTAGAAGATGTCGGGTCGTTGTTCGTCGTCGGAAAAGACAATGAACTTGTCGGGGTGTTGTCCCGCAAAGATTTACTGCGGGCGGCCATCGGCAATCAGGACCTCGACCAATTGCCTGTCAACGTCATTATGACACGGATGCCGAATATTACCGTTTGTGAAAAAGGTGAGACGCTCATTCGGGCCGGGATGAAGTTGATTGAGAAACAGATTGACGCCATGCCTGTCGTCGAAGAGAAGGATGGTTCGCTCATCGTGCTCGGCCGAATGACGAAGACGAACATGACCAAGGTGTTGATTGCACTTGCCAACGATGAATCGTTCTGAGGAGGAAATTGGTTTGATAAACAAACAACTCGTATTTGTCGTGAGTGACTCTGTCGGAGAAACGTGTGAGCTCGTCGTCCGGGCGGCAAGCATCCAATTCCATGAGAATGCGATCGAGACACTCCGGATTCCTTTCGTCGAAGACGAACAGACGATTCATGATGTCGTCACGCAGGCTAGAGCCCAAGGAGCGGTGATCGCCTTCACGCTCGTTAACGAAGAACATCGCTCATTGCTCGTGTCACTCGGTAAAGCGTATGACGTCAAAACGATCGACCTGCTCGGTGATCTCCTCGACATCTTATCGGGAAAACTGGGGGAGAGTCCGCGTGAGAAACCGGGTCTGATCTATCGTCTAGACGAGGATTACTTCCGTAAAATCGAGGCGATGGAGTTTGCCGTCAAGTATGACGACGGACGCGATCCGCGTGGCTTGAAAAAGGCTGATATCGTCCTCGTCGGTGTGTCTCGCACATCGAAGACGCCGCTGTCACAATATTTGGCGCTAAAACGTTATAAAGTCGCTAACGTCCCGCTCGTGCCGGAGTCGCGTCCGCCCGAAGAACTGTTTGAGCTGTCACCGGATAAGTGTGTCGGTTTGATCATTTCGCCGGACAAGTTGATTTCGATTCGAATGGAGCGTTTGAAATCGCTCGGTTTAAAACCGGAAGCGGATTACGCTCAACTCGAGCGAATCAATCGGGAACTCGAGTACGCGCGAGGGATATACGAACGAATCGGCTGCGAGGTCATCGATGTGACGAATAAGGCGGTCGAAGAGACGGCAGGGATCATTTTACGTCAGCTTGAACAGTCGAAAGATGACTGAGCGCTCGCATTAGTAATCGACGCGTGTTAACGGTATAATAGAGTATTGACACGATAGTGAAACGGAACGTGGTGAGCGTTCCGTTTCGTTGCGAGATTGGATAGGGAGTGGTGGAGTTGCCACGGATACCGGATGAAGTCATTGCGGAAGTGAAACAAGCCACGGATATCGTGGACTTGATCAGTGAACGCGTTGAATTGAAGAAACAAGGCCACCGTCTTGTCGGACTTTGTCCGTTCCACTCGGAAAATAGTCCTTCTTTTTCCGTATCGCCTGAAAAAGGCATGTATCATTGTTTCGGTTGCGGTGCTGGCGGGAACGTCTTTACGTTCGTCATGGAAACGGAAGGGTTGTCCTTCCCGGAAACGATTGAGCGCTTAGCGACACGGGCAAACATCGCTGTAGAAGGGGTGGCCGGTGACGAAGAGCTGACACGCGATCAAGTCGTTCGTAAACAAATGCGTGATGCTCATCGGATCATCGCCGACCTGTATCACGAGGTATTGATGAAAACCGAGGCCGGAGAAGTCGGCTTGACGTATTTACGTGAACGCGGTTTGGCCGAGACGACGATCGGGCAGTACAAAATCGGATACGCCCCTGATCAACGCCGCTTCACCGTCGATTCACTCGAGCGAAGAGGGTTCGACCTAGAAGTCATGGTCGAAGCAGGACTTATTTCTAAATCTAGATCCGGTGAATATTTTGACCGGTTCGAAGGAAGAGTCGTCTTTCCGATTGCGGATCGAGACGGCACAATCGTCGGATTTAGCGGCCGTGCGATTGACGACAGACAGCCCAAGTATGTAAATACGGCGGAGACACCACTCTTTAACAAGAGTGAGCTGTTATTTGGATTTTCACAAGCACGTGCATCGATGCGGAAACAAAAACGGGTGCTCCTCGTCGAAGGGAACGTCGATGTCCTCCAAGTCGCCCAAGCCGGGACGGCCGAGGTCGTCGCTTCACTCGGGACGGCATTTTCATCGCAGCATGCCCGGGCGTTGTCACGGATGGTCGATGAAGTCGTGATTTGTTACGACGGAGACCATGCCGGACAAGAGGCGACGCTCAAAGTCGTTCGCATGCTCGAGGCGTATCCGCTCGACGTCCAAGTGCTCATGCTACCGGAGAAGACGGACCCGGATGATTATATTCGGACGAACGGTCGGGAGCAATGGCAACGTTTTGTCGAATCGGAACGCTTATCCGTCCTCGATTTCATGAACCGGACGCTTCGGCGCGGGAAAAATATGAATCGAGAAGGAGAACGGATTCGGTTTATTGAAGCGATGCTTGGGGAAATCAGCAAGACGGACAACTCGATTCGCCGCGATTTATATTTAAAAAAATTGGCGAACGAGTTTGACATTCCTGTCGAAACGCTAGCGAATCGAATGCCGCGACCGGTGTCGAGCCAAGTGCAGGCATCGCCAGCGCTTCGTGAACCAGAACCAATCCGTAAACGATCGAGTAAGGCGAATGAACCACGTTTTGTGAAGGCCGAAAAATTACTGTTACGGGCGATGCTCAGCGGACCGGAACGGGTTCGCTTCGTCCGCGACCGACTCGGCCTAGCTTACCAAGATGAGATTCATCGCATGTTGGCGACGGCGTTTTATGAGATCGTTTCAGAAGATATGACGCTTGAAGAGTTTGAGCAGGTCATGCCGCCTTTTATGGAGCGTCACTGCGACCAACGTCCTGACTATGCCAACCGCTATGCAGAGATTCGGCTCATGTCAGCGCCTGATGATCTGACTGAAGAGGTTTTAGATGAATACATTAAGGTGATAAACAGTTATGAGGAACAGCGTCAAATCGAGCGAGCAAAAAGGGAAATCGGGCAGGATGCCGAAAGTATAGTAGACCAGGCATCGAAGCTACAAGAATTGATTACCCGGAGTCGCCGCTTACGTGAACGATGAACGTGAAGGAAGTTTGGAAGGAGTTGAACTGCTAGATGGCAGAGAAGAAAAAAGAGGATTTATTTAACGCCATAGACGAACTTGAAAAGTTGGGGAAAAAGAAGGGTGTCGTATCGATGCAAGCGATCCAGGATCGCCTCAGCCATTTTGAGGTCGATTCAGATTTTATCGATAACTTCATTGAAGATTTAGAAGGCAAAGACATCCGCGTCACAGAAGATGCGGCCGATGCCGAGGAGACTCCTACGAAAAAAGAAGACGAAGAGGTCGACTTGAATGATCTGGCTGTCCCGCCAGGAATTAAAATCAACGACCCGGTCCGGATGTACTTGAAAGAAATCGGCCGTGTCGATTTGTTGAGTGCCAAAGACGAGACCGAACTCGCGAAGCGAATCGAGCAAGGCGATGACGAGGCGAAAAAACGTCTCGCTGAAGCCAACCTTCGTCTCGTCGTCTCGATCGCGAAACGCTATGTCGGTCGCGGTATGTTGTTCCTTGACTTGATCCAAGAAGGAAACATGGGTCTGATCAAGGCAGTCGAGAAGTTCGACTACATGAAAGGGTTCAAGTTCTCGACGTATGCGACGTGGTGGATTCGTCAAGCGATCACACGTGCCATCGCCGACCAAGCCCGAACGATCCGGATTCCGGTCCATATGGTCGAAACGATCAACAAATTGATCCGTGTTCAACGTCAATTGTTGCAAGACCTCGGGCGTGAGCCGGCTCCTGAAGAGATTGCCAAGGAAATGGAATTGACGCCTGAGAAAGTTCGTGAGATTTTAAAAATCGCGCAAGAACCGGTGTCGCTTGAAACACCGATTGGTGAAGAGGACGATTCGCACCTCGGTGACTTCATTGAAGATCAAGATGCGATGGCACCTCAGGATGCAGCAGCCTACGAGCTGCTCAAAGAACAACTCGAAGACGTGCTCGATACGTTGACAGACCGGGAAGAGAACGTACTCCGTCTCCGCTTCGGGCTTGATGACGGTCGGACGCGCACGCTCGAAGAAGTCGGTAAAGTGTTCGGGGTCACGCGTGAGCGGATCCGTCAAATCGAAGCGAAGGCATTACGGAAGCTCCGTCACCCGAGTCGCTCGAAACGCTTGAAAGACTTCCTCGATTAATCGTGTTTTTGAATAAAATGTGAAGTTTTAGAAGAAAGGAAGGAAAATGAGTGATTTTCCTTCCTTCTTTATTGTTTTTTGAGTAAAATAGTGATGGGTAGAAATTTGGAAAGAACATGAGGGGGAAATACAATGCGTAATCCATTGTTACCGTTTGCAGCGATTGCGATCGTCGCAATCATCGCTATGGTCTCATTATCGTATTTTGGCGTAAACCAAGCGCAACAAGCCGCTGAAGGTCCAGCCGTCACCGAGATGAACCCGGAAGACTTGTACGCTGCTAAAGGCTGCACAGGTTGCCACGGCGGAAATCTTGAAGGTGGCGTCGGTCCGGCGTTGACTGGAGTCGGAGAACGTTTGTCTGCTGAAGAAATCGCGAACATCATCGTCAACGGTCAAGGTACAATGCCGGCCGGTCTCGCGTCTGCCGAAGAAGCCGACGTGCTCGCGACATGGTTGATCGAACAATAAGGGTGAGGCGTACTGAACTGAGCCCTGTTTTTCGGACAGTTTAATAAAAAGTGCGTCGTCTTTTATGCGGCGATCAGATGGCTCCGGTATTGCTCCGGAGTCATTTTTTTTAGGTTCCATTGCTTGCGTTCACTATTGTA